>JBBSNM010000025.1:0-29161 GCA_038232655.1 Propionibacteriales bacterium | reverse complement strand
GACGCCCGTCGTATCGTCGACATGAGCTGTGCGGGAGCCACTACCAGCGACCTGCGTTGGCAGGGCTCGGCGCTGACCGCGGGCACCGACCTGGTGACGGTGGGAATGGGGGGCAACGACTTCGACATCTTTGGCACCCTGGCCGGGCGGTGCGTCGGGTTGGCTGCCGGAGACCCGCGGGGGTCGCCCTGCCGTGACCGCTTCGTCAACTCGACCGGCACCGACACGCTGCTGGCGAGGGCGAACCGGGTCGAACAACGGCTGGCGGCCGGTCTGCGCGGGGTTGCCTTGGCGGCGGGGCCCGACGCGCTGGTCGCCGTGATCGGCTACCCCCGGATCTTCCCGAGCACGGGCACCTGCCCGGCACTGCCGTTGGCCCGCGGCGACTACGGCTGGGCAGACAGCGTGCAGCGCGCGCTCAACGATGCGCTCGAACGTGCGGCCGCTCGGGTGGGCGCGCTGTTCGTGGACACCTACCGGGCCTCGCGGGGCCACGGCGTCTGTGCCGGCGCCGACGCATGGGTCAATGGCCGCACCACCGTGGCAACGCGCGCCCTGGCCTTCCACCCGTACGCCGCCGGTATGCGGGCCACTGCGGCCGCGGCGCACGCGCGGCTCACCGGTGAGCCGGTCTCGCCGGGCATGCAGCGTCGCGCCGCGCGGCGGGCCGACGTTCGCCCCGCCGGCACCCTCACGCTGCGAGCGCAACGGATCATCGCCGCGCTGTTCACCGGCGCCTGAACGCGGCCCGGGCGTCATCGACGTCGCGAGCCATCTGGTCGACCAGCTCGGCGACGTCGTCGAAGCGGACCTGGCCACGCAGGTAGTCGTGGAAAGCTACCTCGACCGGCACCCCGTACAGCTCGAGATCGTCGCGGTCCAAGACGTACGCCTCGATGCGTCGCGAGACCTGGTCGAAGGTGGGGTTGGTGCCGACGCTGATGGCCGCGGGCAGGGCGGAGGCGCCCGGCTGGTCTCGCCGCCGCAACGTCCCCGCATACACACCGTCCGCGGGCACCGCGACCGATGCCGCGGCGGGCACGTTGGCGGTGGGGTAGCCCAGCGTCCGACCGCGCCGCTCGCCCTCGACGACGACGCCGCGCACGGCATGGTGGCGGCCGAGGATTGTTGCGGCGGCGGCGACGTCGCCACGGTCGAGGGCGGCGCGTGCCGCGCTCGACGACCAGGAAGCGGTCTGCCCACCGGCGGCGAGCTCGACCACCTCGGCGGTGAAGCCCAGCCTGGCGCCCTCGCTGCGCAACGTCTCGACATCACCGGCGGCGCGGGCGCCGAAGCGGAAGTCCGCGCCCACGACGACCGCCGCCGCCTGCAGCGCATCGACCAGCACCCAGACGATGAACTCCGATGGTGACCAGCCCGCCACCCCCCGATTGAACGCCAGCACGACCACGTGGTCGACCCCGGCCGCACGCAGCAACTCGACGCGCTGATCGATGTCGGTCAGCATGGCCGGCGCGCGCGCCGGCGCCAGAACCAGCAGCGGGTGCGGGTCGAAGGTGACCGCGACCACCGGCACGCCGCCGCGGCGGCGTGCCACCTCGGCCGAGCGGGTGAGCACCACCCGGTGGCCGAGGTGCACGCCGTCGAAGTTGCCCACCGTCACGACCGTGGGCCCCTCGACCGAGATCGCGCTCAGCTGGCGCCACACGCTCATTGGTCAGGCTCCTCGGACGTCTGCGGTCGGGACTCGGCGCAGCCTCGCACCTCATCGTGAGCCGCCCCCCGAGCGCTCGTCGACGCTGCCCGAAGGCCGTCGTAGCGAGCCAGGACGATACCGCCGGCGACCGTGGCGACCAGCCCGGCCGCTGCCGGCAGCAGCCAGCCCGAACGCACCGCGTCCCCCAGCGCCAGCACGCCCACCACCGACGGGGTGACGGTCTGCAGCACGATCATCGGCGCCGTGGCCGCGGTGACGGCGCCGCGTTGCAGCGCCACGGAGTAGAGCAGGAAGGCCAGCGCACCTGCGGCGGCGAGCAGGTAGGCCGCGGGTGCGGTCAACACGGCCGTCAGTGACAGCCCGGGCAGCAGACGAGCGGCAACCGCGGTGGTGGCGAAGCCCAGGCCGGCAAGTGCACTGAGCAGCGACGTCGACACGGTGCCCCGTCGTCGGGCTGCCAGTGCACCCCCGCCGGCGATGGCCAGCAGGCCCGCGGCCAGCGCGACCTCCAACGTGCCGGTGGCGCGCTGCTCACCGGTCTGGCCCGCAGCCGCCGTGAGCACCGCCAGTCCGGTGCAGACCCCGGCCACCGCGGCCCACTCGGGCCCGCTGAGCGGGTCGCCGAAGATGCGTACGGCCAGCAGGGCGGTAACGGCCAGGCTGACCGCGATACCGGCCTGCGCGAGGAACAGCGGCAGCTGGCGGATGGCCACCAGGTGCAGCAGGAAGCCCGCCACGTTGCACAGCACGGCGGCCAGGAAGGCTGGCTCGCGCAGCAACAAGATGAGCATCCTGGGGTCGAGCCCGCTGGCCGGGGGCAACCGGCGAGCACCGGTGGCCTGCAAGAGTGCGGCCGAGCCGAACACGACGGCCGCCAGCAGTGCCGCCCCGAGACCGACGGCCATGGCTCAGGCCCGCTGTCGCCGGCCGTTTACCGTGAGGTAGATGCTGAGGGCGGCGTAGTAGCCGAGATAGGCCAACGACAGCCCGACCACGCCCGGGTGCGGATCGGGCATCTGCGTCAGCAGCGCTGCGTAGGCGGTCAACCACCCTGCGGTCAGCGCGAGGTTGAGCCGCCGGAAGGCGACGGTGCGCGACGGGTAGATGTAGCGCACCGGCACGAACACCAGCACCGCGCAGGTCAGCAACAGCAGGGCAGTCGGGGTCTGCCCCAGCCCCAGCACGACGACGTAGAACGCGACGACGTTCCAGTAGCTGGGGAAGCCGAGAAAGAAGTGGTCCTCGGTCTTGGCGTCGACGCGGCAGAACTGGTAGCTCGACGCCAGCAGCGGGAGCGCGGCCAGCATCGCGCCACCCATGCCGGCGGGCAGGTAGCCGCCCGTCCACAGCAGCACCATCGGCGCGAACGCGTAGGTGAGGTAGTCGACGATGTCGTCGAGCCGCGCGCCGTCGAACCACGGGATCGTCTGCTTGACCCGCAGCCTGCGGGCGAGCATGCCGTCGGTGCCGTCGATGACCAGGGCGATCAACCCGAGCCACAGCGCACGGATGGCGTCGCCGTCCATGGCGGCCACGACGATCAGCAGGGCCAACACCGAACCGCTGGCGGTGTAGACGTGGACGGCGAGCCCGGCGAGTCGCAGCTTCTTGGACTCGACCACCGGCTCATGCGCCACTTCGTAGGTCGTCAGGGGAATCTCCCGGGCGGCTGTGCGGTGGTCAGGGTCGGATGCTCGCTCGAGTCTCTCATGGGCAGGCGGTTCTGCTAGCCGGTCGGGGCCTGCGCGGCCCAGGAGCCGTCGGGCGCCAGCAACGACGACCGAAGCGGTTGGTTGCCTGGGCGTCGGCGTCGAGAGGGTGTAACAATCGCCCATGCGCGTTCCCGATCATGACGACTTCGCCGAGCTGGCGCGCTCGCTCAACGAGGCACCCACCGTCGACGAGACCCTCGAGCGCATCGTCGAGCTCGCGCTGAAGGCGCTGGACTGCGACTACGCCGGTATCTCGTACAGCGAGGCCCGTACGAAGAAGGTCGAGACGGGCGCGGCGTCGCACGAGGTGGTGCGCGCCGGCGACCAGGCGCAGTACGAGCTGGGCGAGGGCCCGTGTCTGCAGGCATTCGTTGACGGGCGCAGCTACCGCATCGATGACACCCTCGCCGACGAGCGGTGGCCGAGGTGGGCCTGGCGCGCCAAGAACCTCGGGCTGCGCAGCACGCTCGGCGTCCAGCTGTACCACGACGAGACCACCCTCGGCGCACTGAACATCTACTCCGCCGAACCCGGGCACTTCGGCAACGACGACCTGCAGGTTGCCGAGGTCTATGCCGCCCACGCCGCGGTTGCCCTCGGGCGGTCCCGCAACGAGTCACACCTGCGGCGGGCGATCGACTCCCGGCACCTGGTGGGGCTGGCGCAGGGGATTCTGATGGAGCGCTTCGGTCTCGACCAACAGCGTGCGTTCGCCGTGCTTCGGCGCTACTCGCAGCACCACAACGTCAAGCTCCGGGTCGTGGCCGAGCAGCTCGTGACCACGCGTGCGCTACCCGACGGCTCTGCCTCCCCCGACCGCGACGCGGAGGAGGTCGCCGCACAGCTGGAGCCCGCGGGTCAGTCAACCGCCGAGTCGTAGACGTTGGCCAACCGCCGCGCCCGGGCGTCGGGCGCGTGCTCACGCAGGTAGCGCATGCGCCCCGCCCGGCCCAGCCGGCGCATCAGCGCTTGGTCGGCGAGAACGCCCCCGAGCCCCGCCGCCAGCCGGGCCGGGTCGACGCCGGGCAGGCACACACCGGTCTCGCCGTGGCTCACGACCTCCCCTGCCGGGCTGTCACCGATCGCCAGCACGGGGCGCGACGCCGCCATCGCGGCCAGCGGGGCTCGCGGGGCGGCGTGGGGTGTGGCGACGTCGATCACGCCGTCGACCTTTGCCAGCAGCGGCCAGGTCACCGTCGCCGCCGCGTGCAGCCGCGCCGACATGGCCGCGGGCCACGAGCGCATGGTGGTGGCATGGCGGCGCAACCGCGAGTCCCGTCCAGCCGTGCCCGCGAAGACCAGGTGCACATCTGCCGAGGCGCGCAGAATCCGCTCGACCACGTCGAGAACCATCGGGCTCAGCCCGTCGCCGACGACCGCCAGCACCGGGGCGCGTTCCGCGGATCCGTCGGTCTGCAGGTCGATGGGGCAGCGTGGTGCCGCTGGCGGCACCACGTGCAGCAACCCGGCGGGGACGCCGTGGCGCAGCGACTCGAGGCGATGCTGGGCCGACTGCACGATGAGAGCCGACGCGTGGTCGGCCAGGCTCCACTCCGGCGTGCCGGGTGCCCCCAACGGCTCGAGCACGACGACCGAGCGCGAACCACCCTCGACCGTGATGTTGCTCTGGCTCACGGCCGAGGCAACCACGCCGGCTTCCCAGCCGACGGCATGCACCACCCGGCACGCGTTGTCGCCGAGGGCTTCCGCGACGTCCTCCAGCGTGGTGGCGTCCAGCATCTCCACCGAGCGGCGGCGAGCGCCGTACGGCACGGTCTGCTCCCTGCGGCGCACCGGCAGCACCTGTGCCGGCGCCCGACCCTCGACCCGGGCCAGCCGGGCCACCTCCGAGAAGATCTCCAGCACCGCGGCCTCGGGCCGCTCGAGGTCGCTACGCACCTCGGGGTCACCGAGCGGGGCAAGCACGGTGACCGAGTACGGATCGGCCTCCCGTGACTCGTACCGTCGCGGGGCACCGAGGTCGGCGCTCATGGCTACTCCCGTCAGGTCGACGCGTCGCAGACCCAGTGCCCTTCCCCGGCCTACCTAAACCCTTCACCGCGTGCGGGTGCAAAAACGACCAGGGCGCGGGCCGCTTCCCCCTTCCGCTCATACAGGGCCAGCAGCCGGCCGGTGTCGTCGACGAGAGCGACCGGACCGTCGGTTCCTGCCAGGGCGTCCAACGCCCGACCGTGCGACACCGCCCGCGCCTGGTCGCCATCGCACAGCACGGTCGGGAGGACCGCTCCCGCCGCCTCGGCGAGTGACAGCAGCCGGGCGCTGCCGTGCTCGAGGTCGGCCAGCGTGCGGGCGAGGTCGAGCCCGAACGGCCCCACCCGGGTGCGGCGCAGGGCCGTGAGGTGCCCGCCGACACTGAGCTGGGCGCCCAGGTCACGGGCCAGCGCCCTGATGTAGGTGCCCGTGGAGCACTCCACCACCACGTCCACGTCCACCTGCTCGGTGCCGAGGCGCACGTTGGTGACGTCCAGCGCATGCACCGTGACCTGGCGGGCCGCCAGGCGCGGCTGCTCGCCGCGACGCGCGAGAGCGTAGGCCCGCTCACCGTCGACCTTGACCGCGGAGACCGTGGACGGGACCTGCTCGATCGCACCGACGAAGCGCTGCGCCGCCATCCGCACCTGCTGTTCGCCGATCCCGTCGGTCGGTTGCCGGGCGGTGACCTCGCCTTCGGCGTCGTCGGTCACCGTCGCGGAGCCGAGCCGGATCGTTGCGGTGTACCGCTTGCGGGTGAGCGCCAGCTGGCCGAGCAGGCGGGTGCCACGTCCGACGCCGAGAACCAGCACCCCGGTGGCCATCGGGTCCAGGGTGCCGGCATGCCCGACCCGGCGGGTTCCGACGAGCCGGCGCGCCCGGGCAACCACGTCGTGCGACGTCCACCCGGCCGGCTTGTCGACCACCAGCACACCGTCCGGACCCGGCGCCGGGGACACCTCAGCGCGGCCCGTCGGGGTCTGCAGGCGGCTCGTTGGCTGGATGGCGGTACGGGTCGGCGTCGCCCGCGTAGGCCGCGCCGGCCGCCCGGCGGGCCACCTCCGCATCGCTGGCCTGAGCGCGGGCCAGCAGGTCGTCGATGTGCCGGGCGTTCTCGGGGACCGCGTCGAGGACGAAGTCGATCGACGGGGTGTGCCGCATGGCCAGCTGCTTGCCGACCTCGGAGCGGATCACCCCGGTCGCGCTCCGCAGGGCCACCGCGGTGGCCTCGATGTCGGTCGCCTCACCGAGCACGGTGTAGAAGATCGTCGCCTGCTGGGTGTCGCCCGTGACGCGCACGTCGGTGACGGTCACGAACCCCAGCCGGGGGTCCTTGATACGACGCTCCAGCATCTCGGCCACGATCACATGGATGCGCTCGGCGATCTTGCGGACTCGGGGGGAAACCATCGGTGCTCCTCGGGCCGTGGTGAGATGCGGACGGTCAAGCCTAGACCGCAGGATTCAGTCGTCGATCGAGCGCACCAGCCGCCGCACGCGCACCACTTCGACGTCGGGACGCGACCAGGCCCAGCGCTCGACCTGGTCGCACACCGCAGCGATCTGCTCGGCGGTTCCCGAGACGGTGGCGACCCCGAGGGTGGCGCGGCGCCACCGCTGCTGTTCGCCGGTCTCGGCGACCGCCACCTCGAAGTGCCGGCGCAACTCGGCCAGCAGCCGGCGTACGACGGCGCGCTTCTGCTTGAGCGAGCCGACATCGCCGCCGAGCATCAGCTCGACCTCGAGCGCCCCGACGAACACGCCCCCATCATCTCCGCCCTCGCAAAGTTGTCCTGGTTGGGTCAGGTGCGGGTCAGCTCACGCATCTCGAACGACTCGATCACGTCGCCGATCTTGATGTCGTTGTAGCCGCGCAGGGTCAGACCGCACTCGAAGCCCTCCCGCACCTCGGTCGCGTCGTCCTTGAACCGCTTGAGGCTCGACAGGTCGAGGGTGTCGGCGACGACGGCGCCGTCGCGCAACAGCCGGACCTTGGCGTTGCGGCGGATGACCCCACCGGTGACCATGCAGCCCGCGATGTTGCCGATCTTGGACGAGCGGAACACCTCGCGGATCTCGGCGGTGCCCAGCTGGGCCTCCTCGAACTCCGGCTTGAGCATCCCGCGCAGGGCGGCCTCGATCTCCTCGATGGCGTTGTAGATCACCGAGTAGTAGCGGATCTCGACGCCCTCGCGATCGGCCAGCTCGGTCGCCTTGCCCTGCGGGCGGACGTTGAAGCCGATGATCACCGCGTTGGAGGCTGCCGCCAGGTTGACGTTGGTCTCGGTGATCGCTCCGACGCCGCGGTCGATGACGCGCAGCGAGACGTTCTCGCCCACGTCGAGACCCGCCAACGCGTCCTCGAGAGCCTCCACCGAGCCGGACACGTCGCCCTTGAGGATGAGCAGCAGCTCGTCGGACTCGCCCTTCTCCATGCTGGTCATGAAGTCCTCGAGGGTGCGCCGGCCGGTGCGCTGGGCCAGCAGCGCGTTGCGCTCGCGGGCCTCCCGCCGCTCGGCGATCTGCCGGGCGACCCGGTCATCGTCGACCACCATCAGGTTGTCGCCCGCGCCGGGCACGGCCGTCAGGCCGAGCACCAGCACCGGACGTGACGGCAGCGCCTCTGCAACATGGGCGCCATGCTCGTCGAGCATCGCCCGCACCCGGCCGTACGCCGGTCCGGCGACGACGGAGTCGCCGACCCGCAGCGTGCCGCGCTGGACCAGCACGGTGGCGACCGGCCCACGACCGCGGTCGAGGTGCGCCTCGATCGACAACCCCTGTGCGTCCTGGTCGGGGTTGGCCCGCAGGTCCAGCGAGGCGTCGGCGGTCAGCACGATCGACTCCAGCAGCTGTTCGAGGCCGACGCCGGACTTGGCCGAGACGTCGACGAACATGGTGTCGCCGCCGTACTCCTCGGGCACCAGGCCGTACTCGGTCAGCTGGCCGCGCGCCTTGGTCGGGTCGGCGTCGGCCCTGTCGACCTTGTTCACCGCGACCACGATCGGCACCTCGGCGGCCTTGGCGTGGTTGAGCGCCTCGACCGTCTGCGGCATGACCCCGTCGTCGGCGGCCACCACCAGCACGGCGATGTCGGTCGCCTGCGCGCCGCGGGCACGCATGGCGGTGAACGCCTCGTGACCGGGGGTGTCGATGAAGGTGATCCTGCGTTCGGCGTCGTCCACCGAGGTGGCGACCTGGTAGGCGCCGATGTGCTGGGTGATGCCACCGGCCTCGTCGTCGACCACGTTGGCGTTGCGCAGCGCGTCCAGCAGCTTGGTCTTTCCGTGGTCGACGTGACCCATCACGGTGACCACCGGTGGACGCGGGGCCATCGCCGCGGCGTCGCCCTCGTCCTGGCCGAACTCGAGGTTGAACGAGTCCAGCAGCTCGCGGTCCTCGTCCTCGGGCGAGACGACCTCGACGTTGTACTCGAGCTCGGTGCCGAGCACCTGCAACGTGTCGTCGTTCACCGACTGGGTGGCCGTCACCATCTCGCCCAGGTGGAACAGCACCTGCACGAGCGAGGCCGGGTCCACGCCGATCTTCTCGGCGAAGTCGGTCAGCGAGGCGCCGCGCGCCAGCCGGACGGTCTCACCCTCACCCTTGCGCAGCCGCACGCCGCCCGTGACGGGGGCCTGCATGTTGTCGAACTCCTGGCGCTTGGCCCGCTTCGACTTGCGGCCCCGACGCGACGGTCCGCCGGGACGGCCGAAGGCACCCTGGGTGCCGCCACGGCCGGCGCGGCCCGGACCGCCGGGCCGGCCTCCGGGCGGACCACCCGGGGCGCCGGGACCACCGCCGAAGCGGCCGCCGCCGGGGCTACGCCCCGCGGGGGCGCCGGTGCGACCACCGGGGGCGGGCCGACCTCGCGTGCCGGCCGGGCCGCCGGCCCGTCCGCTGAGGCCCGGTGCACTCTGCTTGGGCATCATCGCCGGGTTCGGGCGCGGCATGCCGGGCATCGCGTCCGCGCGGCTCGGGGGAGCTCCGTCGCGGGCGGCTGCTGCCGGCGGCTGGCCGGCCGCCGGGTCGGCGCCCGGCTCCGGACGCCCGGGACGCTGCATCCCCTGGGTGGAGGAGAACGGGTTGTTGCCCGGCCGCGGCGCACCGCCGCCGGGAGGGCGACCGGTGAGCCGCGGCCCGGGCTGGCCGGGACGCGCCGGACCGCCAGGTCGCGGTGCCGGCCTGGCCGGCGCCGGACGCGGCGCGGTCGGGCTGGCCGGCTCCTCGGTGGTGGGCTGCGGGGTGGTCGGTTCCGGGCTGCCAGGCTCCTGAATGACCGAGGCCGAGATGACCGGCTCCGGGCTAACGGGCTCCGGGCTAACGGGCTCCGGGCTAACGGGCTCCGGGCTAACGGGCTCCGGGCTGCCGGGCTCCTGGGTGGCCGGGCCACCGTGCGAGATGGGCGGCTCGGGCTCGGCGGCCGCGGCGGGAACGGGGGCGGGTGCCGGGGCAGCGGCGGCCTTCTTGGCAGGCTTGGCCTGCGCTCTCAGCTGCTCGCCGAACTGCTCGTTGAGCCGGCGTACGACGGGTGCCTCGACCGTCGACGAGGCGCTCTTGACGAACTCCCCCATGTCTTTGAGGGTCTCCAGCACCAGTTTGCTGGGGACACCGAGTTCCTTTGCGAGCTCGTGGACGCGGGCCTTGGCCACAATTCTCCTTCGTGGTCCAGGCCCATCGTGGGGCGCAGACCGGTCGTCAGACGTACATGGTCATCTCGAGAGAATCATCGAGCGCTCATGAGCGGTCACTCGCTTCCTGTCGGGTCGTCACGGGTCGCGACGATCAACTGCCGCACGCCGGCGAGATCGACCGGCCCCTCCACACGGAGGGCGCGGCCGAACGCGCGTCGTCGTTCGGCAAGGTCAAGACATGTTGTCGTGGGATGCAGGTGCGCCCCACGGCCCGGGGCCGATCTGCGCGGGTCGGGCACCAACACCTTGGGGGTGTCACTGCCGAGCGCCACCACGCGGATCAACTCGGTTGCGCTCGCCCGTCGCCGGCACCCCACACACGTACGCGTCGACGCGCGAGCCATCGCCACACATCGTAGCGGAGAGGCGGACTCACTCCGCTGCGCCGGGGTCGTCGGGCCGGATGTCGATGCGCCAGCCGGTGAGGCGGGCCGCGAGCCGGGCATTCTGGCCCTCCTTGCCGATCGCGAGCGACAGCTGATAGTCGGGCACGACCACCCTGGCCGAGCGGCTGGCGGCGTCGACGATCTGCACCGACGACACCCGGGCCGGCGACAGCGCATGCCCGACGAACTCTGCCGGGTCCTCCGCGTAGTCGACGATGTCGATCTTCTCGCCGTGCAGCGCGTTCATGACGTTGCGGACCCGCTGGCCCATGGGACCGATGCAGGCACCCTTGGCGTTCACGCCGGGGATGGTCGCGTGCACGGCCAGCTTCGTGCGGTGGCCCGCCTCCCGGGCGACCGCCGCGATCTCGACGCTGCCGTCGGCGATCTCGGGCACCTCGAGGGCGAACAGCTTCTTGACCAGGTGCGGGTGGCTGCGCGACACCATCACCTGCGGTCCGCGCATCCCCTTGCGGACGCTGACCACCAGGCACTTCAACCGAGAGCCGTGCTCGTAGCGCTCGCCGGGCACCCGCTCGCCGGCAGGCAGCAGCGCCTCCACCTTGCCGAGGTCGACGAGGACGTCGTCGGGGTTGCGGCCCTGCTGCACCGTGCCCGAGACCAGATCTCCCTCCCGGCCCGAGAACTCACCGAAGCGTTGCTCGTCCTCGGCGTCACGCAGCCGCTGCAGGATGACCTGGCGGGCGGTGGTGGCAGCGATCCGGCCGAAGCCGGTGGGGGTGTCGTCCCACTCCCGCGGCGCCGCGTCCTCGTCGGCACCCTCCGCGCCGTCCTCGTCCGGCACGGCAGCCTCGCGAGCCCACACCACCACGTGACCGTTCTTGCGGTCCAGCTCGACACGGGCATGCGGGTGCGCCCCCTCGGTGCGCTCGTAGGCAACCAGCAGGGCCTGCTCGATCGCGGCGACCACCACGTCGAACGGGACATCCTTCTCCCGTTCGAGCATGCGCAGCGCAGCCATGTCGATGTCCATGTCGCTCAGGCCTCCTTGGCTGTGAAGTCGACCTGCACCACGGCCCGCTTGACGTCGGCGTAGGGAACCCGACGCCGTCGACCGTCGACCACGACGTCGGCCCCGTCGTCGTCGGCGCCAGCGATCCGTCCAGTGAAGGCCCGCGGCTCGGGGGCGTGCTCGACGATCGTGACCGACACCAGCCGGCCGGTGTTGCGCACCCAGTGCCGCGGCAGCGTCAGCGGCCGGTCGACTCCCCGGCTGGTCACCTCCAGGGTGTACGGCCGCTCGCCCATCGCCCCGCTGGCGTCCAGCTGCTTGGACGCCGCCCGGCTGACCTCGGCGATGTCGTCCAAGGTCAGGTCGCCGGCGCGGTCCACCACCAGCCGGAGCACTTGTCGACGACCCGCCGCCGCGATCTCGACGGCGTCGAGGTCGGCGCCAACGGCCGCGACCGCGGGCAACAACACGTCCTCGAGGCGGTGGGTCGGTGCCCGGTTCATCGGCTCCGCCTCCTCGCTGTGCGGTTGTGGTTCGCCCGTGCTGGCCCGCCGCAGCGGGTATCCCAGCCTATACGGGCACCGGCCCGGTAGCGTCCGTGCCCGTGTGGACCACCAGGGTGTCTCGCCGGCGGGTGACGGCAGCGTCGGTGGCGGTGGGCGTGGCCGCGGGGGCCGCGGGACTCGGCGGTTGGAGCGTGGTCGCAGGCGGCCCTCAGCGCGCCCACGATGCCCGCGCTGACCCTGCCGCTGGGGATCTTGCCGACGCGCGGCGGGTCGCACGCACCGCCGCAAACCTGGCGGACCGGTTGCAGGCGACGAGCCGGCGCCATGGGCGGCTGGGCAGCCTGCTGCGGCCGATGGCCGAGCGGCACGCCGCGCACGTACGCGCGTTCACCGCCGAGGGGGCGTCCACGCGGGGCCGTGCCGGCGGTCGGGTGCCGGCGACCGCCAAGGCCGCCCTGCGTGACCTGCTCCGGCGCGAGCAGCAGGCGGCCACGGCCGCCCGAGCGGCGGCGACGCGGGTCGGCAGTGGCGACCTCGCCGCTGCGCTGGCGTCGTACGCGGCCTGCCTGGCCCAGCACGAGGTGCTGCTGTTCGAGGCTGCCGCCGACGCGCCCGCCCGAGGGCGCTCGAGGGGCGCGGACCGGTGAGCCTGGCCGAGCCGGTGCTGACCGCCGTCCAGGCGGCCCTGGCTGCTGAGCACGCGGCCGTCTACGCCTACGGCGTATGCGGCGGGGTGCTGGCCGCCGGTTCGGCCGAGGGCGTCCGCGCGCGGGACGGCTACCTCGTCCACCAGCGGCGGCGGGACCGGTTGCAAGAGGACCTGCGCGCCGAGGGCGTCGAGCCGGTGGCGGCGCTACCGGGCTACGGGATCCCGCAGCCGGTGACCGACGCGGGTTCGGCGGCCCGGCTGGCGCGCCTGGTCGAGGACGCGTGCGCCGCCGCCTACGTCGAGCTGGTGCGGCGGGCGACCGGGCCGATCAGGCGGATGGCCGTCGACTCGCTGACCCGGGCTGCTACCCGGGGTCTGGACTGGGGCGCGAACCCGGTCGCCTTCCCCGGGCTGCAGCAGCCATAGGCGGGCCAGGCGTGCGGCTGCCCCCTCAGCCGCGCACGACCGCCAGCAGGTGCTCGCGGGCCTCCGCGACCGGGACCTCGTCGCGGGTGCCGCCGGCCCGGTCACGCACCTCCACCACCCCGTCGGCGAGGTTGCGGCCGACGACGACGATGGTGGGCACGCCGATCAGCTCGGCGTCGGCGAACTTCACGCCCGGCGAGACCTTGGGCCGGTCGTCGTAGAGCACCTCGACACCAGCCTCTTGCAGACCCTGGGCGAGCCGCTCGGCGGTCTCGAAGACGGCCGGGTCCTTGCCGGTCGCGACGATGTGCACGTCGGCCGGTGCGAGCTCGCGCGGCCAGATGATGCCGTGCTCGTCGTGGGAGTTCTCGACCACGGCCGCGACCGCGCGGGACACCCCGACGCCGTACGAGCCCATCGTGACCGTCACGCGCTTGCCGTTCTCGTCCAGGACCTTGAGGTCGAGGGCCTCGGCGAAGCGCCGACCGAGCTGGAAGATGTGGCCCATCTCGATGCCGCGGGCGGTGACCAGCGCACCGCCGTCGACCGGGCACGGGTCGCCCTCGCGCACCTCGGCGGCCTCGATGATGCCGTCGGCGGTGAAGTCGCGGCCGGCGACCAGGTCGAGCACGTGGCTGCCGTCGACGTCGGCGCCGGTGGCCCAGACGGTGCCCTCGGCGACCCTCGGGTCGACCAGGTAGCGGATGCCCGAGGCGTTGTCGAGGCCGAGCGCACCCGGCCCGATGTAGCCCTTGCGCAGCGCCGGGTTGGCGGCGAAGTCCGCCTCGGTGAAGGGCGCGAGCTCGGCCGGCTCGACCTGCGCCTGCAGCCGCTTCTCGTCGACCTCGCGGTCGCCCGGCACACCGACGGCCAGCGGCTCGCGGGTGCCGTCGGGGTGGTGCAGCACGACCAGCACGTTCTTGAGCGTGTCCGCGGCGGTCCAGGCCCGGTCCGGGCGCGGGAACGCCTCGTCCAGGTGCGCCACCAGCGTCTCGATCGTCGGGGTGCCGGGCGTCTGCTCGGCGTGCGCCGCCGGCACGTCGTGGTGGTCCCTCGCGGGTGGCGCGGGGACCCGCACCGCCTCCACGTTGGCTGCGTAGTCGCAGGTCGTGCAACGCACGTAGGTGTCCTCGCCGTCGGCGGCGGTGGCGAGGAACTCCTCGCTGGCCGAGCCACCCATCGCACCCGACATCGCGGCCACGACCACGTAGTCGAAGCCCAGCCGGTCGAAGATCCGCACGTACGCCGCCCGGTGCGCGTCATAGCTCGCCTTGAAGTCCGCATCGGAGACGTCGAAGGAGTACGAGTCCTTCATCACGAACTCGCGTCCCCGCAGGATGCCCGCCCGGGGCCGCGGCTCGTCGCGGTACTTGGTCTGGATCTGGTACAGCCACAGCGGCAGGTCCTTGTAGGACGAGTACAGGTCCTTGACCAGCAGCGTGAACATCTCCTCGTGGGTGGGGCCGAGCAGGTGGTCGGCGCCCTTGCGGTCCTTGACCCGGAAGATGTTGTCGCCGTAGTCGCTCCACCGACCACTCGCCTCGTACGGCTCGCGCGGCAGCAGCGCGGGGAAGTGCACCTCCTGGGCGCCGATCGCGTCCATCTCCTGGCGCACGATCCGCTCCACGTTGCGCAGCACCCGGTATCCCAGCGGAAGCCACGAGTAGATGCCTGGCGCGGCGCGGCGGATGTAGCCGGCACGCACCAGCAGCCGGTGGCTGGCCAGCTCGGCGTCAGCGGGGTCGTCGCGCAGGGTCCGGACGAAAAGGGTCGACATCCTCAGCACGCGGGCGAGCCTATGCCAGCCGGTGGCGCGCTCAGCGACGCAGCAGGTGCACGTCCACGTCGGGGTCCAGCGTGTCGGCTCCGCGAGACAGCACATCGGCGCGGACGGCCGCCAGGTCGGCTCGCAGCCGGGGCAGCAACCGGCGCGGTGTGTCCGGGTCGTCGAGGGCGGCCCGGATGTCGAGCACGCGGGTCGTGGGCCGGGCCGGGTCGGCGCCGGTGATCGCGGTCGGCAGGTAGCCGATGTCGGTGACGGCGAAGCGACCACCTGCGCCGCGCGAGCGCCCCGGCCGCTCGGTGAGCTCGAAGCGCACGCTGACGCCGCGGTAGGTGAGCCGCACCGCCGTCTGCTGACCCGCGACGAAGTTGCCGAGGCCGTAGGCGACCCAGGTGCCGTGCACCCGGTCGATCGGCTGCGGCACGTGCGCATGGTGGCCGTAGACGACGTCGATGTCCGGCGAGCGGGTGATCTCGTCCACGAGGGCGGTCTGGTAGTCGTCGGGCGCGGTGACGTACTCGGTGCCGGCGTGCAGCCCGACGGCGACCACGTCCGCACCGCCGCGGCGGGCCGCCGCGGCCTCGCGCGCGATGCGTGCGGGGTCGATCAGGCTGACCGCCCACGGTTGGCCGGCGGGCAGCGCGATGCCGTTGGTGCCGAAGGTGTACGACAGCACGGCGACCCGGACGCCGTCGGCGTCGAGCACCATCGTCCGGCGCTGCTCCTGCGCGGTTCGCGCGGTGCCGTCGTGGTCGATGCCCCGCGCGTCGAGGGTGTCCAGCGTGCGGGCGAGCCCGTCGGCGCCGCGGTCGAGGCTGTGGTTCGACGCGGTCGTGCAGGCGTCGAAGCCGGCGCGGCGCAGCGCCGGCACCACCTGCGGGGGCACCGAGAACGCCGGGTAGTCGGCGAAGGGGCCCTGCGGGGGCGCGAGCGGCGTCTCGAGGTGGCAGACGGCCAGGTCGGCCCCGCGTACGGCCGGGGCGACACCGGCCAGCATCGGCTCGAAGTCCAGCCCGCTCGCGCCCCGCCGACGGGCGTCGGCCCGGGCCGTCTGCCAGGTCTTGGCGTGCAGCAACACGTCGCCTGCCACCAGCAGGGACACGGTCCGCCGCTCGGGCTCCGGCTTCGGGTCGGGCTCGGCCGTCGGGTCGGGCTCGGCCGTCGGGTCGGGCTCGGCCGTCGGGTCTGAGTCGGCCGTCGGGTAGGCCGGAGACGCGGCCGGGTTCGAACCGGTCGGGTCGGCGGGGCCCACATTGCGGGCAGCCTGGTCCGTACACGCCGCCGCCAGGCTCACGGCGAGCAGCGCCAGCGCGCCCACCGCGGCCCGCAACCGGGCGGGCCGCATCAGACCCGGATCGCCGCGCGCCGGCCGCGGTCGGCGCTCAGAGCAGCACCGTCGCGAACGTGTTCGTGCGGGCGAAGCCGACCTTGTCGTAGACCCGGCGGGCGGCGGCGTTGTCGGCGTTGACGTAGAGCGTGACGACCGGCGCCCAGTCCCGCAGCGTCGTCTCGACGACGGTCGCCATGCCGTGGGTCGCCAGCCCGTGGTCGCGGTAGGCGTGGTCGACGTACACGCTCTGGATCTGGCAGGCTGCCGGCGTCACCGCGCCGATCTCCGCCTTGAACACCACCCGCCCGTCGTCGATGCGGGCGAACACCCGTCCCTGGGTGATCAGCTGGGCAACCCGGGCCCGGTAGGCACCCGGCGCACCGCCGGCCTCCGGTGAGATCCCCATCTCCTCGGTGAACATCGCCACCGACGCGGGGTAGAGCACGTCCAGCTCGTCCAGGCGCACCACCCGGACCCGGCGGTCGGGGGGGACAGCGCTCGGACGGGCGATGGTCAGGAACGGCTGGGACGGGCGCAGTGACCGCGCCGGACCCCACTGGTGCTGCACCAGCTGCCATAGGCCGAGGACCGCGTCCTCGGGGCCGAAGATCGAGCTGCAGGCCCGCCCGTCTGCAAGCGCCCGCTCGGCGAAGGCCCCCACCGCCGCGGGGTGCGCACCGACGGGCACGAGGTTTGCCGCGTGGTGGCACAGCGCCAGCAGCTCGCCGTCGTCGACGTAACCGTAGATCCGCCCGCCCAGCCACCGGGTGTCGAGCCTGGTCGACTCGACCCGATCGGCCATGAACACGTGCGTGGCGGGGTCGCGAGCCAGCAGCGCGCGCACGCGCGCCAGGTCGGGCGGGCCGAGGAGGCGGACGCCCTGCCTGCCGCGAAGTGGCGTGAGCACGGATGGCAGCCTACGGCGGCTCGGGCCGCCGGGCACCAGGTGCCGGTCTTCACGTCACGCTGACCGTCGGTGCCCCACCCGAGCCGTCCACCGGCTCGCCCATCTCCTCGGCGATCCGCATCGCCTCGTCGATCAGCGTCTCGACGATCTTGGCCTCGGGCACGGTCTTGATCACCTCGCCCTTGACGAAGATCTGCCCCTTGCCGTTGCCGGAGGCCACCCCGAGGTCGGCCTCCCGGGCCTCCCCGGGGCCGTTGACGACACAGCCCATGACGGCTACCCGCAGCGGCACCTCCATGCCCTCGAGGCCGGCGGTCACCTCGTCGGCGAGGGTGTAGACGTCGACCTGGGCCCGCCCGCAGGACGGGCAGGAGACGATCTCCAGCTTGCGGGGGCGCAGGTTGAGCGACTGCAGGATCTGGTTGCCGACCTTGACCTCCTCGACCGGCGGCGCCGACAGTGACACCCGGATGGTGTCGCCGATGCCCTGGCCGAGCAGCGCGCCGAACGCGACCGACGACTTGATCGTGCCCTGGAAGGCCGGGCCGGCCTCGGTGACACCCAGGTGCAGCGGCCAGTCGCCTGCCTCGGCGAGCAGCTCGTAGGCCCGCACCATCACCACCGGGTCGTTGTGCTTGACCGAGATCTTGAAGTCGTGGAAGTCGTGCTCCTCGAACAGCCCGGCCTCCCACACCGCCGACTCCACCAGCGCCTCCGGTGTCGCCTTGCCGTGCTTGGCGAGCAGCCGCGGGTCGAGCGAGCCGGCGTTGACGCCGATGCGGATCGAGACGCCGGCGTCCTTGGCCGCGGCCGCGATCTGCTTGACCTGGTCGTCGAACTTGCGGATGTTGCCCGGGTTGACGCGGACGGCCGCACACCCGGCGTCGATCGCCGCGAAGACGTACTTGGGCTGGAAGTGGATGTCGGCGATCACCGGGATCTGCGACTTTCCGGCGATGGCCGGCAGCGCCTCGGCGTCGTCCTGGCTCGGGCAGGCGACCCGGACGATGTCGCAGCCGGACGCCGTGAGCTCGGCGATCTGCTGCAACGTCGCGTCGATCTCGGTGGTCGGTGTGGTCGTCATCGACTGCACCGAGACCGGCGCGTCGCCGCCGACAAGCACGTCGCCGACGCGGATCTGCCGCGAGCGGCGGCGCTCGGCGAGCACCGGGGGCGGGGCCGCGGGCATACCGAGGTCGATGGCGGTCATGGTCTCGTCCTCACTCGAGTCGTACCGGGTTGACGATGTCGGTCCACACCAGCAGCACGCCCATCACGATCAGCACCATCGCGAAGCCGTAGGCCAGCGGCAACAGCTTGGCGATGTCGACGTAGCCCGGGTCGGGCCGGCCCCGCAGGCGAGCCCAGCCGCGGCGCAGCGCCTCGTACAGCGCGCCGGCGATGTGGCCGCCGTCGAGCGGCAGGATCGGCAGGAAGTTGAACAGCGCGATGAACAGGTTGACCGAGGCCAGCAGCCCGATGACCTGCGAGAAGCGGGTGCGCCATGGGTTCTCGTCGGCGGTGACCAGCTCGCCGGCGACCCGGCTGGCGCCGACGACGCTGATCGGGCTGTCCTGCTCCCGCTCGGCGCCGGCCGCTGCCCGGGCCACATCGACCATTCGGGCCGGCAGGTCGACCATCGCCGCACCGGTCAGCTTGACCAGCCGACCCATCGTCGCGGCCACGTCGCCCGGCCCGCCGCGCACGATCGGCTGGGTCGGTGCGACGCCGAGGAACCCCACCTCGGTGAAGCTGTCCGGCTCGTCCAGGCTCTCGCGCGCCGAGACGGTGGTGTTGGTGCGCAGCATGAGGTTCTGCCCGTCCCGCTCGACCCCGATCCGCGCGCTGCCGTCGTCGTTGGCGCGGATCAGACCGGTGAGCTGCTCCCAACCCGTAACCTCAGTGCCGTTGAACGAGGTGATGGTGTCGCCGGGCTGCAGCCCGGCGACCGCCGCGGGCGAGGGCGGGTCGCCCGACTGGCAGGTCTGCTCGGCGCGGTCGGCGGCGATCACGCAGTCCGACACGGTGGCGACCGTGGTCGTCGGCGGCCCGGGGCCGCCGATGACCATGATGAGCAGCGCGAACAGCACGGCGGCGATCGCGACGTTGACCAGCGGGCCACCGCTCATCACGATCAGCTTCTGCCACCACGGCTTGCGGTAGAACAGTCGGTCCTCCTCGCCGGGCCCGACCTTCTCGTACTCCGCGGCGCGGGCGTCGGCGACCAGCTGGGTGAACATGCCGGTGTTGGTGGCCCGCACCCGTCGGGGGTGCTCGGGGTCGCTCATGGCATCGCGTGCTGCGGGCGGCAGCATCCCGACGAGCTTGACGTAGCCGCCCAGCGGGATCGCCTTGATGCCGTACTCGGTCTCACCGCGCCGCACCGACCACAGCCGGCGACCGAAGCCGACGAAGTACTCGGTCACCTTGACGCCGAACCGCTTGGCCGGCCACATGTGCCCGACCTCGTGCAGCGCGATCGAGGCCATCAGACCCAGGAAGAAGCAGACGACGCCGAGGGTGTAGATGACCGCGGTCATGCTCGCTCCCTCCTGCTGTCCATCGCGTCGTCGGCGCGCTGGCGGGCCCATGCGTCGGCGGCCAGCACGGCATCGACGGTGAGCGGCGATGCGGCCAGCTCCCCCGACGAGCCTACGCGGTCGGCGGCCCGCGCCTCGGCGAGCACGGCGCCGACGGTGTCGCTGATGGTGAGGAAGCCGATGCGCCCGGCGAGGAACGCCTCCACGCAGACCTCGTTGGCGGCGTTCAGCACCGCCGGTGCGGTGCCGCCCCGCTCGCCGGCCGCGCGGGCCAGGCCTACGGCGGGGAAGGCGTCGGCGTCCAGTGGCGCGAACTCCCACGCCGTCGCTGCGGACCAGTCGCAGGGCGGTGCGGCGTCCGGGACGCGGCCCGGCCAGGCCAAGCCGAGGGCGATCGGCAGCCGCATGTCCGGCGGCGAGACCTGCGCGATCGTCGACCCGTCGACGTACTCCACCATCGAGTGCACCACCGATTGCGGGTGGACGACAACCTCGATGCGGTCGAAACCGATGCCGAACAGCAGGTGCGCCTCGATGACCTCGAGGCCCTTGTTCATCAGCGTCGCGGAGTTGACCGTGACCAGCGGCCCCATCGCCCAGGTCGGGTGCGCCAGCGCCTGCTCCGGGGTGACCTCGGCGAGCTCGGCGCGGGTGCGACCACGAAACGGCCCGCCGCTAGCGGTGACCAGCAGCCGGGCGACGTCACCCGGGTCCTCACCGCGCAGCGCCTGGGCGAGCGCGGAGTGCTCGGAGTCGACCGGCACGATCTGGCCGTTGGCCGCCGCGGCCGTCACCAGGTCGCCGCCGATGATCAGCGACTCCTTGTTGGCCAGCGCCAGGGTGCGGCCAGCCGCCAGCGCCGCCAGGGTTGGCCGCAGGCCGGCCGCCCCGTCCATCCCGTTGAGGACCACGTCGCAGCCGAGGCGTGCGAGCTCGGTGGGCGCGTCCGGACCGGCCAGCAGCCGCGGCAACCGGGCGTTGCCCTCCGACCAGCCGCGTCGCTTTGCCTCCGCGTACAACGCCAGCTGCACATCCTGGGCAGCGCTGGCCCGAGCGACGGCGAGCACCTCGACGGCGTGCTCGAGTGCCTGGGCGGCGAGCAGCTCCGGCCGGTTGCCACCGGCCGCGAGGGCGACGACGCGGAACCGGTCGCGGTTGGCTGCCACCACCTCGAGGGCCTGGGTGCCGATCGAGCCGGTCGACCCCAAGATCACGATGTCGCGGCGGGCTCCGGCTGCACTCACGCGACCAGTGTCCCAGTGGGGGTGGCCGCCTCGCGTCGAGTGGCGCAACAATGCTCGCGAACCGTCGCAACCGCGTACCCGTTGCGCCACTGGCCTGGAAGCGTGACCACCGTGACTCTTACCGACCCAGCCCTCCCCTTCACCACCTCGGGCGGGCCCGACCTGCCGCAGGAGCGACGCGTCGTGACCGAGATCCCCGGGCCACGCTCGCGCGAGCTGCACGCCCGGCGCGGTGCGGCGGTGGCCGCCGGTGTCGGCAGCGTGCTGCCGGTCTACGTCGCTGCGGCCGGCGGCGGGGTCGTCGTCGACGTCGACGGCAACAGCCTCGTCGACCTCGGCTCGGGCATCGGCGTCACGGGGGTCGGCAACGCCGCGCCCCGGGTCGTCGCGCGGGTCCAGGCGCAGACGGCGGCGTTCACCCACACCTGCTTCATGGTTGCGCCGTACGAGGGGTACGTGCAGGTGTGCGAGGCCCTGGCAGAGCTGACACCGGGCGACCACGTCAAGAGGTCGGCGCTGTTCAACTCCGGTGCCGAGGCCGTCGAGAACGCGGTCAAGGTCGCCCGGGTCGCCACCGGCCGGGACGCGGTCGTGGTCTTCGACCACGCCTACCACGGCCGCACCAACCTGACGATGGCGATGACGGCCAAGGCGGTGCCCTACAAGCACGGCTTCGGGCCGTTCGCGGGCGAGGTCTACCGGGCACCGATGTCGTACCCCTTCCGCGAGCCGGTCCCCATCACCGGGGCCGCGGCGGCTCGGCGCGCCACGTTGATGATCGAGAAGTCGGTCGGCGCCGACCAGGTGGCGTGCGTGGTGGTCGAGCCGGTCCAGGGCGAGGGCGGGTTCGTGGTGCCGGCGCCGGGTTTCCTGCCCGCACTGGCCGGATGGTGCCGGGACAACGACGTGCTGTTGGTGGCCGACGAGATCCAGTCCGGCTTCTGCCGCACGGGCGACTGGTTCGCCTGTGACCACGAGGGGGTCGTCCCCGACCTGGTGACGACGGCAAAGGGGATCGCCGGCGGGCTGCCGCTGGCCGCTGTCACCGGCCGGGCCGACGTGCTGGACGCCGTGCCGCCCGGTGGTCTCGGCGGCACGTACGGCGGCAACCCGGTAGCGTGCGCCGCCGCGCTGGGCGCCATCGACACGATGCGCGAGCACGACCTGGCTGGTACCGCCCGGCGTCTCGGCGAGCTGATGCTCGGCCGGCTCGGCGCCCTCGCCGAGCAGCTGCCGGCGATCGGCGACGTGCGCGGTCGCGGCGCGATGGTGGCGATGGAGCTCGTGCGGCCCGGTGGCACCGAGCCCGATGCCGCGCTGGCAGGAGCCGTGAGCGCGGCGTGCCACGCGGCCGGCGTGCTGACGCTGACGTGCGGCACGTACGGCAACGTGCTGCGACTGCTGCCGCCGCTGGTGATGCCCGGGGACCTGCTGGCCGAGGCGCTGGACGTGCTCGAGGACGCCCTCACCACCACCGCCGCCGGTTGACCCACCGCTGCGGAGCACTGGGCGGGCCCCTCACTCGGTACGTTCGGCACCATTGTCGCTGCCGCGGTGGTGCCGAACGCACCGAGTGGTCGTTGCCACCGCCGCGTGCCGGGGCCGCGTGCCGACCTTTCGAGTGCACGTGGCGCGGCACCGGGGCGGCACAAGCGCGGGCTACTGCTCGCGGATCCCCCACGGCGAGCCGTACGCGGTGAGCAGATCGAGGAACGGCACCGCGTCGAACGCCTCGGGCCCGAGCACCCCGGAGCCGCCCCAGACCCCGGTGGACAGCAGCTCGAGCGCGATGACCGGGTTGACGGCCGTCTGCCACACCACGCACTGGTGGCCGTACTCGCGCATCGACCACTCGTTGTCGACGACGTGGTAGAGGTACGTCGAGCGCGGTCGGCCGTCGGTGCCCGTGCCCCTTACCCACACGCCGGCGCAGGTCTTGCCGCGCATCGCCTCGCCGAGCGTGGCCGGGTCTGGCAGGCATGCGGCGACCACGTCTCGGGGGCTGACGTCGACCTCGCCGACGCGCACCGGGTCGGTGCGGTCGAGCCCGAGCTTGTGCAACGTCTGCAGCACGCTGATGGACTCCGCACCCAGTCCGTACTTGAAGCTCACCCGCCGGGCGTCGAGCCACCGGGGCATGAGGAGCACCTCCTCGTGCTCCACGTTGACGCACTCGACCGGCCCGATGCCGTCGGGAAAGTCGAACGTCTCGGGCTCGCTGAACGGTTCGGTGACCGACCAGCGCCCGTCCGCCCAGACCACCGGCGGGTTGAGGCACTCCTCGATCGTGGTCCAGATCGAGAACGAGGGCGCGAAGCCGTACCCCTCGACGGTCAGGTTGGCCCCGTCCCGGACGCCGAGCTCGTCGATCTCGCCGAACAGGTGGTCGGCGGCATAGCGCGCCAGCACGTCGGACAGCCCCGGCTCCACGCCGATCCCGACCAGCGCCAGCCGGCCGGCGGCGGCCCACGCCTCGGCGGCGGCGAACTGCTCGTCGCCGAGCTTGGTGCCGAGCTCTTCGTACGGGCGCTCGGGGTGCGGGCGCGAGAGCGACATCGCCATGTCGAGGTAGTCCGCACCGGCGGCGTACGCCCCGTCGAAGATCGGCATGACGAAGCGCGGGTCGACGGCGTTGAGCACATGGCTGATGCGGTGCTCGCGGCACAGCGCGTCAACCGCCTGGGCCGACGACGCGTCCACCTGAACGGCGCTGAAGCGCCGGTCGGCGACCGACTGCACTGCCTGCTTGGCACGCGCCTCGTCGTAGTCGGCGACCACGCAGGTCTCGAAGAACTGTCGACGCGTCGCGATGGCGACGAAGGCGGACCCGACGCCACCGGCGCCGACGACCAGGATGCGCATCGGCTCAGGCATCGAGGTTGGTCATGACGTGCTTGACCCGGGTGTAGTCCTCGAGCCCGTACATCGACAGGTCCTTGCCGTACCCGGAATGCTTGAAGCCACCGTGCGGCATCTCCGCCACCAGCGGGATGTGGGTGTTGATCCACACGCAGCCGAAGTCGAGCCGCTTGGACATCCGCATCGCCCGGCCGTGGTCCTTGGTCCACACACTCGAGGCCAGGCCGTACTGCACCCCGTTGGCCCAGCGCACAGCCTCGTCCTCGTCGCTGAAACGCTGCACGGTGATGACCGGACCGAAGATCTCGTCTTGGATCTGCTCGTCGTCCTGCCGCAGCCCGGACACCACCGTCGGGGCGTAGAAGTACCCGCCGTCCAGGTCGCCGCCGATCCGCTCGCCGCCCGCGCCGAGCGAGGCGTGGTCGGGCAGCCGGTCGACCATCCCGCTCACCCGCTCGAGCTGGGTGGCGTTGTTCACCGGCCCGTAGAGCACGTCGGCGTCGTCGGGTCTGCCCGTACGGGTGGCACGCGCCTGCTCGGTGAGCGCCGCGACGAAGTCGTCGTGCACCCGGGGGCCGGCGAGGACCCGGGTGGCCGCGGTGCAGTCCTGGCCGGCGTTGAAGTAGCCGGCGACGGCGATCGCCTCGGCGGCCGCCTCGACATCGGCGTCGTCGAAGACCACCACCGGCGCCTTGCCACCGAGCTCGAGGTGCACCCGCTTGACGTCGTCGGCCGCAGCGCTGGCCACCTCGGTGCCAGCGCGGACCGAGCCCGTGATGGACGCCATCGCCGGTGTCGGGTGGGACACCAGCGCCCGGCCGGTGTCGCGGTCGCCGCACACGACGTTGAGCACGCCGGCGGGGAGGAACTCAGCGGCCATCTCCGCCAGCAGCGTCGTAGAGGCCGGGGTGGTGTCGCTGGGCTTGAGCACGACGGTGTTGCCCGCGGCCAGGGCGGGAGCGATCTTCCAGATCGCCATCATGATCGGGTAGTTCCACGGGGTGACCTGGGCGCAGACACCGACCGGCTCGCGCCGCACGAACGACGTGTGCCCGGCCATGTACTCCCCCGCCGACTTGCCCTCGAGCACCCGGGCAGCGCCGGCGAAGAACCGGACCTGGTCGAGCATCATCGGGATCTCCTCGTCCATCGTCAGCTGGACGGGCTTACCGGTGTCCTTGCTCTCGACGGCGACCACCTCGTCGGCGCGCGCCTCCAGCGCGTCGGCGAGCCTGAGCAGCGCCCGCTGACGCTCACCAGGCGTGGTGTCGCGCCAGGTCTCGAACGCGGTGGCGGCCGCCCGGGCAGCCCGGTCGACGTCCTGCGCCTTGGACAGCGGGGCAGTGGCGTACACCTCGCCGGTGACGGGGTCGACCACGTCATACGTGGAGCCGTCGGCCGAGTCAACCGACTCGCCGTCGACGAAGTTGCGGAAGGTGCGCTTGTCGGACACGTGCATCTCTCCTGATTGTCAGATCCGTTGGTGTGGTATCGCCATGCAACGCATCCTCTCGGTCCTGGCGACGTTTGGCAACGGTATCCGTCGCAAAGGTACGTCGGCTTCGCGGCCGACCACCGCGCTGGCGGCGCGGCAGGGCACCCAGTGCGGACCGCAGGTCGTGGCGTGTGTCGAGGTCCGCGTTCGGGCCCGAGCCCGCGTGTCTGGACTTGCCCGCAGTCTCGGGCAAGTCGTGAGTGGGCTGCTCGCCGCGCCACCTGCGCCGCCACCAGGTGGCGTAGGTGTTGACGAGGATCGCGCGCACGTACGCCTCAGGGTTGGTCTGAATGCGCGACCAGGACGACCAGGCCTTGGCGAGTGCCGTCTGCAGCAGGTCCTCGGCGAGCCCGTGGTCGAACGTCAACAGATGGGCCGTGCGCAGCAATCCGGCTCGGCGGTTCGGTCTATCGTCTCGTGGGTGAACCCCGACACGACCTCGCCGCTCGACCTCGTCGACCTCGACCACCTGCTCGACGACGAGGAACGAGCGATCCGCGACACCGTTCGCCAGCTCGGCAACGACCGGCTGCGCCCGTACGTCGCCGAGTGGTTCGAGTCCGGAACGGTGCCGGCGCGCGACCTGGCCAAGCAGTTCGGCGGGCTGGGCCTGCTCGGCATGCACCTGGACGGGTACGGCTGCGCCGGCACCTCGGTGGTGGCCTACGGGATGGCCTGCCACGAGCTCGAGGCGGTTGACTCGGGGCTGCGCAGCCTGGTGTCGGTGCAGGGCTCGCTGGCGATGTTCGCGATCCACCGTTTCGGCAGCGAGCAGCACAAGCAGCGGTGGCTGCCGCGGATGGCGGCCGGCGAGGCGATCGGCTGCTTCGGGCTGACCGAGGCCGACGCCGGCTCCGACCCCGCCTCGATGCGCACCAGCGCCCGCAGGTCCGGGGCCGGTGATGACGCCGACTGGGTGCTCGACGGCTCCAAGTTGTGGATCACCAACGGCACGGTCGCCGACGTCGCGGTGGTGTGGGCGCACACGGACGACGGCGTACGCGGCTTCGTCGTGCCGACCGACGCACCGGGCTTCAGCGCCCGGGAGGTCGCTCACAAGCTGTCGCTGCGCGCCTCGGTCACGGCCGAGCTGGTGCTCGAGGGGGTGCGGTTGCCCGCGGACGCGATGCTCCCGGCGGCGCGGGGCCTGGGCGGACCGCTGAGCTGCCTCAACGAGGCCCGCCTGGGAATCGTCTTCGGTGCCCTCGGCGCCGCCCGTGACAGCATCGAGAGCGCGATCGCGTACGCGGCCGAGCGGACGGTCTTCGGCAAGCCGCTCACCGGATACCAGCTGACCCAGGCCAAGCTCGCCGACATGACCGCCGCGCTCGGCACCGGGATGCTGCTGGCGGTGCACCTCGGCCGGCTCAAGGAGGCCGGCTCGCTGCGGCCCGAGCAGGTGAGCCTCGGCAAGCTCAACAACGTCCGCGCCGCCCTGGACATCGCCCGAGAGTGCCGCACGATCCTGGGCGCCAGCGGGATCACCACCGAGTACGCCCCGCTGCGGCACGCCAACAATCTCGAGTCGGTGCTGACCTACGAGGGCACCACCGAGGTGCACCAGCTGGTGGTCGGCCAGACGCTCACCGGTCAGTCGGCGTTCCGCTGATCCCTGCTCGCCGCCCTACCGACCGTCGAGCAGCGGCCCGGCCGGGTCGTGGCTGAGCCCGTGCCGGCGGGCGGCCAGCGCGCTCAACGCCTCCAGCACCACGCGGTTGCCGAGGTAGGCGGTGATCTCCGCGTGGTCGTACGGCGGCGACACCTCGACCACGTCGACACCGACGACCGGCAGCTCGAGGCAGATCCGCCGCACCGAGTCCAGTAGCTGGCGCGCCGACAGCCCACCGGGTTCGGGGGTGCCCGTGCCCGGCGCATGCCCCGGGTCGCACACGTCGACGTCGACGGACAAGAAGACCCCGTCACAGTCGTCCAGTGCGCGCTCGAACGCCTCGGTCAGGCAAGCATCCAGCCCGCGTGCGCCGATCTCGGTCATCTCGTACGAGCGCATGTCCTGCTCGGCCATCCAGGCCAGCGTCTCGGGGCCGGGCCAGTAGCCGCGCAGCCCGAGCTGAAGGAAGCGGTCGCCGCGCAACGCGCCGGACTCGATGAGACGGCGCATCGGCTGGCCGTGGCCGTACAGCGAGCCGAACTCGATGTCGCCGGTGTCGGCGTGCGCGTCGAAGTGCAGCATCGACACCCGCCCGAAGCCGAAGTGGCGGGCAACCCCGGTCGCGTCGGGCAGCGTGACGGTGTGGTCCCCGCCGAGCACCACGGGAACCGCCCCGGCCGCGGTCACGGCGTGCACCGCCGCCTCCAGGTCGGCGATGGAGCGCTCGGCGTCGCCGGAGTACATCTCGACGTCGCCGGCATCGCGCACGTCGAGGTCGACCAGCGCATCGGTGCGCAGGGCCAGGTGCGGCCGGGAGCCGTCCTGCGGCAGGTAGCACGCCTGCCTGATGGCCTGCGGTCCGAACCGGGTGCCGGGACGGTGCGAGGTGCCACCGTCGAAGGGTGCGCCCACGATCACGACGTCCGCGCCGGCCAGGCTCGCGGGATCGGTGTGGTCGCAGCCGGCGACGCCGAGGAAGGTGAGATCGGGGCCGAACTGGGCGCCGTACCGGGCCATCATGCACATCCTCCACCTCGGGCAACGAATTCCGTTGCTCAAACCGCTTCAACCTGTCGGATTTCTGAGCGAAGGTGCACACCTACGACGGATTCACTTGCCGCTCGCCCCTTCGCTCGGGCAGACTACTCGCAGCCCACCGGGAGGAGCCACCCATGACGACCACGCCGCAGACCGTGCCGCAAGCAGACCACCAGCAGCCGGGCCAGGCAGCGCTCCAGCGGGCGGCGCGTGAGCACCTCTGGATGCACTTCACCCGGCACTCGACGTATGAGACGAGCGACGTCCCGACGATCGTCCGCGGTGACGGGGCCTACATCTACGACGCTCAGGGCAGGCGCTACCTCGACGCGTTGTCGGGGCTGTTCGTCAGCCAGGTCGGGCACGGGCGCAGCGAGCTCGCCGAGGCAGCCGCCAAGCAGGCCGGCGAGCTGGCGTTCTTCCCGCTGTGGTCGTACGCGCACCCCGGTGCGATCGAGCTGGCCGAGCGGCTCGCGGGCTACGCCCCCGGCGACCTCAACCGGGTCTTCTTCACCACCGGGGGTGGCGAGGCCGTGGAGTCGGCGTGGAAGCTCGCCAAGCAGTACTTCAAGCTGACCGGCAAGCCCACCAAGCACAAGGTCATCAGCCGGGCGATCGCCTACCACGGCACTCCGCAGGGAGCGCTGTCGATCACCGGACTGCCGGGTATGAAGGCGCCGTTCGAGCCGCTGGTGCCGAGCACGTTCCGGGTGCCGAACACCAACATCTACCGGGCACCGGTGCACGGCGACGACCCGGAGGCGTTCGGCCGTTGGGCCGCCGACCGCATCGAGGAGGCGATCGAGTTCGAGGGTGCAGACACGGTCGCCGCGGTCTTCCTCGAGCCGGTGCAGAACTCCGGCGGCTGCTTCCCGCCGCCGCCCGGCTACTTCCCACGGGTGCGCGAGATCTGCGACCGCCACGACGTGTTGCTGGTCTCCGACGAGGTGATCTGCGCCTTCGGCCGGCTCGGACACATGTTCGCGTGCGAGCGGTACGGCTACCAGCCCGACATCATCACCAGCGCCAAGGGACTGACGTCGGGCTACTCCCCGCTCGGTGCGATGGTGGCGACCGATCGGCTGTTCGAGCCGTTCGCCGGTGGAACCGAGATGTTCGCGCACGGCTACACCTTCGGTGGCCACCCGGTGTCGACCGCGGTGGCGATGGCCAACCTCGACATCTTCGAGCGCGAGCGGCTGAACGAGCACGTCCGCGACACCGAGGACGCGTTCCGTTCGACGCTCGAGCTGCTGGGTGACCTGCCGATCGTCGGCGACGTGCGCGGCGACGGGTACTTCTACGGCATCGAGCTGGTCAAGGACAAGGCGACCAAGCAG
>JBBSNM010000024.1:0-29792 GCA_038232655.1 Propionibacteriales bacterium | reverse complement strand
TGAGCCGGGCAGGCTCAGCAGCAGGGCAGTGAACAGCTCCATCCGGTTGATGTCGTTGTCCAGCAGCGGCGCCAGCCGGCGACGGATGCCGATGTTGGCCTTCATCCGCGGGTCGGTGGCGTACTCCGACCACATGTAGTCACGGTCCTCGTCGGTGACCATCTCCAACGTCAGCTCGTCGTGGTTGCGCAGGAAGATGCCCCACTGCGCGTGCTTTGGGATAGCCGGTGTCTGCTGCAGGATCTCCGAGATAGGCCACCGCGACTCGCGTCGCACCGCCATGAACAGCCGTGGCATCACGGGGAAGTGGAAGCACATGTGGCATTCGTCGCCACCGGCGTCGAAGTCGCCGAAGTAGTCCACTACGTCGGCGGGCCACTGGTTGGCCTCGGCGAGTAGCACCCTGCCGGGGTACTTGTCATCGACGTGCGTCCGCACCGTGCGCAAGAACTCGTGGGTCTCGGGCAGGTTCTCGCCGTTGGTGCCCTCGCGCTCGTACAGGTATGGCACCGCGTCCAGGCGGAAGCCGTCGATGCCGAGGTCCAACCAGAAGTCCAGGGCATCCAGGATCGCGGTATGCACCGCCGGGTTGTCGAAGTTGAGGTCCGGCTGATGGCCGTAGAACCGATGCCAGAAGTACTGCCCGCGCACCGGGTCCCAGCTCCAGTTCGACGTCTCGGTGTCGACGAAGATGATCCGCGCGTCGGCATAGCGGTCGTCAGTGTCCGACCAGACGTAGAAGTCGCCGTATGGGCCGTCCGGGTCGGACCGGGACTGTCGGAACCACTCGTGCTGGTCGGAGGTGTGGTTCATGACGAAGTCGATGATCACCCGAATGCCGCGCTTGTGCGCGGCGTCGAGGAAGGCGGAGAAGTCGTCGATGGTGCCGATGTCGCTGGCAACATCGGTGAAGTGCGCGACGTCATAACCACCGTCGCGCAGCGGCGAGGGAAAGAACGGTGGCAGCCACAGGCAGTCCACACCCAGCCAGGCCAGGTAGTCGAGCTTGGCGGTGAGCCCGCGCAGGTCGCCGACGCCGTCGCCGGAGTGGTCGTTGAAGGAGCGGACCAGCACCTCGTAGAAGACCGCCCGCTTGAACCAGTCCGGGTCGGCGGTCGGCTCCGACCTCACCTCGGTCATCGGCCGACGTTTCGCAGGCACAGGATGTGCACCGGCTCGTTCCACGGGGCGAGCTGCACCCAGTTGTGCTCGCCCCAGTGCCAGGTCTGATCCGTGATCTCTTCGTGCACGGTCACGGTGTCCTGCCAGTCCAGTCCCAGCGCGGGCATATCCAGGTGCACCCAGGTGTCGTGCATGGCGTGGCTGTCGATGTTGGCGACCACGAGCACGACGTCGTCCACTCCATCTGCTCCTTTTGCCCGTTTGGAGAAGCAGACGATCTTGTCGTGATCGGTGCGGTGGATGGTGAGGTCGCGGAGTTGCTGCAGCGCCGGGTGCGCGCGCCGAATGGCGTTCAGCCTGGTCAGGTATGGCGCCAACGATCGCCCGTCGGCCTCGGCGCCGGCCCAGTCGCGCACCCGCACCTGATACTTCTCCGAGTCGAGGTACTCCTCGCTGCCGGGTCGCACCGCCACATGCTCGAACAGCTCGAAGCCGGCATACACCCCCCAGGACGGGGAGGAGGTGGCGGCGAGCGCGGCCCGCACGGTGAACGCAGCCGGTCCGCCGTACTGCAGGTACGCCGGCAAGATGTCGGGGGTGTTGACGAAGAAGTTGGGACGCAACACGTGCGCGGTCTCGCGCGCCACCTCGTGCAGATAGCCCTCGAGCTCCCACTTCTCGTTGCGCCAGGTGAAGTAGGTATAGCTCTGGTGGAAGCCGATCGTGCCGAGCGTGCGCATCATCGCCGGCTTGGTGAATGCCTCGGCCAAAAAGATCACATCGGGGTCGGTGCGGCGCACCTCGGCGAACAGTTGCTGCCAGAAGAAGACCGGCTTGGTGTGCGGGTTGTCGACGCGGAAGATCCGCACCCCGCGGTCCATCCAACCCCGCAGCACCCGAACCACCTCGGCGTAGAGGCCCTCGTAGTCGTTGTCGAAGTTGAGCGGGTAGATGTCCTGGTACTTCTTGGGTGGATTCTCGGCGAACGCGATCGTCCCGTCGGCGCGGGTGGTGAACCACTCCGGATGCGCCTCCACCCATGGGTGGTCGGGGGCGCACTGCAGGGCGAAGTCCATCGCCACCTCGAGCCCGACGTCAGTCGCCGCGGCCACGAAGGCGTCGAAGTCCGCAAGTGTGCCGAGCTCAGGAGCGACCGCGTCGTGCCCACCGTCGGCGGACCCAATCGCCCACGGTGAGCCGACGTCGTCCGGCCCGGGGTCAAGGGTGTTGTTGCGACCCTTGCGGTTCACCCGACCGATCGGATGGATGGGCGGCAGGTAGATGACGTCGAAGCCCATCGCGGCCACGGCCGGCAGCCGCTCGGCGGCAGTCCGCAGAGTGCCGGCAATGACCGAGCCATCGTCGGCGCGCTTGGCGCCCTCCGAGCGGGGGAAGAACTCGTACCAGGAGCCGGTCAGGGCGCGGACACGGTCGACCTGCAGCGGGTACGGCTTGGTGGATTGCACGAGGTCGCGCAGTGGGTGGTCGTGCAGCAGCTGCTCGACCTGTGCAGAACAACCTGCTGCCAGCCGCGCCTCGACCGGCCGGCTGGTGTCGCGCAACGCCGTCGCCGCGTCCAGCAGCTGCTGCCGGCCCTCAGCGGCGCGCTCCAGCAGCAGCGCTCCCTCGAGCAGCATCAACTCGACGTCCACACCGGCGGCGATCTTGATCGGCGCGTCGTGTTCCCACGTCGCGTACGGGTGGCTCCACGACTCCACCCGGAAGGTCCAGTCGCCAACCTCGTCGGCGACCACCGAGGCAAGATAGCGGTTTGGCGGCCCGTCGTCGTCTGCCGGGCGCATCAGAACAGGAGATCGGTCGGTGCCGTCGGGCCCGGTGAGCACCACGCTCGCGCCCAGCGCGTCGTGCCCCTCGCGGAACACTGTGGCGCGCACGTCGAAGCGCTCGCCGATGGCCGCCTTGACCGGGTAGGCCCCACCCTCGACGGTGGGCTGAACATCCATGACTGGAATGCGATTGATCATCGGGCGCCAACTTAGCGATCGGGACCAAGCATACATCAACCGGAGTCCCAGCCTGCCTGTACCGTCCTTGGGTGCGCGCTATCCGACGATTCACCGTCCGCCCCGTCCTGCCCGAGTCGCTTCGATTGCTCGGCGACCTTGCCACCAACTTGCGCTGGTCCTGGCACCCGCCAACCCAAGATCTGTTTGCCTCGATCGACGAGCAGTTGTGGGAGCAGACCGGGCACGATCCCGGCCAGCTGCTCGGGTTGCTGTCCAGCGAGCAACTGGACCGGTTGGCGGCGGACGCGCCCTTTCGGTCGCGCCTGACAGCCGCCCACGAGGATCTGCAGGCGTACCTCACCGGTGCTAGCTGGTACGACCGAGGAAAGGGCTCGGACACCGACGGTCCGCAGGTGATCGCCTACTTCTCCGCAGAGTTCGGCGTGACGGATGTGCTACCGCAGTACTCCGGCGGACTGGGCATCCTCGCCGGCGATCACTTGAAGGCCGCCAGCGACCTCGGCGTACCGATCGTGGCCGTCGGACTCTTCTATCGGCACGGCTACTTCCGACAGTCGTTGTCGGCCCAAGGCTGGCAAGAGGAACGCTATCCCGTCAACGATCCCGACGGGCTGCCAATCACCTTGCTGCGCGACCGCGACGGCACCGTGCCGCACGTCCAGATCGGCCTACCGGGCGGCAAACGGCTGGTAGCCAGGATCTGGGTGGCTCAGGTGGGCCGGGTGCCGTTGTTGCTGCTCGACTCGGACGCCTCGCTGAACGATGGTCTGGGTGTCGACGTCACCGACCGGTTGTACGGCGGCGGCGCCGAGCACCGGCTGCTGCAGGAGATGCTGTTGGGTATCGGCGGGGTGCGCGCGCTGCGTACCTACGCTGGGATCACCGGCACGCCCGAGCCGGAGGTCTACCACTGCAACGAGGGGCATGCTGGCTTTCTCGGCCTGGAGCGCATCCGTGAGCTCACCGAGGGCGCCGGGCTGGAATTCGACGCAGCCCTCGAGACCGTCCGGGCGGGCACCGTCTTCACCACCCACACGCCGGTGCCGGCTGGCATCGACCGGTTCCCGCGCGAGTTGGTCGAGCAGCATTTCGGCGGCGACAACGCCTGTGCTGGCGTGCCGGTCGAGCGCGTCCTCGCGCTGGGGGCCGAGAGCTACCCCGGTGGCGAGCACGGCATGTTCAACATGGCGGTGATGGGGCTGCGGCTGGCGCAGCGCGCCAACGGTGTCAGCTTGCTGCACGGCGAGGTGAGCCGCGGCATGTTTGCCGGCCTGTGGCCCGGCTTCGACGCCGCCGACGTCCCGATCAGCTCGATCACCAACGGCGTGCACGCCCCTACCTGGGTGGCACCGGAGGTGCTCGCGCTCGCCGACGGAGATGGGCCGGCTGCCTTCGACTCCGTCGACGCGGTCGCCGCAGACGTGATCTGGTCGACGAAGCGAGCGCTGCGCGCGCGGCTCGTGGACGACGTACGCAAACGCCAGCGGGCCTCGATGCTGCACCGCGGCCACACCCCGGCCGAGCTCGGCTGGGTGGACTCGCTGCTGGACCCTGATGTGCTCACGATCGGTTTCGCGCGCCGGGTGCCGTCCTACAAGCGGCTCACCCTGATGCTTCGCGACCCCGAGCGCCTCAAGTCGCTGCTGCTGCACCCCGACCGGCCGGTGCAGTTGGTCATCGCCGGGAAATCACACCCCGCGGACGAGGGTGGCAAGCGGCTCATCCAAGAGATCGTCCGCTTCGCCGACGCCCCCGAGGTGCGGCAGCGGATCGTGTTTCTGCCCGACTACGACATCGCCATGGCGCAACCGCTCTATCCCGGCTGTGATGTGTGGCTCAACAACCCGCTGCGCCCGTACGAGGCGTGCGGTACCTCCGGCATGAAGGCAGCGCTCAACGGTGGGCTGAACCTGTCCATCCTGGACGGCTGGTGGGACGAGTGGTTCGACGGCTCCAATGGCTGGGCGATCCCGTCCGCGGACGGCATCGACGACCCCGGTCGGCGCGACGACATCGAGGCGACCGCGCTGTACGACTTGATCGAGCACCAGGTGGCCGCGCGCTTCTACGATGTGGACGCTGCCGGGCTGCCGCTGCGCTGGCTGGAGATGATGCGGCACACGCTGAAGTCACTTGGGCCGAAGGTGCTGGCAACCCGGATGGTGCGCGACTACGTCGTCGACCTGTACGCACCGGCGGCGCGCACCGGGCGGGTTCTGCACAAGTCGCCGGACCGGGCCGGTGAGCTGGCCCGTTGGAAGGGCGACGTGCGATCCGCCTGGCCGCACGTGCACATCGAGCATGTCGAAGCCGCCGGCATCGGCGACACACCGGAGGTGGGCTCGACGCTGTCGATCTCGGTCTGGGCGGCACTGGGAGAGCTCACCCCAGGCGACGTGCAGGTGCAGGTGGTGCACGGTGCCGTCCGCGGCGACGATGCGCTGGAGCGCATGCAGACCGCCGTGCTCGGGCACGGCGAGACCTATGAGGGGGGCCGCCACCGCTTCGCCGGTGAGGTCAAGCTGGAGACGACCGGCTCGTTCGGCTACACCGCACGCGTGCTGCCCAGTCACCCGCTGCTGACCAGCCCGGCCGAGCTCGGCCTGATTGCGGTGCCGGAGAGTCCCCAGGGGGTCGATGGTCCTCGCTAGGGGTTGCCGAGCGGCCAGCGGCGAGTGGCCCAGGCCGCGAGCGCGTCCCATCGTGCGTGACGGAGAACAGTGGGCTTTGCTGCGCGGCATGGCCCAGGACCACAACGAAGATCGCCAGAACGATCCCCAGGAAGATCGCCGTGTCGTCGTCGTCACCGGTGCGAGCGGAGAGATCGGCCGAGCTACGGCACGTGCGGCGGGACGCCACTGGTCATTCCTGTAGACGCATCTTCGACAACGAGGCCAAGCACGCCCGGGTGCAGCTGTGGGCCTCGCAGCACCATGGTGCGGTCGCCGCCATCGTCGCGGCCGCCGGCCTCGGACTCGGACGGCGGGCCCAGCGATGAACCGCCGATCGGGGCTCGCCACGTTCCTGCGCGCCGGCCTGGGATTGGCGTTCCTGCTGCGGACGCGGTCAGTGCTCGCCGTCGTCGGGGGCGCGGAGCCCGACCCCGGCGAGGTCATCGCCGGTCGGGTGGTCGGGGCCCGACACCTGCTCGACGCCGCCTGCCTGCTGGCCGCGCCAGACGCCCTGGGGCCGGTCGTGCGAAGCGTCGACGCCGTGCATGGGGCGAGCATGCTCGGGCTGGCCGCGGTGTCGCGATCACATCGGCGCGTCGCCTTGGCCAGTGCCGTCGTGGCGGCGGTCCTCGCCGCGCTGCAGCCGCGCGCAACGCGTGGCACTGGTGAAGACGCCGTCCTGGTGATCTTCCGACGTGGTGAGCGAGGGGAGTGTCGTAACGTCGGAAGTTCGTGCCGGTGGGTGTCGTGCGGCTCCTACTGCGGGGCAATCCCCATCGCCACTACATCGACCGCATCAGCAGCAGGCTCCGGCCCGGCACCTGCAGTTTGTGCTCCCTGGCGACGTGGCTGCCCGACGACGCCCCGCTGGTGTCCACCACAACCTCCCAGTGGTCCGGCCACGGATCGCCGGGCGGCACCAGGGTGACCGGTTCGTGCGACGAATGCAGCCACAGCACGAACGAGCGGTCGCCGTGCGGTTCTCCGTTGAGCAGCATGCCGATGGTGTGCAGCCCCGTGTCGAACCAGTCCGTATGGGTCATCTCGCGGCCCGCTGGATGCAGCCAGGCCAGGTCTTTGCGGCGCCCGTCACCCACCGGGTGACCGACGAAGTAGTGCCGGGCGCGCAGCACCGGGTGCCGGCGGCGCAGCGCCAGCAGGTCGACCGTCAACGTCGTCAGATGTGCCCAGCGTGGGTCCTCGGCCCAGTCGACCCAGGTCAGCTCGGAGTCGTGGCAATAGGCGTTGTTGTTGCCGCGCTGGGTACGCCCCCGCTCGTCGCCGGCGGTAAGCATCGGCACCCCCGTCGACAGCAGCAGCGTGGCCAGCAGGTTGGCCGCCTGCCGCTGACGCAGCGCCACCACGGCGGGGTCGTCGGCCTCACCCTCGACACCACAGTTCCACGACCGGTTGTCCCCATGGCCATCCCGGTTGCGCTCACGATTGTCCTCGTTGTGCTTGTGGTCATAGCTGACCAGGTCGCGCAACGTGAAGCCGTCGTGCGCGGTGACGAAGTTGATCGAGTTGGACGGCAGCCGGCCGTCGTCGGCGTACAGGTCGCTGGAGCCCGACAACCGGTAGGCCAGGTCGCGCACCCCACCGGAGCGGGCCCGCCAGAAGTCACGCACGGTGTCGCGGAAGCGGTCGTTCCACTCAGACCATGGTGAGGGGAATTGACCAACCAGATACCCCTCCGCGGTGGCGTCCCACGGCTCGGCGATCAGTTTGACGTCGCGCAGCACCGGATCCTGCGCGAGCGCAGTCAACAGTGGGGCGTCCAGATCAACTCCACGCTTGGTGCGCAGCAGCGCCGAGGCCAGGTCGAACCGGAACCCGTCCACATGCATCTCGCTCACCCAGTACCGCAGCGAGTCCATCACCAGCCGCAGCGCCATCGGGTGCGCGACAGCCAGCGTGTTGCCGCACCCGGTCGCGTCCTCGTACCGGCCGGCCACGTCCTGCCGGTAGTAGGCACCGTCGGCCAGCCCGCGCAGCGAAAGCGTCGGCCCGCCCGGCCCGCCCTCGGCGGTGTGGTTGTAGACGACGTCGAGCAGCACCTCAATGCCGGCCTCGTGCAGCTCCTTGACCATCGCCTTGAACTCAGCGACCTGGCCGCCGGTGTCGCCGGTGGCCGCGTATGCACCGTGCGGCGCGCAGAACGCCAAGGTGTTGTAGCCCCAATAGTTGGTCAGACCGCGCTTGCCGACAGCTGGCTCGGTGAAGAACTGTTGCACCGGCAGCAACTCGACCGCGGTCACTCCGAGGCGCACGAGTTCGTCGATGATCGCCGGGTGCGCCAACCCGGCGTAGGTGCCCCGCAGGTGCTCAGGCACCTGTGGGTGACGCATCGTCAACCCGCGCAGGTGGGCCTCATAGATGACGCTGTCGTGCCACGGCGTACGGGGATGCACGTCGTCACCCCAGTCGAAGCGGTCGTCGATGACGACCGAGCGATAGTGGCTGTCGACGTTGGCGACCGCTCTCGCGTATGGGTCCACCAGCAGTCGGCGGGCGTTGAACCGGCATCCGGCGGCCGGTGCGTCCGGGCCGTCCGCCCGCAGGCCGTACTGCCAGCCTGCGGTGACACCGGGGATCTGTCCGTGCCAGACACCCTGCGTGCGCTCGGTCAGCGCCAGCCTGTCCTCCTGCCGACCTGATCCATCGAACAGGCACACCTGCACCCGGGTGGCATCCGGCGCCCAAACCGCAAACGTTGTCGAGTCGCCGTGCACGGTTGCCCCCAGCTGCTCGTGTCGACCGGCACCGATGATCGGCAGCGGGTCCGGCGTAGTGAGCCGGCGGACGGCGGCGGGGGACGACGAGGGTGGGCGCACAGAGTCATAGTGTGGCCGACTACGCTCGCCGCCGCCGGACAGCCACAAGGGACAGGAGCCAGCGATGGGCGAGTTTGTACGTCTCGAGGTGGCCGACGCGGTGGCGATTCTGCGCCTCGACCGGCCGAAGATGAACGCCCTCGACAGCGCCATGCAAGAGGAGATCCGGGCGGCCGCCGTCGAGGCGTCCGAGCGCGACGACGTGCGGGCGGTCGTTCTCTACGGCGGCGAACGGGCGTTCGCGGCCGGTGCGGACATCAATGAGATGAAGGCCATGTCCTACGCCGACATGGTCGCGCACTCCGGCGCACTCCAGGAGTCGTTCACGGCGGTGGCCCAGATCCCCAAGCCGGTCGTCGCGGCGATCACCGGGTATGCCCTCGGTGGGGGACTTGAGCTTGCGCTGTGCGCCGACACCAGGGTGCTCGCCGAGGACGCCAAGGTCGGTCAGCCCGAGATCTTGCTCGGCATCATCCCCGGCGCCGGCGGCACCCAGCGGCTGGCTCGCCTGGTGGGGCCGAGTCGGGCCAAAGACCTCATCTTTACTGGCCGCTTCGTCGACGCCGACGAGACGCTGAGCCTCGGCTTGGCCGATGCCGTGGTGCCCGCCGACGACGTATACGACACCGCGCACGCCTGGGCCAGCCAGTTCGCCGAGGGCCCGGCCCTTGCTCTGCGGGCAGCGAAGGAGGCCATCGATCACGGTCTTGACGCCGACCTCAGCACCGGACTGGAGATCGAGCGGCTGCAGTTCACCGGCCTCTTCAGCACCGACGACCGGGCCGCCGGAATGGCGTCGTTCGTCCAGAACGGACCCGGCAAAGCCAGCTTCAGCGGCCGATGACCCTGCCGCCCTGCAGCGGGATTACCGGCGGGTAGCCTGCGGACATGAAGATCGTCGTCTGCGTCAAGCACGTCCCCGACGCCACCGCCAAACGTTCCTTCGACGCCGCGGATCACACTGTCGACCGGGCCGGTGTCGACGGGCTGTTGTCCGAGTTGGACGAGTACGCCGTCGAGGAGGCGCTCACGATCGCCGCTGCTGGTGATGGTGAAGTGGTGGTGCTGACCGTTGGCCCTGAGCAGGCGCTCGACGCTGCGCGTAAGTCACTCCAGATGGGAGCGCACGCGGCGGTGCACGTCGTCGACGATGCCGTGCACGGGTCGGATGCCTTCGGCACTTCGCTGGTTCTCGCCAAGGCAGTGGAAAAGATCGGCAGCGACACCTCCGTCGACATCGTGCTGTGCGGAATGGCCTCGACCGATGGCGCGATGGGCGTGGTGCCGGCGATGCTCGCCGAACGGCTCGGCCTGCCGCAGGTGACGTTCGCCGCCGAGGTCACCATCGACAGTACGAAGGTCACCGCCCGCCGCGACGGCGATGTGGCCACCGAAACAGTCGAGGCGACGATGCCCCTCGTGCTGAGTGTCACCGACCAGATCAACGAGCCTCGCTATCCGTCGTTCAAAGGCATCATGGCCGCCAAGAAGAAGACGGTCGAGACTTGGTCGCTCGCTGACCTGGGGGTCGACCCGTCGGAGGTGGGTCTGGCCGCCTCCTGGACGAGCGTCCAAGAGGTCGCCGCCAGGCCACCGCGCAGTCACGGCGAGGTGGTGACCGACGACGGCGACGGCGGTCGGCAGTTGGTCGAGTACCTTGCCGGCCAAAAGTTGATCTGAGAGGAAGATCCGCAGCGATGAGCGAGATTCTCGTCCTTGTCGACCACGTCGACGGGGCCGTTCGCAAGACCACCACCGAGTTGCTGACGATTGCCCGCCGGCTCGGCGAGCCATCGGCAGTGTTCGTTGGGGCGGGTATCGACGCTGCCCGGGAGACGCTCGCGGCGTACGGCGCGGACAAGATCTACATCCTCGACAGCGACGCGTTGACCGACTACCTGGTGGTGCCGCAGGCGGAGGCCTTGGCCCAGCTGATGGCGAGCGCATCTCCCGCGGCAGTGCTGGTGCCGTCGACACCCGAGGCGCGCGAGGTCGCGGCCCGGTTGGCGGTGAAGACCGAGTCGGGCTTGATCACCGACGCCGTCGACGTGCAGCCCGGGCCGGACGGGTCGCCGCTCACCACCCAGTCGGTCTTCGCCGGCGGCTTCACCGTGCAGGCATCGGTCACCCGTGGCACCCCCATCGTGATCGTCAAGCCCAACTCGGCCACCCCCGAGCAAACAGCTGGTGCCGCCGTTGAGGAGACCGTCGACGTGGTGGTGTCCGAGGGCGCCAAGACGGCCCAGGTGGTCAAGCGCGAACCGCGCACGAAGTCGGGCCGACCGGAGCTGACCGAGGCAGCGATCGTGGTCTCGGGCGGGCGGGGCACCGGCGGTGACTTCTCCGATGTCGAGGCCCTTGCTGATGCCCTCGGTGCCGCGGTCGGCGCCTCCAGGGCTGCCGTCGACTCGGGCTGGTACCCACACTCCTACCAGGTCGGCCAGACCGGCAAGACCGTCTCGCCCCAGCTGTACGTAGCCAATGGCATCTCCGGCGCGATCCAGCACCGGGCCGGCATGCAGACCGCCAGGACCATCGTCGCGGTCAACAAGGACGCCGAGGCGCCGATCTTCGAGCTGGTCGACTTCGGCGTCGTCGGTGACCTCAAGCAGGTGCTGCCGCAGGCGACCGAGGAGATCGCCCGGCGCAAGGGCTGAGCCTCCTCACTCCGGCCGGTTCCCGGCCGGCCCGCCGACGACGAACGGCTCGGCGACGTCCTCGTACGCCAGGTGGGTGACCAGGCCCTCCACGGCGTGCGGCAGGTCGTGGCAGTGGAACATCCATATCCCCGGGTTGTCCGCGACGAAGGCGAGCTCATAGCTGTCGCCGTCGTCGATATCGAGCGAGTCGGTCCACCAGGGGCTCCCGGTCACCGGCCGACCGTTGCGGCTGAGCACGAGCGCGTGGTGACCGTGCAGGTGCATCGGGTGCGCCTCGCCGCTGCTGTTCTCCAGCCGCACCCGGACCACGTCGTGCTCGGAGACGACGTACATGGGCAGGTCGGGGAAGGTGTGGCCGTTGATCGTCCACCACAGCCCCGGCCGGCCGTCGAGGAAGCCCGGCCGCCGGCCGATGTCGTACGTGAAGCGCCGGTCGGCTTCGTCGGGGTCGAACGCGACCGCGGCGGGGGAGCCGTAGTCGAGCAGGTCCACCGAGGCGCTCGGCTCGGCCCCCGGCGGCGCGCTCGCGTCCTCCGGGCCGAGCAGCAGTGCAGTGGCGCCGCCGAGACCCACCCGGGCAGCCGAGCCGTCGGTGGGCACGCTCAGCTCGAGGTCGACCCGGCCACCGGCCGGGAGCGCGAAGGCCGTGTCCCGCACCGGCTCGGGGGCGTTGAGATCGACGCCGTCGACGGCGACCACGCGGTACGGGGCGCCGCTCACCCAGGTCCGCATCAGCCCGTTGTCGGTGTTGATCACGCGCACTCGCGCCCGGGCACCCGGCTCAGCGGGCACGCGACTCGCACCGACCCGGCCGTTGACGGTGCGCCGGCCGTCGTAGGTGTGCACCTGGGCGAGCACGTCGACCGCGTCGGACGGTCCGGACGGTTCAGCAGGCGTCACGACCAGCGCACCGAAGAGGCCCTTCGGCACCTGCTCGTGCGAGTCCTGGTGCGAGTGGTACCAGAACGTGCCGGTCTGGTCGGCCACGAACCGGTAGACGTAGTCCTGTCCGACCTGCACCGCGTCCTGCGTTACACCTGCGACGCCGTCCTCGGCGTTGGGCACGTGGACCCCGTGCCAGTGCAGCGTCACCCCGTCGGACACCGACTCGTTGACCAGCCGCACCTCGACCAGCTGGCCGCGCTTGGCCCGGATCTCTGGCCCGGGCGAGTCGTGGTTGAGGGTGTAGCCCTCGACCGTGTGCTCGGAGGCCACCCGGATCTGCTCCTCGCGCGCGACCAGCGTCTCGCGTACGTCGGCCGGCCGCCCCCGTGGCCCGGCGAGCGAGACCAGGTCCACCGGCTGGCTGCCCCCCACGTGCGCGACCGAGCCGTGGTCGTGCTGGTGGTCGTGCTGGTGTGCCGCCGTCGCACCCCCCGGACCACCGCCGAACTCGGCATGGCCCATCTCCATGACCGAGTAGGTGTCTGGTACCAGGCTGGCGTGCCACATCCAGCCCAGCGGCCCGAGCAGGGCGGACGCGGCGACCACGCCCACGAGTGGCTTCCAGCGTGCTGCTGCGGCGGACGGCACAGGAGGACTCGCCCGTCGGGTCGACGCCGAGCCTGGTCGTCAGCTCACCCGGGTGCCGGACGAGCGGGCGCCACCGTGCATGGGCAACCCGGCCCCGTTGGCCTTCTGCGCGGCCATAGCCGCGACGCCGAGCAGGACCAGCGCGTTGACGCCGTGCAGCAACCCGATGACCGGGACGCCGAAGGACACGAACGCCAGCAGCACCTGCAAGACGATCACGCCGAACACCACGGCGGCCCACTTGACGCCGCCGGGCACCTTGGCGAAGAACGACACGATGAGCAGCACCAGCCCAAGCAGCGGGATCAGCGTCATCCCGAGGATGCCGTGCAGCGCATGCCCGGCATTGCCCTCGAAGTTCTCGTCGAGGACGGCGCCCGAGTCCACCTCGTTGAGCACGCCGAACCAGGCGTAGGCGATGTCGGCCATCTGCAGCACGACTCCGGCCGCGATCAGGTATGCCAAGACTCGATAGACCGACTTCATCTCCGGACCTCCCACGTTCACCGACGCCGCTGTTGGCCCGTTGGTTGATCTTTCGACGGCAGGGTAGGACAAAGTTGACGTGCTCTACAACACGTTGCAGGGAATCGCCAGTCGAAACCTGCCGCTGCATGATCGCAACCGCGACATTTCGGCAGGTTGCACGCCCGCCGACAGTTTGGGCTGGTCAGGCCCAGGTCACGAAGGTGACGACCTGCTGTCCGTCGCCGAGGTTGCGCACGTACGTCGAGTGCCCCGCCGAGCGGGAACCACTGACCAGCCTGCCCCAGCTGCTGGCGTCGTTGCCCAGCTTGCGCCCCTTGGGCTTGCCGCTGCTCGTCCCGACCGTCGTGACGCTGTCGAGGTGGGCGTAGATGGCCTCCAGCATGGTGTAGTCGTGGGGGTTGGGGTGCTGGTTCGGCACCGGGTCGCTGCTGTAGTCCATGCAGGTGCCGAGCGGGGCGTTGTCAAAGTTCTCGTCCTGATGGTCCAGCCCGAGGGTGTGCCCCACTTCCTGGCAGGTGACCAGGTTGCGCCAGGCCGGGGTGTCGTACTGCGGGGTGTCGAAGTAGGTGTCGTTGAGCTTCACGATGCCCTGGGTGATGTGCGTCCCGCCGGTGATGTTGATCGAGGCGATCCCCAGCCAGCCAGTGTTGCCGTACGCAGCGTTGCAGACCTCGACCCGGCCCTGGGTGCCCCGGCACGCGCGTGGCTTAGTGCCGCCGGCCGCGACCGGGGTGTCCACCACCGACGAGGCCGTCCAGTCCGCCGAGGTCGTCTTGAGGTGGCTGTCCCACCTGCTGTCGATGTTGTCGCCCAGCTGGAGCGTGAACGGGTTGCTCGTACGGGCCCAGTGGTAGTTGCCCCACGAGTGGTCGGCCTGAGCAACGCTCGGGGTGAGGGCGGTGACGAAGGCGGCGGCGGCAGCCACCGCAGCAAGCTTGGCGCGCATGATGCTCCTCAACGGGGCAGAAGGATGTGCAGAGTGTCACCTTGGAGATCCGCAAGGGCTGCCTCCTGATACGTGGCGAGGTGGTTCGACGGGCACTTCTTCTTCCGGGGGTGAGCTGTTCGGCTGCCCGACTGTCAACGGCCAGGGCCTGTCCCGGCGCTGTCACCACCTGCGCGACCTGCCCGGCTGGCACGTCAGTGGCACCGCCGAACGCACCGTCTGGACCACCCCCACCGGACACCGCTACGAGTCCCGGCCCCCACCCGTGCTCGGCTGGGCCAGCGAACCACCCTGACCCGGCGGGGGCAGCGCTACTGGTCCTTGATCCACAGCTCCATCAGGCCGCCGAAGTGCGCCATGAACCGCTCCCGCTCGTGCGCCGGATAGGTGCTGGCGACCGTCTCGCGCAGTAGCCGGTCGAAGTCGGCGCTTGCCACCCAGTCATAGACCTGCTCGTCCAGATGCGGCAGGTGCTCGGCGCACCACTGGTGGTAGCGGTCGGTCTCGAAGTAGTCGTCGGCCAGCCGCAGGTACGCCGCGAGCTTGGCGTCGTAGTCGAGGCTGTCGTCGTCGGCGATGTCGAAGTACTCCCTGGTGTGCAGGTCGACGCCCACCCGTCGCCCGGTCACCAGGCAGTACGCCGACCACCTGACGAGTGCGCTGATCGCCCACGGGAAGTAGTAGTGCAGCGACGTCAGCGCCACGTCTGGGCAGGCGTTCGCGTAGTCGATCGGATGCACCTGATCGCCCTTGACCAGCATCTCCGCGGAGTTGAACTCCCAGCCGAAGAAGGCGTTCACCACCCTGCTGATCGCCACGCACTGCGCGCCGGCGCTCGGCGACAAGAAGTCGTGCGACACCGCGTACCGGTGGTGCATCGGCTGGTCCGGCCGGAAGTCCATCACCATCGTCTCGGGCCCGATCGACAGCGCCCGCGCGAACACGTCGTAGTCGACGGTCGCCTGCAGGTGCATGAGCATCTCGCCGGACTGGTCGTACGCCCGGTGCAGGTCGACAGGGTTGTTGATCCGCGACACGCCTCGCCAGCCGCCACCGTCGAACGGCTTCATGTACATCGGGTAGCCGAGGTCCTCGGCGATCCGGTCCAGGTCGAAGGGCTGGTTGTAGCGCGCCGAAGTGTAGGCCCAGCGCACGTTGTCGACCGGGTTCTTGTACGGCACCAGCACCGTGCGCGGGATCTTCAGTCCCAGGCGGAGCATGGCGCAGTACGCGCTGTGCTTTTCCATCGACTGGAACGTGAACGGCGAGTTGAGCAGGTAGGTGTCGTCCATCAGCGCGGCCTTCTTCAGCCACTCGCGGGGGTGGTAGTACCAGTGCGCCAGCCGGTCGATCACCAGGTCGGTGCGAACCGGGTCGCGCAGGTCGAACGGCTCCACGCTCAGCCGCTCCACCGCCAGCTCGTGCCGGCGCCCGTCGCTGTCGACGATCGGTCCGACCCGCCGCAGGAGCTCCTCGAACGCGCGCGGCCAGTCCTCCTCCGCGCCGAGCAGCAGACCGATCAGGTGTCTCGAGATGTCCGGCATGAGCGCTCCTCAACGGGTCCTGGGCTCAACAGAATCGGGGCAGGTGATGGGCGATCTGGCGTTGCCACCAGGGCCAGTCGTGGGCGACGTCGTGACCCCACTCGTCCAGCTCGTGCGGGATGCCACGCTCGCGCAGCAACCCGGCCAGCTGCCGCGTTGACGGCAGCGAGCCGGTGGGGTCGGTCTCCCACGCGCCCTGACCGACCGTCAGCAGCACGAACAGCCGCCCGCGCAGCCAGTCGAGGTGGTCACCGCCCAGGTTGGCGACGAAGTCGGTGGGGTTGGTGAAGTACGCCGCGTCGCCGCGCTCGCCCCAGACATGCCACCGGGACGGGTCGTAGCTGCCCGACTGGCAGATCGCCACCGGGAACAGGTCGGCGCGCTTGAGCGCCAGGCTGAGCGCGTGGAACGCGCCCAGGCTGCAGCCGGTGACCACCGCGTCGCGAGCACCGGGGCTGTCGCGGCCGATGGCGGGCACCACCTGGTCGACTACCCAGCGCTCGTACGCGCCGTGCCGGCGGGCCCTGTCCTCCAGCGACAACCCGCGGTCGGACCAGCTCAGGTGGTCGAAGGAGTCAACGCAGTAGAGCTTGACCCGCCCGGCGTCGATCAGCGGCGCCACCGCGTCGACCATGCCGTTGGACTCGTAGTCGGAGGCGCGACCCTGCTCGCTGGGGAACACGACTACTGGCCGGCCCCAGTGGCCGTAGCGGATCACCGTCCCGACGCGGTCCAACCCGTCCCCCGCGAGCTCCACCTGCTCGCGTTCCACGCTCACCTCCAGACGCGCTGCAGCAGGGCAGCCAGGTGCGGGTCGAGGACGTCGCGCCAGCCGGTGTAGTTGTGCACGTCCGGGCTCTCGGCGTACGAGACCGCCAGCCCCAGCGTTGACAGCTTCGCCGCGAGCACCCGGTTGTTGTGCACGTTCTCCTCTGCCGAGCCGCACGTCAAGGCCACCGCCACCGACGTGGGCGCCGACTCCGCCGCCAGCACCCGCCCCACGAAACCGCTCACCGGGCCGAAGCCGGAGAAGTCGCGCTCCTGCGGGTCGGTCTCGGCGGTGAAGAACGACCCCGACTGGCAGCACAGGGCGGCGAACGTCCCGGGGTGCGACCACTCCGCGTGCAGGAGTGCCAGACCACCGAGGCTGGCACCGAGCCCCACCACGCCGGCCGTGGCCGGGTGGGCCGCGCGCACCGCCGGCAGCACCTGATCGCTCAGCGCACGGGCGTAGTCGGCGTTGGCGGAGTACCACGCGTCGCGCTCGCCCGGCGCGAGCAACGCCAGCCGCATCCGCGGGAGCTCACCGGTGGCGATGCCGGCGCCCACGAAGCGGTCCAGCGCTGCGTACGAGCTGAGCTCCGGTCCGTCATGGGCAACCAGCAGCGGCAGCGTCTCGGCCGGCTCGGCGTCGGCAGGTGCCCAAACGGTCACGTCCACGTCGCCGACCGCGGTCCCGATCACCGGCAGCGGGCTGCACGTCGACGGGACGGGGGGCACCTGCAACCAGCGCGGCGCGGTGTAGCCGGGCAGCTCGAGCACGGAGTGGTCACCGAACGCGCCAGTCACCCGGACGGGGTTGGTTGGGTCGACCACGGTGCGCTCATGACCGTCGGTGTCGCGAAGCGCGAACAGGTACTCCATCCGGTGTGCGCTCGGACGGGCCAGTCGCAGCTCCCAGCCGCCGTCGACCCGGGTGAAGTCGGGGGTCCCGCCGGGCAGTCCGAGCTGCTGCCACAGCCGCACCCCGGTCAGCTGTCCATCAAGGTCGGCGAGCCGGAAGACCACCTCGGATCCTTCGACTCCGCTGCGCCAGACCTGGTGATTGGGGTCGCCCGGCACGGGCGCCAACCTAGCCGCCGTAGCATGGCCCACGATGTCCGCACTCAGCCCGGGGCGCACCCACTACCTAGACCACGCGGCGACCACCCCGATGGTCGACGCTGCGATCGACGAGCTGCGGTCCCGGCTCGGTGACGTCGGCAACGCCTCCTCGCTGCATGCGTCCGGCCGGCGCGCCCGCCGACTGGTCGAGGAGGCCCGCGAGCAGCTCGCGGCGGCGCTCGGTGCCCGCCCCAGCGAGGTCGTCTTCACCGCCGGCGGCACCGAGGCCGACAACCTCGCGGTCAAGGGCCTGTTCTGGGCCCGAGACGGCCGCCGGCTGCTGACCACCGCCGGCGAGCACCACGCCGTGCTCGACCCCGTCGACTGGCTGGCCCGACACGAGGGTGCCGAGGTCGAGCTGTTGCCGATCGACGACACCGGTGCGCTGCGCCTGGACGCGCTGGCTGCGGCGCTCGACCGCGACCCCGGCTCGGTGGCCGCGATGTCGTGCATGTGGGTCAACAACGAGGTCGGCACCGTGCAGCCGCTCGCCGCTGCGGCCGCGCTCGCGCACGCGCACGGCGTGCCGGTGCACACCGACGCGGTGCAGACCATCGGCCACCTGCCGGTCGACCTGGCCGACCTCGAAGTCGACGCGCTGAGCATCAGCGGCCACAAGGTCGGTGGGCCGCAGGGGGTCGGCGCGCTGCTCGTGCGCCGCGAGCTCGACCTGGTGCCGCTGCTGCACGGTGGTGGTCAGGAGCGCGACGTACGCTCCGGCACCGCCGACGTGGCGGGCATCTGCGCCTTCGCGGTGGCCGTCGACCACGCCGTGCAGCGGCGCGCCACGCAGGCACCCCAGCTGCGTCGGCTGCGGGACAGCCTGGTCGCTGGCATCCGTGCGGCAGTCCCCGACGTGGTGCTCAACGGGCCACCCGTGGCGGCGGGAGAGGCCGCGCGCGCGCCGGGCATCGCGCACCTGACCTTCCCCGGCTGCGACGGCGACGCGCTGCTGATGCTGCTGGACGCGCAGGGGGTCGAGTGCTCGACCGGGTCGGCCTGCACCGCGGGCGTCCCGCAGCCCAGCCACGTGCTGCTCGCGATGGGTGCCGACGACGCAGCGGCCCGTAGCTCGCTGCGGTTCAGCCTCGGCCACGACTCGACGCAGGCCGACATCGACGCCGCGGTCGCGGCGATCGGGCCGGTCGTCGAGCGGGCCCGCTCCGCCGGCCTGGCCGCCACCGGGAGGCGTTGAAAAGTGCGCGTGCTGGCCGCCATGTCCGGCGGGGTCGACTCCGCGGTTGCGGCCGCCCGCGCGGTCGACGCGGGCCACGACGTCACGGGCATCCACCTGGCGCTGTCGCGTCGCCCGCAGTCGTACCGGACCGGTGGCCGGGGCTGCTGCACCATCGAGGACGCCGGCGACGCGCGCCGGGCTGCCGACGTGCTGGGCATCCCGTTCTACGTCTGGGACCTGTCGGAGCGTTTCCACACCGACGTGGTCGAGGACTTCGTTGAGGAGTACCGGGCCGGACGCACACCCAACCCGTGCCTGCGGTGCAACGAGAAGATCAAGTTCGCCGCGGTGCTCGACCGGGCGCTGGCACTCGGCTTCGACGCGGTGGCGACCGGGCACTACGCGCAGGTCGTCGACGGGCCGGCCGGGCGCGAGCTGCACCGAGCGGTCGACTCGGCCAAGGACCAGTCGTACGTGCTCGGCGTGCTGACCGCCGAGCAGCTGGCGCACGCGCTGTTCCCGCTCGGCGACACGGCCAAGGCCCAGGTACGGGCCGAGGCGGCCGACCGCGGGCTGGCGCTGGCTGACAAGCCGGACAGTCACGACGTCTGCTTCATCGCCGACGGCGACACAGCCGGCTTCCTGCGTGCCCGGCTGGGCGAGCGCCCCGGCGACGTGGTCGACGAGTCCGGCGAGCGGTTGGGCGGGCACGACGGGTCGTACGCCTACACGATCGGGCAGCGTCGGCGGCTGCGGATCGGCGCACCGGCCGCCGACGGGCACCCGCGCTACGTGCTGAACATCGAACCGGTGTCGGGCACGGTGACCGTCGGTCCGCATGCCGGGCTCGCCGTCGACTGCCTCGACGCGGTGGCCGCCCGGTGGTGCGGTCCGCCGCCGGACGCCGCCGGCGGCTCGCTGACCTGCACGGTGCAGCTGCGGGCGCACGGAGAGCCGGTGCCCGCCCGGCTGGCCATGGCCGACGAACCGGGTGCCGTTCAGCTGCACCTGGACAGCCCGGCGCACGGCATCGCGCCCGGCCAGGCTGCGGTGGTCTACCTCGGCACCCTCGTCGTCGGCAGCGCCACCATCGCCCGGACGCATCGCGCGGTGTCGGTGTGAGTGCGCCCGGCGCCGGCGGGTCGGCGTGAGTGCGCGGGCGACCGGGGTTGGCTCACTGCCGGGCTCGGACGTGCGGGCGGCGGTCCAGCTGGTGGTCGACGCGGCCGCTGACGCCGACGCCGACCTGGTCCACCTGCCTGAGCTGCCCGGCCGCGGTGCTGCCGCGAGCATGACGGGCCGAGCGGTCGGGCTGCTCGCCGACCTCGCCGCCGACCTGCAGCCGGCCGGCTGGCGGCTCACCGGCGGGGGAGTGTCGGCGTCGGGCGGCAGCCTGGACCAGCGGCGGGCCCGCTCGCTGCTCGCCGAGGACCTCGACGCGCTCGAGGAACACACCCAGGGCTGGGCCGGTGCCGTCAAGGTGCAGGTGGCCGGACCGTGGACGTTGGCGGCGACGCTGGAGCGCCCGCGCGGCGACCGGGTCCTCGCCGACCATGGCGCCCGCCGAGAGCTGGCCCAGTCGCTGGCCGAAGGGGTCGCCGCGCACGTCGCCGACGTGCGCCGGCGGCTGTCCGGCGTCGAGGTGGTCGTCCAGCTGGACGAGCCCGGCCTGCCCGCGGTGCTGGCCGGGGCGGTGCCGACCGCCAGCGGCTTCGGCCGCCACCGCACGGTCGCCGCTCCCGAGGCCTCCGACGCGCTCGCCACCGTGCTCGGTGCGGTCACCTCGGCTGGCGGTCGCCCGGTCGTGCACTGCTGTGCCGCTTCGGCGCCGGTGGCCCTGCTCGCCGGGGCCGGCGCCACCGCGGTCAGCCTCGACGTCTCGCTGCTGACCCCCGCCGACATCGACGCGCTGGCGGCAGCCGTGCACGGCGGCGTCGACCTGTGGCCGGGGCTTCACCTGGCTGGTGACACCGGCGGCCCCATCAACGGCCTGCTGCGGCTGCTGGACGCACTCGACCTCGACCCGCCGGTGGTCGCGCCGCGCCTGGTGGTGACGCCGGCCTGCGGCCTGGCCGCAGCCAGCCCGGCTGGCGCCCGCGGCGTGTACGCCCGGGCGCACCGTGTTGCCCGGCAGCTGTCGGAGGCAACGGGCAAGATGCACGTGTGAGCGAGCCCGCACCCGAGCCCGCGCCGCCCGCCGCCCGCGAGCAGCATCGCGAGCTGGCCGAGCAGGTCGGCGACGCCCGCTGGCGCTACTACGTGCTCGACCAGCCGACGCTCTCCGACGCCGAGTTCGACACGCTGCTGCGCGAGCTGGAGCAGCTGGAAGAGGCGCACCCTGGGCTGCGCACCCCCGACTCGCCCACCCAGCAGGTCGGGGGAGCGGTGTCCACGCTGTTCACCCCCGTGGAACACCGCGAGCGGATGCTCAGCCTCGACAACGCGTTCAGCCGCGACGAGATGGACGCCTGGCTGCGCCGAGTCGAGCGCGAGGGTGGCACCGGGGCGGAGTTCTGCTGCGAGCTCAAGGTCGACGGCGTCGCGGTCAACCTGCTGTACGAGAACGGCCGGCTCACCCGGGGCGCGACCCGCGGCGACGGACGCGTCGGCGAGGACGTCACCGGCAACGTCCGGGCGATCAGCGGAGTCCCGCACCGGCTCACGGGCACCGAGCAGCACCCGGTGCCCGAGCTGGTCGAGGTGCGCGGCGAGGTGTTCTTTCCCGTCGAGGAGTTCGCCGGCCTCAACGCCCGGCTGGTCGATGCCGGCAAGGACCCGTTCGCCAACCCGCGCAACTCCGCGGCCGGCTCCCTGCGGCAGAAGGACCTGCGGGTCACCGCCTCCCGGCCGCTGCGCCTGGTCTGCCACGGGGTGGGTGCCCGCACTGGCTTCGAGCCGGAGCGCCAGTCCGAGGCGTACGCCGCGCTGGCCGCATGGGGGCTGCCGGTCAGCGACCGGGTGCGGGTGTTCACCGACCTCGACCAGGTGCTGGCCCACATCGACTACTACGGCGAGCACCGCCACGACGTCGACCACGAGATCGACGGCGTCGTGGTCAAGGTCGATCAGGTCGACCTGCAGCGCCGGCTGGGCTCGACGTCGCGGGCGCCGAGATGGGCGATCGCGTACAAGTACCCGCCCGAGGAGGTCAATACCCGGCTGCTCGACATCAGGGTCAACGTCGGCCGCACCGGCCGGGTCACCCCCTACGGCGTGATGGAGCCGGTGCTGGTGTCCGGATCGACCGTCGAGATGGCCACGCTGCACAACCAGACCGAGGTTGAGCGCAAGGGGGTGCTGATCGGCGACACCGTCGTGGTCCGCAAGGCCGGCGATGTGATCCCCGAGATCGTCGGGCCGGTGGTGGCGTTGCGCGACGGGTCGGAGCGGGCCTTCACGATGCCCACGCACTGCCCCTCGTGCGGCACGCCGCTGGCGCCGACCAGGGAGGGCGACGCGGACATCCGCTGTCCCAACACCCGGTCCTGCCCGGCTCAGCTGCGCGAGCGGCTGTTCCACGTCGGGGGGCGTGGTGCCTTCGACATCGAGGTGCTGGGCTACGAGGCGGCCGCCGGGTTGCTCGACGCCGGTGTCGTGCATGACGAGGGCGACCTGTTCTCCCTCGACGAGCAGACGCTGCTGCGGGTGCCGCTGTTCGTGAAGAAGGACGGTGCCCTGTCGGCCAACGGCCGGCGGCTGCTCGACCACCTCGACGAGCGCAAGTCCCAGCCGCTGTGGCGGGTGTTGGTGGCGCTGTCGATCCGCCACGTCGGCCCGACCGCCGCCCGGGCGCTGGCGGCCGCGCTCGGCAGCATGCAGGCGATCAGGGCGGCCGACACCGAGCGGCTCGCCGACGTCGACGGGGTCGGCCCGACCATCGCCGAGGCGGTGCGCGAGTGGTTCGAGGTCGACTGGCACCGGGCGGTCGTCGACAAGTGGGCGGTCGCCGGTGTGCGGATGGCCGACGAGGCGTACGCCTCGGTGCCGCGCACCCTCGAGGGCATGTCGGTCGTGGTCACCGGCTCACTTGCCGGCTTCAGCCGCGACGAGGCCAAGGAGGCCATCACCGCGCGGGGTGGCAAGGCGACCGCCTCGGTGTCGAAGAAGACCGACTACGTGGTGGTCGGCGACTCGCCCGGCAGCAAGCACGACAAGGCGCTGCAGCTCGGCGTCCCCGTCCTCGACGAGGACGGCTTCCGTCGGCTGCTCGCCGACGGACCGGTTGCGCCCTGACGACTGAACCCGTTTGGTTACCTGGTCGGGCCCGGCTGGACAGCAAGGCGACGCCCCACCCCGAGGGGCCGCACTCGGTTCCTTCCGCACCGGTTTGGCATTCGCAAGGTGCGCACGGGACCGAGTGGCCCGGTCACACGCGTGGGGTGGCCGGCCAAGCGCGAGCCCTACCCGTGTGGGCAGAGCAACTCGCGCCGGTGCCAAGAACGCGGAAGGCGAACCAAACCTAGGATGGCGCGAGGTCGCACTCGACGAAAGGACGCGCATGACCAGCACCGGCCACAGCGGCATCGAGGTCGACGAGCTCTCCGACGAGGTCAGCCCGCGCGACGACCTGTTCCGGCACGTCAACGCCCGCTGGCTGGAGCGCACCGAGATCCCGCCCGACCGGGCTGTGCACGGCGCGTTCCACGTGTTGCGCGACCAGGCCGAGATGGACGTCCGCGAGCTGTGCGAGCAGGCAGCGGCCAGCGACGCTCCCGCCGGGAGCGACCAGCGCAAGGTCGGCGACCTGTACGCGGCCTTCATGGACGACGCGGAGGTCGAGCGCTGCGGCGCCGAGCCGTTGACCGCCGACCTGGCCGACATCCGGGCCGTCACCTCGACCGCCCAGCTGATGCGGCTGGTCGGCCGGCTGCAGCGGCACGGCACGCCGGGTGTGATCGGGTGGTACGTCGACAACGACGGCGACGACCCGACCCGCTACATCGTCAAGCTCGCGCAGGGAGGGCTCGGGCTGCCCGACGAGGCGTACTACCGCGAGGACTCCTACGCCGACCTGCGCACCGACTACGTCGCGCACGTCGCAACGATGTTGCGGCTGGTCGGCGAGCCCGACCCGACCGGCGCCGCCCAGCGGGTGATGGACCTGGAGACCGCGCTCGCGCAGGGGCACTGGACCAACGTCGACAGCCGGGACGCGATCAAGACCCATAACAAGCACTCCCGGTCCGCGCTGGGGGGGCTGGCCCCCGGCCTGCACTGGGACGAATGGCTGGCCGGGCTGCATGCACCCGACGGGGCGTTCGACGAGGTCGTCGTGCGCCAGCCCGAGGCGCTGGCGGCGGCGGGCCGGCTGCTGCAGGAGCGCCCGCTCGCCGACTGGCGGGCCTGGCTGGTCTTCCACCACGTGCGGGCCTGCGCCGCGTACCTGTCCGCCCCGTTCGTCGATGCCAGCTTCGCCTTCTACGGCACCCGGCTGTCGGGCGTCCCGCAGTTGCGCGAGCGGTGGAAGCGCGGCGTCGGCGTCGTCGAGGCGGGGCTGGGGGAGGCGCTCGGTCAGCTGTACGTCGCCGCGCACTTCCCGCCCGAGCACAAGGAGCGGATGCAGCAGCTGGTCGGCTGGCTGGTCGAGGCCTACCGCGCCGACATCGACCAGCTGGACTGGATGTCGGCGGAGACCCGGGAGCGGGCGCTGGCCAAGCTCGAACAGTTCACCCCCAAGATCGCCTACCCCGACAGCTGGCGCGACTATTCCTCGCTGGTGATCGAGCGCGCCGACCTGCTCGGCAGCGCCCGGCGGGCGGTGGCCTTCGAGTCCGACCGCAACCTGGCCAAGCTCGGCGGTGAGATCGACCGAGACGAGTGGCACATGACCCCGCAGACGGTCAACGCCTACTACAACCCCGGGATGAACGAGATCGTGTTCCCCGCGGCGATCCTGCGCTGGCCGTTCTTCGACCCCGAGGCCGACGACGCGGTCAACTTCGGCGGCATCGGCGCAGTGATCGGGCACGAGATCGGGCACGGCTTCGACGACCAGGGCAGCCGCTACGACGGCGAGGGCCGGCTCACCGACTGGTGGACCGAGGACGACCGGGCCAACTTTGACGAGCGGGCCAAGGCGCTGATCGCGCAGTACGACGCCTTCGAGCCCGCCGGGCTGGAGGGTCACCACGTCAACGGGGCGCTCACCGTCGGCGAGAACATCGGCGACCTCGGCGGCATCACGATCGCGCACAAGGCCTACGAGCTGAGCCTGGATGGCGCCGACGCGCCCGAGATCGATGGCCTGACCGGGCAGCAGCGGGTCTTCCTCGGCTGGGGGCAGGTCTGGCGGCAGGCGATCCGCGACGAGGAGGAGCTTCGGCGGCTGGCCACCGACCCGCACAGCCCGGCGGAGTTCCGCGCCAACGTCGTACGCAACCTGCACGAGTTCCACGAGGCGTTCGACGTCGGCGAGGGCGACGGCATGTGGCTGGCCGACGACGAGCGGGTCCGCATCTGGTGACCCCCGCCGACTGTGGTCAGATACGACACGTCCGCGCCCGCGAACCTGTCGTACGTGACCACTGACGGGAGCGGGCGGCCCCGAAAGGGACAATATGCTTGACGTTGCAACTAGTGACCCCGCGGAGTCACTTTTCGACCGCCGACGAGAGCGGCGACCACCAGCCCCATGGCGGCCCGCCCGTCAGTGACTCACCCGGGTCGACGACCCGCGGACGTGCAGGGTGGTGTCGACGACCCGGTGGCGGTCGTCGGGGTGCTGACCCTCGAGGATCTTGGCCAGCAGGTCCACGGCCCGCTCGGCGACGTGCTCCGCGTTCAGGCTGAGCGTCGTCAGCTCTGGCTCGTCCCGGCCGGTCACCGAGACCTCGGCGCAGGCGAGCAAAATGTCGTCGGGCACCCGCAGGTTGTTCCGCCGCGCCGCCACCTGGAGGAGATCCCCCGCCGGACCCTCAGTGGTGTATATCGCGTCCGGGCGCTCCGGGCCGGTCATCAGCCGGTCGGCAGCCGTGGCGATGGCCGTGGGGTCGACCGTCGAGGCCCGCTCCACGCGCACCGGGACGCCGACTCGCGAACACCAGGTCCGGTAGCCGTGCAGGCTCCGGGTGGTGTAGTCCTCGGTCCCGTCCGAGACGAGCATGCCGACCGTCCGGGCGCCCTCTGCTCGGAAGTGCTCGCAGACCTTGGTGGCGGCGGCTGCATGGTCGTTGCCGACACACAGGGCCGCCGGGTCGTCGAGGCGGCTGAGGTCGGAGACGAAAGGGACTCCGAGCAGGTCGAGCTCGTCGGTGAGCGGGTCGTGCGGGCTCGGGTCGGCGATGATCGCGCCGTCGATGACGATGCGGCCCAGGATCTGCGGGGCGTTCGGCAGCACGATCAGCGCGTAGCCGCGTTGCAGGGCCTCGGCGGTCGCCGCGGCGAGCAGCCGCGCGTAGTAGCTGACGGCGAGGTACTGCCACGGCGCGCCGCCGAAGGGCCGGATGGACAGGCCGATGGTGTGCGACCTGTTCGTGCGCAGCGAACGGGCCAACGTGCTCGGTCGATAGTCGATCGCCTCGGCGACCTGACGCACGCGGGCTCGGGTGCGGCTCGCGACCCGACCGGTGCCGTTCAGCGCGTCGGATGCCGTCCCCACCGACACCCGCGCGATGGCGGCGACGTCCTTGATGCCCGGCCGCCGGTCGGGCGGCCCGGACGAGGACGTCGCGCGGGTCAAGAACTCGCGACGGTACGCCTCGGCGGCATCAGGCACTGGCCGTACGCCGCCGCTGCGTGGGAGGGAGCGTCGCCTGCGAGCCGTCGCTGAGCACGACCAAGGCATCGACGGCAGTGACCTCCCCGGCGTCGCTGCAGATCAGCGGGTTGATGTCGATCTCGACGATCTGCGGGCAGTCCGTGGCGAGCCGGCTGAGGGCGAGCAGGGCGTCACCGAGCCGTTGCGACCACCGCGTGAGTCCGGCTCGTCCCACCATCTGCTCGACGATCGTCGCTGTCAGCGGTCCGGTGGCAAGGACGGGCGCGATCGTCTCCACCCGGCTGCCGCCGTAACCGAGAGCGTAGACCGGACCGTAGTGCGGGTCGCGAACCATCCCGCAATAGGCCTCCACGCCCGCCGGCACCTGGCTCGCGACCAGCACCGGACGCGCGAGGGTCCGCACGGCCGCGGCCACCGCCTCATCGGAGCTGACGTTCAGCACGACGCCGCCCTCTCGGGCCTTATGGGCGGGCCCGTCGATCTTGACCACGACCGGATAGCCGATCTCGGAGGCCACCGCTACGGCCTCCTCGGCGGTGGCAGCTCGACCACGTCGAGCGAAGCTGACGCCGACTCGCTCGAGCACGGCAGCCGACACATCCTCCGACAGCGCGCCGCTCAGGTCGGCGATGCCGAGTTCCTGGCTGTTCACCTCATCGTGCTCAGGTCGCTCGCCGCCGCGCACCGGGGACCACCAGGCGGCGTGTGCCAGCGCGCCCATCGCCTGCGAGACGCCACGCAGGACGGCAACGTCGTGCTCGAGCGCGAACCGGGCGAGGTCGTCGGGCGGATCGGTGTTGTGCACGGTGGTCATCGCCACGTAGATGCCCGTCCGCGCGCGGGCGTCTGCGAGCGCCTGCACCACCGACTCGCACCAGCGCTGATAGCGCGCACCGCGGTGCCGGGACAGGTCGACCTGCCCGAGCAGGATGTCGAACTGGCCGGATGCCGCAAGCACCGAGATGCCGAAGGGGTAGACCTCGACCGGGTTGGCCAGCGCCCAGGGATCCAGCGGGTTGGTCGGCGCGACCTGCGGGTACGCGGCGGCCAGGGCGTCGCGCGGCTCGGCATCGAGGTCGGGCAGCGAGAAGCCCTGCCGAGCGGCGTGGTCGGCGAGCAGACCTGCCTCGGCGCCCGACTCGGTGATCGCCCCGATCCGCAGCCCCGCCGGGCGGGCGGACTTGCTCAACACCTCGAGCAGCTCGATCATCTCCGGCAGGTCCTGCACCTCGATGACGCCGTGGGTCGCCAGCAGCGCCGAGAAGGCGCGCTGCGACCCGACGATCGCGCCGGTGTGCGCCAGGGCGGCGCGCCGCCCCACCTCCGACTTGCCGATCTTGAGGCAGACGACAGGTTTGCCCGCGGCAGCCGCGAGCCGCAGCGCCTCCGCGAACGCGGCGGGCCGACGCACGGTCTCGACGAAGACCCCGATGGCTCGGGTTGCGTCGTCGGTCACCATCTCGGCGACGAAGTCGGCAACGTCGCGGTTCAGCTCTGCTCCGCAGGAGACGACGGCGCTGAAGCCGATGCGTGGGCCGAGGGACACGAAGGCGTCCGCGATAGAGCCCGACTGGCTGACGATCCCGACCGAGCCGGGCAGGAAGGACTCGGGGATCGTGGCCAACCACCCCGAGGGGCGCCCTGGGACCGCGATCCCCATGCAGTTGGGGCCGAGCACCGCGGCACCGCGGGCATCGGCCAGCTGTTGGACCTGCTGCGTGGTGGAGGCAGCCTCGGGTCCCGCCTCGGACCCGAGCCCCGGCAGGACGAACGCCCTGATGCCAGCGTCCAGCGCTTGCTGGAGGGCCGGCAACAGCTGGTGCTGCCCCACTGCCAGCACGGCGACATCCGGGCTGATGGGAAGGTCGCTGATGGTGGGGATGCAGGCGAGGCCTTCCACCGATGCATGCTCGGGGTGCACACCCCAGGCGCCGTCGACGGCGCCGACCTGCACGTTGGTCGCCAGCTCGGGGAAGCGCTCGGAGGCTCCGACGAGCACGGCTGAGGATGGTTTGAGGAGTGCGGCCGTGCCGGAACGCAGCAGGTCTGCGTGGGGTCGATCAGCCGATGCCAGGTGAACACTCACGGGTTGCTCTTTCGCTGCGCGGAATGGGTGGTCCGCAGGGTTGCGCCGGGCTTGTTGTCGGCCACCCAGAACAGTAAGTGCCGAACCGTTTCGGCACAAGACGACGTACGCCGCGCCTCGGGGTGACCTATGCCACGTCCACGGTCGTGGTCGATCGGCGGTGCCGGGTGGCGCACCGCGACCCGCGCACCGATCCGCGGGTCCTAGACTCGACCACCGTGTCCGACACCCCTGAAGCGGCCAGCCCTTCGATCTCGCGCGCCGACGTCGCGCACCTGGCGGAGCTGGCGCGCATCGACCTCACCGAGGCGGAGCTCGACCACCTCGCGCCGCAGTTGTCCGTGATCGTCGAGTCGGTTGCCCGGGTGAGCGAGGTCGCGGGCGACGAGGTGCCGCCGACGTCGCACCCGCTGCCGGTGACCAACGTCTTCCGCGACGACGTCGTACGTCCCGGGCTGAGCGCCGACGAGGCACTGGCCGCCGCACCCAGCGTCGAGCAGCAGCGCTTCAGCGTGCCGCAGATCCTGGGGGAGGAAGCGTGAGCGGTGACCTGCTGCGGCTGCCAGCCGCCGAGCTCGCCGAGCGCCTGATCGCGGGTGAGATCTCCTCGGTGGAGGTCACCCGGGCGCACCTGGACCGCATCGCCGCCGTCGACGGTGACGTCCACGCCTTCTTGCACGTCGACGCCGAAGGTGCGTTGGGCCAGGCGGCCGAGATCGACCGCCGCCGCGCCTCCGGCGCCGCCCTGCACCGCCTCGCCGGGGTGCCCATCGCGGTCAAGGACGTCGTCGCGACCAAGGGCTTGCCGACCACCGCCGGCTCGCGGCTGCTGGCGGGCTGGGTCCCGCCGTACGACGCCACTCTGATCACCCGGCTCCGAACGGCGGGGCTGCCCATCCTCGGCAAGACCAACATGGACGAGTTCGCCATGGGCAGCTCCACCGAGCACTCGGCGTTCGGGGCCAGCCACAACCCGTGGGACCTCGAGCGCACCCCCGGCGGGTCCGGCGGCGGGTCGGCGGCCGCGGTCGCCGCCTTCGAGGCGCCGCTGGCGATCGGCACCGACACCGGCGGCTCGATCCGCCAGCCCGGCGCGGTCACCGGCACCGTCGGGGTCAAGCCGACCTACGGCGGGGTGTC
>JBBSNM010000023.1:0-30906 GCA_038232655.1 Propionibacteriales bacterium | reverse complement strand
GTCTCCGTCCATGGCCGACCAGACGAGCTCCGACATCACCATCGAGGCTGCGCCGGCCCAGGTGATGGCGGTCATCGCCGACTTCGAGTCCTATCCCAGCTGGGCCACCGGCGTGCAGCAGGCAGAGGTGTTGGCGCTCGGCCCCGACGGCCGGCCCGAACAGGTGCGGTTCGTGCTGGACGCCGCTCCGATTAGGGACGAGTACGTCCTCGCCTACGTGTGGGACGACGACACCCTGGTCAGCTGGACTCTGGTACGGGGCAAGGTGCTCAAGGGGCTGACCGGCGCCTACGCGCTCGACGGTCCGGTCGGGCGCGGTGACGGCCCGACCACCGTGACCTACCGGTTGGCGGTCGAGGTGTCCATCCCGATGATCGGCATGCTGCGCCGCAAGGCTGAGAAGGTCATCATCGATGCCGCCCTCAAGGGGCTCAAGCGGCGAGTGGAGGAGGTCAGGTGAGCGCGGGCGCCGACGACCGGCTGGGCTCGGCGGCGGAGGAGGCGACCCGGCTGATCGACGCGATGTCGGCGCGTGCCCGAGCGCACCTCGAGGCCGAGCAGCTCGGTGCTTCCGAGCAACGAGCTCATGACGGCGCCCGGCACGCGAATGGGCAGTCGCCTGAGTGCGGCTGGTGCCCGCTGTGCCGGGCGGTCGCGTTCGTCCGCAACACCGACCCGGAGGTGCGCGAGCGGGTGGTGTCGTCGGCGACCGCGCTGGCGCTGTCGCTGCGGGAGCTGGCCGAGTCGGCAGCCCGCGCGCCGACCCGCCCGGACGACGCCGGGGGCGCCGGCGCCGACCAGCCCGACCAGGGCGGTTCCCGGTGGGAGTGACGGTCGGCGTGGACGTCGGTGGCACCAAGATCGCCTCGGGTGTGGTGGACGACAAGGGCGCCGTGCTCGAGCAGGAGCAGGTGCCGACCCCGGACGCCACGGGCTCCGAGGCGGCCGAGGCGATCGCCGCGGCCATCGCCGAGCTGGCGACCCGGCACCGCGAGCGGCACCCCGTCGAGGCGGTCGGGGTGGGCGCGGCCGGTTTCGTCGACTCCCGGCGCTCCACCGTGTTGTTCGCCCCCAACATCGCCTGGCGCGACGAGCCGCTGCGGGACCGGGTGATGGCGCAGATCGACCTGCCGGTCGTGATCGAGAACGACGCCAACGCGGCCGCCTGGGCGGAGTTCCGCTTCGGCGCCGGCGAGCACGTCGACGACCTGATCTTGCTGACCGTCGGCACCGGCATCGGCGGCGGCATCGTGCTCGACGGCGCCCTGCACCGGGGGGCGTTCGGCGTGGCCGCCGAGGTCGGTCACATGCGGGTCGTGCCTCAAGGTGAGCGGTGCGGTTGTGGCAACCGCGGGTGCTGGGAGCAGTACGCGAGCGGCCGCGCCCTCGTGCGCGAGGCCCGTGAGCTGGTGCAGTCGGGGTCGCCGCTGGGGGGTGCGCTCGCCGAGGCCTGTGGCGGTGACGCGGGTGCGCTCGAGGGTCCGATGATCACGGAACTGGCCCGCGACGGTGACCTCGCCAGCAAGGAGCTTGTCAGTGACGTCGGCCGCTGGTTGGGTGCCGGTCTCGCCTCCCTAGCCGACATTCTCGACCCGGCGGTAGCGGTCGTCGGTGGCGGTGTCTCGGCTGCCGGCGAGCTGCTGCTCGGCCCGCTGCGTGAGACCTTCGGCCGCGAGCTGAGCGGGCGTGGGCACCGGCCGACGCTCGAGATCCGGCTGGCCGAGATGGGCAACACCGCCGGGATCGTCGGTGCCGGCGATCTGGCCCGCCAGCCCTGACCTCCGCGCGCCACCCGACGGCCCGCCCGCATCTGGGAGGATGCCGTCGTGCCGTTGCTGGAGCGCCTCGCGATCGGGATCGACATCGGTGGCACCAAGGTGGCCGCCGGTGTCGTCGACCCCGACGGCAACGTCGTCGACCGCACCCGCCGCGACACCCCCAGCACCAGCCCGACCGAGGTCGAGGACACCATCGCCGACATCGTCCGCGAGCTGAGGTCGCGCCACTACGTCGTCGGTGTCGGCATCGGTGCCGCCGGTTTCGTCGACATCACCCGCTCGACGGTGCTGTTCGCGCCGCACCTGGCCTGGCGGCACGAGCCGCTGCGCGACGCCGTGCAGCGCCGCATCGCGATGGCAGTAGTCGTCGAGAACGACGCCAACGCGGCGGCCTGGGCAGAGTTCCGCTTCGGTGCGGCCCAGCGCGAGGAGGATCTGGTCTGCATCACGCTCGGCACCGGTATCGGCGGCGCGATCATGATCGGCGGGCACCTCTACCGCGGGCGGCACGGCATGGCCGGCGAGTTCGGGCACATGCAGGTGGTGCCGGGCGGCCACCGCTGCGAGTGCGGCAATCGCGGCTGCTGGGAGCAGTACGCCAGCGGCAACGCGCTGGTCCGCGAGGCGCGGGAGATGGCCGCGGCCAACTCGCCACTGTCCCAACCCATGCTGGCTGACATCGGTGCCGAGCCGGCCGATATCACCGGTCCGATGGTGTCGGAGGCCGCTCGCAGGGGTGACCCCGCAGCCCAGGAGCTGCTCGGCGAGGTGGGGCAGTGGCTCGGCGTGGGCATGGCCGGGCTCGCCGCCGCGCTGGACACCGGTCTGTTCGTCGTGGGCGGCGGGGTGTCGGCGGCCGGTGAGCTGCTGCTCGCGCCCGCCCGCGACTCATTCCGACGGACCCTGACCGGGCGGGGTTTCCGGTCCGAGGCGCGGATCGTGCGGGCACATCTTGGCAACGAGGCCGGTTTGGTGGGTGCGGCCGACCTGGCCCGGTCCCGCCGGTCGAGGTCGAGGTCGCGGTCACGCACCCGTCGTTCGTGGGTGGGCGACGGCTCCTCGTCGGTTGCACGGCTGAGCCAGCGCTGGGTCGAGTGAGCCTGCGCGCCACCGGCTCAGCGGCGGACCAGGTTCAGCTCGAACGAGTAGCGGTTGGGCCGGTAGATGTGGTCGCCGTACTCCACCGTGTGACCCTCCTCGTCATAGGCCACCCGCTGCATCGTGAGCAGGGGTGCGCCGCGGCGTTCGTCCAGCAGCCTCGCCTCTCGTGCCTCGGCCCGGCGGGCGCCGATGCGCTGGTTGGCCACCCGTAGCACCACCCCCGCTCGCCGCAGCAGGGCATACAGGCCGTCCGCCCGCAAGTCGGCGGCTCGCAGGTCGACCACGTCCACCGGGAGGTGGTTGTGCAGCAAGGCCAGCGGCTCGTCGGCGACCCGCCGCACCCGTTCGAGCGACCACACCGCCGTCCCGGGCTCGATGCCGAGCCTGGCGGCCACGTCGTCGGGTGCCTCCACCACCTCACAGGCCAACACATCGGTGTTCGGCTGCTGGCCGGAGGCGAGCAGGTCGTCGTACAGGCTGGTCAGCTCGACCGACCGGTGGATCTGGTTGCCGACGACCTGCGTGCCGACGCCACGCTTGCGCACCAGCATCCCCTTGTCGACCAGCACCTTGATCGCCTGCCGCAGGGTGGGCCGGGACAACCCCAGCCGCCCGGCCAGGTCCACCTCGTTGCTGATGCGGTCGCCGGGTGCGAGGTCGCCGTTGGCGATGGCGGCCTCCATCTGCTCGGCGACCTGGTAGTACAGCGGCACCGGGCTGGTCCGGTCGAGAGCGATGCGCGGCTGCACGGACATGGGCGCCAGCATCCGACGCCCATGTGTCCACGTCAATATGTCAAGACATACCCTTGACATCGCGTGGTAACCGGACGAGACTCCGCGGGTGTGCGGTGCATGCAGCCCCGGCGGGGAAGGTGACGGGTCCATGAGGCTCGACCGCGTGGCTGCCGCCCCCATCTCCTGGGGGGTGTGCGAGGTGCCCGGTTGGGGTGTCCAGCTCGAGCCCCGCCTCGTGCTGAGCCAAATGAGCGCGCTGGGACTGCGCGCGACCGAGTTCGGCCCGGTCGGCTTCCTGCCCGTTCAGCCCGTGGACAAGGCGGCCCTGCTGGCGTCGTTCAGTCTGCGGGCCGCCGGCGGGTTCTTGCCGGTGGTGCTGCACGAGGAGCAGGTCGACCCGTTCCCGGTCGTGGACTCCTACCTCGGCAGCTGCATCGCCGCCGGTGCGGACGTGATCGTGCTCGCAGCAGCCAGCGGGGAGTCCGGCTACGACTCGCGGCCGACGCTCTCGGACGGGCAATGGGCGAGGATGCTCGCAAACCTCGACGCCCTGACCGAGCGGGCGGCGTTGCGGGGCATCGTCGTCGGCCTGCACCCGCACGTGGGGACCGTGGTGGAAACGCGGTCGGACGTGCAGCGGGTGCTCGACGGATCGGGGGTCGGTCTGTGCCTGGACACCGGTCACCTGCTGCTGGGCGGCACCGATCCGGTGGTGCTGGCCGGCGAGCACGCCGACCGGATGGTCCACGTCCACCTCAAGGACGTCGACTGCGCCGCAGCCGACCGCGTACGGGCCGGTGAGGTGGCGTTCGCCGCCGCGGTGGGCGAGGGCCTGTTCCGGCCGCTGGGCGAGGGTGACATCGATATCGCCGCGATCGTGGCCATCCTCGAGCGGTCCGGCTACCGTGGCTGGTACGTGCTCGAACAGGACGTGATGTTGAGCGCCTCCGACGCACATCGCCCGCAGGCCGATGCCGCGGTCAGCCTCGGCTACCTGCGCAACCTAGCGGCATGACCGCCGGCGGCCTGGTGCAGGCACCATGACGACCTCCCCGACCACCCGCCCAGGCCCCGTTGGCATGGACGACCTGGTGTCGACCCGGCTGCACGCGCCGCACCGCATCGCGCAGGCCGCCGCGGCCCGACGCCAACCCGACAGCCTCGTCGGCGCCACCGGCCGGCTGATGGTGGTGGCTGCCGATCATCCGGCTCGCGGTGCCCTCCGTGCAGGCAGCCGGGCGATGGCAATGGGTGACCGGCTGGACCTGCTCGATCGGCTGTGCATCGCGCTGTCGCGTCCCGGCGTCGACGGAGTGCTGGGGACGGCCGACGTGGTGGAGGATCTCTTGCTGCTCGGCGCGTTGGAGGGCAAGGTCGTCATCGGCTCGATGAACCGCGGCGGGCTCGCCGGCACGGTGTTCGAGCTGGACGACCGCTTCACCGGATACACCGCCGACGCCGTCGTCGCGGGCGGCCTGCAGGGCGGCAAGATGCTGCTGCGCGTCGACCCGACGGACCCGGCAACCGCTCCGACGCTGCAGGCTTGTGCCGCCGCGGTGGACGCGCTCGCGGCCCGGCAGCGGCTGGCGCTTGTGGAACCATTCATCTGCGAGCGGGTCGACGGCCGGGTGCGCAACCTCCTCAGCACCGAGGCCGTGATCCGCTCGGCCGGGGTCGCCGCGGGTCTCGGGGGCACGTCCGCACACACCTGGCTCAAGCTGCCGGTCGTTCCCGACATGGGGCAGGTGCTCGCCGCGAGCACCCTGCCGGTCGTGCTGCTCGGCGGCGAGGTCACCGACGACGCCGCGGCGCAGCGAGACACCTGGCGCAAGGCGCTGGCCCACTCCACCGCGGTGGGCATGGTCGTCGGCCGGTCGCTGCTCTACCCCCCCGACGGTGACGTCGCTGGCGCGGTCGATGCCACGGTGGAGCTGATGGCATGACCGCGCGCACCCACGACCTGCACCTGCCAGCGGGCTCCAGCGGCTCGGCGCCGTACGAGGTCGACGTCGACCCGGCGCGGGCCGGTTGGACGTACTGCGGCTTGCGCGTGCTGGCGCTGGACCACGGCCACCGGGCCGACCTGCGCACCGACGGCAACGAGCTGCTGGTGGTGCCGCTGTCGGGTGGCTGCACGGTGGTCGTGGACGACGTGACCTACGAGCTGCGTGGCCGCGAGAGCGTGTTCACGGGGGTGAGCGACACGCTGTACGTCCCGCCCGGTCGCGCGGTCGAGCTGAGCAGTGCTGACGGCGGGCGGTTCGCGCTGGCCGCGGCGTCGACCATGCGCGGATCGAGCGCGGAGCGTGGCGTGGCCTACCGGGCCGCCGGTGACGTGCCCGTCGAGCTGCGCGGCGCCGGGCAGGCGAGCCGGCAGGTGAACAACTTCGGGACACCCGGGGTGCTGGACGCCGAGCGGCTGATCGTGTGCGAGGTGCTCACCCCGGCCGGCAACTGGTCGAGCTGGCCACCGCACAAGCACGACGAGGACCGCGAGGGCGAGAGCGTGCTGGAGGAGATCTACTACTTCGAGGTCGCCGGCGGGCCGGTGCCCGCCGAACCCGGCGGACCCGACCGCCGTGGTGTCGCCTACCAGCGCGTGTACGGCCATGCCGGCGCCGACATCGACGTGCTGGCCGAGGTGCGCCACGGTGACGTGGTGCTGATCCCGCACGGCTGGCACGGACCGTCGATGGCGGCGCCGGGCTACGACCTGTATTACCTCAACGTGATGGCCGGGCCCGGTGCGCGGGCCTGGAACATCTGCGACGACCCGGCGCATGCCTGGGTGCGAGCGGGATGGGACGCTCAGCTCGTCGACTCCAGGCTGCCGCTGACCACCGCACCGACCGCCGACACCGCGCCTTCGAGCGACACCGCGGCGAAGGGACAGCCGACATGACCGACCGCATCCGGCTCACCGTGGCCCAGGCCGTGGTGCGCTTCCTTGCCGCCCAGCACACCGAGCGCGACGGCGAGCGGCAGCGCTTCATCGCCGGCTGCTGGGGCATCTTCGGCCACGGCAACCTGGCCGGCATCGGCCAGGCGCTGCTGGAGGACGAGCTCGCCGCCAACGCCGCCGACGCCGGCGACCGCCCGTTGCTGCGCTACCGCCAGGGCCGCAACGAGCAGGCCATGGTGCACGCCGCCGTCGGCTACGCCCGCCAGCGTGACCGGCTCGCGACGTACGCGGTCACCGCCTCGATCGGACCGGGCGCGACCAACATGGTCACCGGTGCTGCGCTGGCGACGATCAACCGGCTGCCGGTGCTGCTGCTGCCCGGCGACACCTACGCCACCCGCGTGGCCAATCCGGTGCTGCAGGAGCTGGAGGACCCGGGCAGCCTGGACACGAGCGTCAACGACGCGTTCCGGCCGGTGTCACGCTACTTCGACCGGATCCACCGCCCCGAGCAGCTGCCGGCGGCGCTGCTGGCGGCGATGCGGGTGCTCACCGATCCGGTCGAGACCGGCGCGGTGACCCTCGCGCTGCCGCAGGACGTCCAGGCCGAGGCGTACGACTGGCCGGTCGAGCTGTTCGAGACCCGGGTGTGGCACGTGCCACGGCCGGTGCCGGAGCCGGCGGCGCTCGCGTCCGCCGTCGAGGTCCTGCGCTCCGCCCGGCAGCCGCTGCTGGTGGCCGGTGGCGGGGTCATCTACGCCGGCGCCACCGACGCGCTGCGGGAGTTCGCCGAGGCGACCGGGGTCCCGGTGGCGGAGACCCAGGCCGGCAAGGGTGCCTTGCGCTACGACCACCCGCGGGCCGTCGGTGCGGTCGGCGCCACCGGCACCACCGCCGCGAACGCGCTGGCCGCCGAGGCCGACGTGGTGCTGGGGGTCGGCACCCGCTGGAGCGACTTCACCACCGCGTCGCGGACGGTGTTCGGCGCTCCTGGCGTCCGCTTCGTCAACCTCAACGTCGCCGCGTTCGACGCGCACAAGCAGTCGGCCACCCCCCTGGTCGCCGACGCCCGTGAGGGGCTGCGGGCGCTGCAGGCGGGCCTGGCTGGCTGGGCGGCCGACACCGACTGGACCGAGCGCGGCGCAACACTTGCCCGGGAGTGGGACCAGACAGTCGAGCGGGCCTACACCCTCGGCCACGGGCCACCACTCGCGCAGTCGGAGGTCATCGGCGCGGTCAACGCGGCGACCGAGCCGGCCGACGTGCTGGTGTGCGCCGCCGGGTCGATGCCCGGCGACCTGCACAAGCTGTGGCGGACGAGGGACCGCAAGGGCTACCACGTGGAGTACGGCTACTCCTGCATGGGATACGAGGTGGCCGGCGGTCTCGGCGTCAAGCTCGCCGTGGCAGCCCAGGGCGAGGACCGCGAGGTCTTCGTGGTCGTCGGTGACGGCTCCTACCTGATGATGGCCACCGAGCTGGTGACCGCGGTCGCCGAGGGCGTCAAGCTGGTCGTCGTGCTGGTGCAGAACCACGGCTTCGCCTCGATCGGCGCGCTGAGCGAGTCGCTCGGCGCGCAGCGCTTCGGCACCCGCTACCGCTACCGCACCGACACCGGGCTGGACGGCGACCGGCTGCCGGTCGACCTGGCGGCCAACGCCGCGAGTCTCGGCGCCGACGTGCTGCCGGCCCAGACCGCGGAGGAGCTGCGGGCGGCGCTGGTGAAGGCGCGGGAGTCGACTCGGACCACGGTCGTGCACGTGGAGACCGACCCGCTGGTCCCGGCGCCGGCGACCCCCGCCTGGTGGGAGGTGCCGGTCGCGGCCGTCTCCACGCTGGAGTCCACCCGGGCGGCCCGCAGCAGCTACGAGCAGCACAAGGCGGCCCAGCGGCACTACCTGACCCCACCGCCGGCCACCGGCGGCGCGGCGCGAGGAGACGACTGACATGCACACCATCGAGCACTGGATCGGCGGGTCGGCGACCGCGGGCAGCAGCAGCCGCACCGGCGACGTCTTCGACCCGGCCGCCGGCCGCCCGCAGGCGCAGGTCCGCCTCGGCACCGCGGGCGACGTGGACGCCGCGGTCGCGGCGGCGCGGTCGGCGTTCGCCGAGTGGTCACTGACCTCGCTGAGCGCGCGGGTGCAGGTCTTGTTCCGGTTCCGCGAGCTGGTCCACGAGCACACCGACGAGCTGGCCCGGCTGGTCTCGCTCGAGCACGGCAAGACCCTCGACGACGCCCGCGGTGAGGTGGTGCGCGGCCGCGAGGTGGTCGACTTCGTCTGCGGGATCCCGCAGCTGCTCAAGGGCGAGTTCAGCGACCAGGTGTCCGGCGGCGTCGACTCGCACTCGTTCCGCCAGCCGCTGGGGGTGTGTGCGGGGATCACCCCATTCAACTTCCCGGTGATGGTGCCGATGTGGATGCACCCGGTGGCGATCGCCTGCGGCAACACCTTCGTGCTCAAGCCGAGCGAGCGGGTGCCGGGCGCCTCGCAGCTGGCGGCCCGGCTGTACGCCGAGGCGGGGCTGCCCGACGGGGTGTTCAACATCGTCAACGGCGACAAGGAGGTGGTCGACGCGCTGCTCGACCACGCCGGTGTCGACGCCGTCAGCTTCGTCGGCTCCACCCCGATCGCGCGGTCCGTGCACGACCGCGCGAGCCGCACCGGCAAGCGGGTCCAGGCGCTCGGCGGCGCCAAGAACCACGCGGTGGTGATGCCCGACGCCGACATCGACTTCGCCGCCGACCACCTGGTGGCAGCCGGCTACGGCTCGGCCGGCCAGCGGTGCATGGCGATCTCGGCGGTCGTGGCCGTCGGTCCGGTCGCCGACGGTCTGGTCGACGCCGTCGGCCAGCGCACCAGCGCGATCACCGTCGGGCCCGGCTCGTCGAGCAGCTCGGACATGGGCCCGGTCGTGAGTGCGGCCGCCCGCGACCGGGTGCTGGGCTACGTCGACGAGGGCGAGAAGGCAGGCGCCGCCGTCGTCGTCGACGGTCGTGACCTGACGGTGCCGGGCAGCGAGGACGGTTTCTTCGTCGGCCCGACCCTGCTGGACCAGGTGACCACCGACATGTCGGTCTACACCGAGGAGATCTTCGGTCCGGTGCTCGTGGTGCTCCGGGTCGGTTCGCTGGACGAGGCGCTCGAGCTGGTCAACGCCAACCCGTACGGCAACGGAACGGCGGTGTTCACCTCCTCCGGCGAGGTGGCGCGGTCGTTCCAGCGCCGCGTCCAGGTGGGGATGGTCGGCGTCAACGTGCCGATCCCGGTGCCGATGGCCTACCACTCGTTCGGCGGATGGCACGACTCGCTGTTCGGCGACCACCACATCCACGGCCCCGAAGGGGTCCGCTTCTACACCCGGGCCAAGGTCGTCACAACCCGCTGGCCACACGTGCGCGAGGAGTCCCTCGCGCACCTCAACTTCCCCACGGCGCACTGACCGTGGGGACGAGCAGCCTGGCCCCGTGCCCGGCAGGACGAGAGGAATCGACATGACGATCAAGAAGAGGTTGTCAGCGGCACTCGCCGTCGGCGTGCTGGTGCTGGCGGCCTGCAGCACCGGCAGCGACACCAGCGGCGGTGGCGATGGTGGCGGCGGAGGAGACGACGGCGGCCAGGCAGCCGCGCCCAAGAAGGCCGAGGACATCCGCATCGACGTGGTCACCCATGCCTCTCCCGGCGACTCGTTCTGGGACGTGGTGAAGTCCGGCGCCCAGCGCGCCGGCACGGACCTCGGGATCGAGGTGCAGTACAACAACGACCCCGACCCGGGCAAGCAGAGCATCCTGATCGACAACGCGATGGCCGACAACACCGACGGCCTGGTGGTCTCGATGGCCAACCCGGACGGTCTCGAGTCCAGCATCAAGTCCGCGGTCGACAACGGCATCCCGGTCATCACGATCAACTCCGGGATCGACGACTGGCAGGACTTCGGCGCGATCACCCACGTCGGGCAGGGGGAGAAGATCGCCGGCGAGACGGCCGGCGAGCAGCTGAACGACGCGGGCGTCAAGAACGTCATCTGTGTCATCCAGGAGGCCGGCAACGTCGCGCTCGAGGACCGGTGCGCCGGCGCCAAGAAGACCTTCAACGGATCGATGGAGAACCTGCAGGCCGACAACACCGACCTGCAGGCCTCACAGGCCACCATCCAGTCCAAGCTCGAGGACGGCAGCGTCGACGGCATCCTCGCCCTGGGCGGGGACATGTCCGGTGCGGCGGTCCGGGCGGTGAACGCCGCCGGTCGTGACGTGGTGGTCGGCACGTTCGACGTGAACGCCGACGTCGCGCAGAACGTCCTCAACGGCAAGCTGGCTTTCGCCATCGACCAGCAGCCGTACGTGCAGGGCTACCTCGGCGTGACCGGGGTGTACCTCAACATCATCAACGGCAACGACGTCGGCGGCGGCCAGCCCGTCTACTCCGGGCCCGCGGTCATCACCAAGGAGAACGCCAAAGAGGTCGCCCTGTTCGCTAAGAACGGCACCCGCTGATGCGGTGCCAACCCCGGGACGAGGCAGGGATGAGGAGACAGTCATGAGGCAACAGTCATGAGCACCACCACCGAGGCACCCGCCGAAGAACAGCAGCCGCCGGCCGATGAACGGCTCGCGAGCTCGCACCGCATGGCCAGCATCCTGCGCCGCCCGGAGGTCGGCGCGCTGGTGGCCGCGATCGCGATCTTCATCTTCTTCGGGGTGACGACCGATGCATTCACGCAACCCTCCGGTGCCAGCACCTGGATCCTGACGTCGTCGACGGTGGGGATCATGGCGGTGGCGGTGGCGCTGCTGATGATCGGCGGCGAGTTCGACCTGTCCGCCGGCGCGATGTGGGGGACCACCGGCCTCACCACCGGCATCTTGATGACGGAGTACGAGCTGAACGTCTGGGTGGCGATCCTGGCGGCGTTGGTGGTGGCCGTGGGCGTCGGCGTGCTCAACGGGGTGCTGGTGATGCGCACCGGGCTGCCCAGCTTCATCGTCACGCTCGGCACGTTCTTCGTGCTGCAGGGGGTGAACCTCGCGGTCACGAAGATCCTGATCAACCAGGTGTCGGTGACCGGCCTGCAGAACGCGCCAGGCTACGTCCAAGGGCAACAGCTGTTCGGGTCGTTCGTCAAGATCGACATCGGCGGCTCCACGCTGACGATCTACGCCGTAACCTTCTGGTGGATCGTGGTCACCGCGGTGGCCACCTGGGTGCTGCTGCGCACGAAGGCGGGAAACTGGATCTTCGCCGTCGGGGGTGCGCAGACCAGCGCCCGGCAGGTCGGGGTGCCGGTGTTCCGCACCAAGATCGGGCTGTTCGTCAACACGGCGGTCGCCGGCTGGTTGGTCGGCATGCTGGGGCTGTTCAAGACGACCACGGTGCAAAGCGTCACGGGTGTCGGCCAGGAGTTCATCTTCATCATCTGCGCGGTCGTCGGCGGCTGCCTGCTGACCGGTGGCTACGGGTCGGCGGTCGGCGCCGCGCTCGGTGCGCTGATCTTCGGCATGGTGGGGCAGGGCATCGTCTACGAGGGCTGGGACAACGACTGGCTGTTCACCTTCCTCGGCGTGATGCTGCTGGGTGCCGTGCTGGTCAACAACTTCGTCAAGAGCAGAGCGGAGGCCGTGCGATGAGTACCAAGGAGGCCCCAGCAGCCGACTCGGGTCACGGGGTCGGCGAGGCCATCATCGAGGTCCGCGACATCGGCAAGTCCTACGGCAGCGTGATCGCGCTGCGCGACGTCACCACCTCGGTGCGCGCCGGTCAGGTGACGTGCGTGCTCGGCGACAACGGTGCGGGCAAGTCGACCTTCATCAAGATCCTGGCCGGCGCGCACACGCACACCTCCGGCGAGTTCCTCGTCGACGGCAAACCGCGGCACATGTCGTCGCCGCGTGAGGCGCTGGCGCTGGGGATCGCGACCGTCTACCAGGATCTCGCGGTGGTGTCGCTGATGCCGGTGTGGCGCAACTTCTTCCTCGGCTCCGAGGTCACCAAGGGGTTCGGACCGTTGCGTCGTCTCGACATCGAGACGATGAAGAAGACCACCTTGACCGAGATGCAGGCGATGGGTATCGACCTGCGTGACGTCGACCAGCCGATCGGCACCATGTCCGGCGGGGAGCGGCAGTGCGTGGCCATCGCGCGTGCGGTCTACTTCGGTGCCCGGGTGCTCATCCTCGACGAGCCGACCGCCGCGCTCGGTGTCCGGCAGTCCGGTGTTGTGCTGAAGTACGTCGCCAAAGCCCGAGACCGCGGGCTCGGCGTGGTGCTGATCACCCACAACCCGCACCACGCCTACCCGGTCGGCGACCGGTTCATGCTGCTGCGACGCGGTCGCAGCATGGGTGACTTCCCCAAGGCGGAGATCACCCACGAGCAGCTGGTGGACATGATGGCCGGCGGCGCCGAGCTCGAAGCACTCAGCCAAGAGCTGTCCAGCGGCCTGGGGGAGGACTCCGAGGTAGCCAAGGAGATGGCCGCGGAGGTACACCACGAGTGACCGCCGCCCTGTCCGGCAGCCGCCCGCTCGGTGTCGGGGTTGTCGGCTTCGGCTGGATGGGCCAGGTGCACGCCCGGGCGTACACCCGGCTCCTCCAGCACTATCCCCGGACGCCACTGCGCCCTCGGCTGGTCGCCGTCGCCGACCCGGAGCCGGCCCGACGGGCGGAGGCGACGGCGGGCTACGGCTTCGAGGTCGCCCACCCCGACTGGGAGTCGCTGGTCGGTCGCGACGACGTCGATGTGGTCAGCGTGACCGGCCCCAACTTCGTGCACGCCGAGATCGCCGTGGCCGCGGCCAAGGCGGGCAAGCACGTGTGGATCGAGAAGCCGGTCGGTCGACACCTCGGCGACACCACCGAGGTGGCCGACGCGATCGGCTCGGCGGGGGTGCGCTCGGCGGTGGGCTTCAACTACCGCAACGCGCCGGCGGTGGAGCTTGCCCGTGAGCTGGTCGGCGAGGGTCGGGTGGGTCGGGTCGAGACGGTCACGCTGCGTCTGCTGAGCGACTACGCGGCCCACCCCGACAGCATGCTCTCGTGGCGGTTCGACCCGCTGCTGGCCGGCAGTGGCGTGCTCGGTGACCTGGCCACCCACGGTCTCGACCTGGCTCGCTACGTCGTCGGCGACGCCGCCGGTGACATCGTCGAGCTGGTCGCCGACACCGCCACGTTCATCACCGAGCGACCCGAGCCGCTCGATCCGGCCGCGCCGCGTTCCACCACCGTGGCCGGCGGCCGCCGCGGACCGGTCGGCAACGAGGACCACGTGTCCGCGTTGCTGCGCTTCGCCGGTGGGGCGCGCGGCATGATCGAGTCGTCCCGGGTCGCGATCGGTGAGCAGTGCGCCTACCGGATCGATGTGCACGGCGACGAGGGCGCGCTGGCGTGGGACTTCCAGCGGATGGGGCAGCTCGAGACGTGCGCGGTCGACGGGGGCGGCTACCTGGACGCGGCCTGGCGGACGCGTCACGTCGCGCCCGGCGACGGTCAGTTCGGTGCGTTCCAGCCCGGCGCCGGGGTCTCGATGAGCTTCGACGACCTCAAGGTCGTGGAGGCCGAGCGGCTGGTGCGCTCGGTCGCCGAGGGGCGACCGGTCGGCGCGACCATCGAGGACGCCGTGGTCGCCGCCCAGCTCACCGACGCGGTGCTGCGGTCGGCGGCCGAGCGCCGCTGGGTGCGGCCATGACGGGGGGTCGATGGCGGGTCGGCGTGATCGGGACGGGCGCGATGGGCAGCTCGCATGCGCGCATGCTGGCGCGGTGGGTGCCCGGCGCCGAGGTCGCCGTGGTGCACGACTCCGACCGGGGCAGCGCCGAGCGGCTGGGCGCCGAGCTTTCCGCCGAGGCGGCCGGCTCGGCCGCCGACCTGATCCATGCCGTCGACGCCGTCGTCATCGCCGCGCCGGACCCCACCCACGAAGAGCTGGCGCTGGCCTGCATCGAGGCCGGCCGCCCGGTGCTGTGCGAGAAGCCGCTCGCCGTCGACGTCGCCGGCGCCGCCCGGGTCGTCGAGGCCGAGGACCGGGCCGGCCGGCCGCTGGTACAGATCGGCTTCATGCGGCGCTACGACCCGGCGTACGTCGAGCTGCGGGAGGCGGTGCTCGGTGGTCGGGTCGGGCGCCCGCTGGTCGTGCACTGCGTGCACCGCAACGCGGTGGCCCACCCGTCGGCGACGTCGGAGGGGATCGTCAGCAACTCGATGGTGCACGAGCTCGACTGCGTGCCGTGGCTGCTCGACGACCCGATCGCCGCGATCACGGTGACCGCTCCCCGGGTCGAGGGGATGCGCGACCCGCAGGTCGCCCTGCTCGAGACGGTGGCGGGCGCCCTGGTCACCGTCGAGGTGTTCGTCAACGCCGGCTACGGCTACGACGTGGGCTGCGAGGTCGTCGGTGCTTTTGGCACGGTGCGGCTCACGCCGCCGTACGGGTTGGCCACCCGCCTCGACGGTGTCGACGGCTCGGTCGTGGGTGCCGACTTCGTAGCCCGGTTCGCCGACGCGTACCGGATCGAGCTCGCGGGCTGGGTCGACGGGTTGCACCGCGGCGAGGTCGACGGGCCGACGGCCCGCGACGGGCACCGGGCCGCGGTGGTGGCCGAGTGCGGTGTCGAGTCGCTGCGCACCGGCGGCCGGGTGGAGGTCCCGCGCGCCTAGTGGGCCGTGCGGTAGGCGGGCACCAGCTCGTGCGCCAGCTGTTCGAGGAACAAGCCCACGTCGGTGACGATGCCCCGTGCCTGCGAGGAGCCTCGGTCGGCCAGCTTGGTCACGGTGGCCGGGTTGATGTCCACGCACACCAGCGGAACCGATGCGGGCAGGATGTTGCCGGTCGCCACCGAGTGCAGCATGGTCGCCACCATCAGGCAGAAACCGACGCCGCCGAGCTCGGCGCGCATCGCCCGCTGGCCATCGAGCACGTCGGTGTAGACGTCGGGCATCGGTCCGTCGTCGCGCACCGAGCCGACCAGGACGAACGGGCGCCCACCGCGCACCAGCGCGTGCATGATGCCGCCGGTCAGCACCCCCTGGTCCACCGCGGCCGCGATCGAGCCCGCCTTGCGGATGGTGTTCAGCGCTCGGATGTGATGCTCGTGCCCGTGCTCCACACCGCGGCCGTGTGCCAGATCGACGCCCAGCGAGGTGCCGTACAGCGAGGACTCGATGTCATGGGTGGCCAGGGCGTTGCCCGCGAACAAGATGTCGACGAAGCCGGCCTCGACCATCGCCACCATCGCCGGCGCGGCACCGGTGTGCACCACACCCGGCCCGCCCACCCACAGCACCCGCTTGCCGGCCGCCTTCGCCTCGCGCATGCCGTCGGCCACCTGGCGCACCAGCACGGCCTGTGGCTTCTCGCTGGAGACGTCGGACTCCATGAAGCCGAAGCTCTCCGCCTCGCGGTCCAGCGCGGGCACGCTGACGCGCACGCCGCCGACGCCGCACACGACCCGCATGCCGGCGCGCACGTCGGACATCGGGACGGTCTCCACTCGGGCGCCGTCACCCTCGCCGGCGACGACCAGGCCGCAGTCCATCTCGGGGTTGGACACGGGGATCCAGCGCCGGCCGAGGCGGACGCTCGTGTCCAGGTTCGTGCTGGAGTAGAAGCCGTCGGGGAACACGCCGTCCTGCGCGGCGGGCTCGAGGGTCGCCTCGCCGGGGTCGACGAGGTTGGCGCCGCGGGTCTGCAGCCGCATCAGCAGCCGCTGTAGCGCGTCGTCGTCGGCGGCGATGATCGTGAGCTTGGCGTGCGAGGTGTCGTTGGTCTCGCGGCCGACGTCGAAGCGGTCGATCGTGTAGTCACCGTCGTACTCGCGGACGTCGCCGAGGATCAGCGACAAGATGCCGGCGTCCATCAGGTGACCGGTGATCTCGATGGTGTCGCTCGCCGGCACGCTGCTCCTTCGGCTCATGGTGACCCGCGGTCAGGGTTCTCGACGACGGGACAGTACCGCCGCCCGGTTGCTGGCAGGCCTTCGGGCTTCAGACCTGCGCGCCGTCGTCCCAGCCGTCGGAGCCGTCGCGGTCACCGTCGTCCAGCTGCACGATGAGGAACACCATCCCGCCGACGAAACCCAGCACACACGCGGCGGTCACCAGGGTCGGCAGGGAAAGGTGCGCGGCCGCGGTCAGGACCAGCACCAGCGGCCCGCCGAGCACCCCGATCCAGGCCAGGCCGGAGGCGCCGCGCGGACGGGGGAGCGGCGGCGGTGTCGGCGGCACGAAGTGGCCGCCGTCGTCCCACGGCACCGCCCGGTAGCGCACCGTCGTCCCGACATCGGACCCGTCCTCGCCGGCACCGGGCCGGTCCCCGGCCTCGTGCGCCTCGTCCGTCGGGTCGTCGGTGTCGCGTCGCCCCTCGTTCAGCCCGACCCGGTCCGCCTCGTCGACCTGCCGGTCGTACCCGGCGACGATCTGGGCCCACGCCGCGTCGAAGCCGTCGTCGCCCGGCCGGTCAGTCGCCATGCCCAGCCCACCTCGATGTTGACGGGCTGGAGCCGGCGCCGGGTTGGCCATGCGCGCACGGTAGGCGCCGCGGGAACAACGGGGAGGAAACGCGCACGACGCCATCGTCGCACGCCCGCCGAGGCAGTAGGGTGCGCTCACGGATTCGCGGCGATCGGACGGCGGCGATCGGACGGCTAGGAGCCTGGTGTTCTACTGGTTGCTGAAATGGGTGCTCGTCGGGCCCCTGCTGAAGACGGTGTTCCGTCCCCGGGTCGAGGGCGCCGACAGCGTTCCCGCCACCGGCGCGGCCATCCTCGCCAGCAACCACCTGAGCTACGCCGACTGGCTGTTCATGCCGCTGGTCATCTCGCGGCGGGTGACCTTCGTCGTCAAGGCGGAGTACTTCCAGGGGGCGGGCCTCAAGGGCTTGCTGCAGCGCACCTTCTTCTCCAGTGCGGGTCAGGTCCCGATCGACCGCAGCAGCGGCAAGTCCGCCGAGGGTGCCATGCGCACCGGGCTGAAGATCCTGGGCGCCGGTGAGCTGTTCGGCATCTATCCCGAGGGCACCCGATCTGCTGACGGTCGGCTCTATCGGGGTCGTACCGGCGTCGCCCGGCTGGCGCTGGAGGCCAAGGTGCCGGTCATCCCCGTCGCGGTGATCGGCACCGACGTCGTCGCCCCGCCGGGCAAGAAGTTCGGTCGCTGGCACAGCCCGCACGTGCGGTTCGGGCAGCCGTTGAACTTCTCCCGGTACGAGGGGATGGAAAGCGATCGCTACATCCTGCGGGCCATCACCGACGAGATCATGTACGAGATCATGGAGTTGTCGGGCCAGGAGTACGTCGACGTGTACGCCACCAAGGGCAAGGCGTCGAGCACCGCCGCGCAGGACCCCGAGCCGCCGGGCGCCGCCGGCGCGCAAGCCGCCTGACGGCCGGGGTCAGCTAGCGGGCCCGCCGGGTCGCCCAGGCTGTTGTGGTGCCGCGGTTGTCCATCGTTCGGCGGTTGGCTGCGACCGAGTGTTCGGTCGTGGTTGGCTTGGTGCCATGCGAATAGGTGTGCTGACAGGAGGGGGCGACTGCCCCGGTCTCAATGCGGTCATCCGGGCGTTGGTGCGCAGGGGGGTGAAGGAGTACGGGATGGAGTTCGTGGCGTTCCGCGACGGCTGGCGCGGGCCGCTGGACAACGACACCCGCCAGCTCGGCATCGACCAGGTCCGCGGCATCCTGCCTCGTGGCGGCACCATCTTGGGGTCGTCGCGGACCAACCCGTTCAAGGTGGCCGGCGGCGTCCAGACGATCATCGACAACCTGGCGGCGAACGGCTGCGACGCGCTGGTTGCCATCGGCGGTGAGGACACGTTGGGGGTCGCCACCAAGCTGTCCGAGCTGGGCGTCAACGTCGTCGGTGTTCCCAAGACCATCGACAACGACCTGTCCGGCACCGACTTCACCTTCGGCTTCGACACCGCGGTCAACATCGCCATGGAGGCGATCGACCGGTTGCACACCACGGCCGAGTCGCACCACCGGGTGCTGGTCGTGGAGGTGATGGGGCGGCACGCCGGCTGGATCGCGCTGCACTCCGGCCTCGCCGGCGGCGCCAACATCATCTTGATCCCCGAGCGACCCTTCGAGATCGAAAAGGTCTGCGCCCAGGTCAAGAGCCGCTTCGCCACCCGCTACTCACCGATCATCGTCGTCGCCGAGGGCGCGACCCCCGCCGAGGGCACGATGGAGCTGCTCACCGGCGAGACCGACGAGTTCGGCCATGTCCGGCTCGGTGGGATCGGCGACCGGCTGGCCAAGGAGATCGAGACCCGCACCGGCGAGGAGGCCCGCGCCGTCGTGCTGGGGCACGTGCAGCGCGGCGGCACGCCGACCGCCTTCGACCGCTGGCTGGCCACCCGGTTCGGCCTCAACGCCGCGCAGGCCGTGCACGAGCAGGCCTTCGGCTCGATGGTCGCGCTGCGCGGCACCGAGATCGTGCGGGTGCCGCTGACCGAGGGCACCGACGAGCTGAAGACGGTGCGTCCGGAGCTGTACGACGAGGCAGAGGTGCTGTTCGGTTGACCGGCCGCGCCGGCGGCCGGGGCGACCGGGTGCTGGGCGCCGCGTCCGAGCGGTAGCGCGGTCCGTACGCTGAAGGCGTGCCGCTGCCCTCGTTGACCGACCTGCACGCGCTCGGTGCCGCCCAGCAGCCGCGGTGGCCGGACGCGGCCGCTCGCGATGCCATCGTGGCGCGGTTGCGCCGGCAGCCACCGCTGGTGTTCGCCGGCGAGTGCGACGCGCTGCGCGACCGGCTCGCCGCCGTGGCCCGCGGCGAGGCGTTCCTGCTGCAGGGCGGCGACTGCGCGGAGACCTTCGACGGTGTCGGCGCCGACGACGTCCGCAACAAGCTGCAGGTGCTGCTGTCCATGGCGGTCGTGCTGACCTACGCCGCGTCGGTTCCGGTGGTCAAGGTGGGCCGGATCGCCGGCCAGTACGCCAAGCCCCGCTCCTCGGACTCCGAGACCCGCGGGGGGGTCACGCTGCCGGCGTACCGGGGGGACGCGGTGAACGGGCACGCGTTCACACCCGAGTCGCGAACCCCCGACCCGAGCCGGCTGCTCGACGTCTACCACGCGTCGGCGGCCACGCTGAACCTCACCCGCGCGTTCGTGACCGGCGGCTACGCCGACCTGCGTCAGATGCACGCCTGGAACACCGACTTCGTCCGCACCAGCCCGGTCGGCAAGCGCTACGAGCGGCTCGGCGCTGAGATCGACCAGGCGCTGGCCTTCATGGCGGCGTGCGGCCTGGACAGCGAGGAGTTCCATTCGGTGGAGTTCTACTCCTCGCACGAGGCGCTGCTGCTGGACTACGAGCACGCGATGACGCGGATCGACTCCCGCACCCAGTTGCCGTACGACGTGTCCGGGCACTTCGTGTGGGTCGGTGAACGGACCCGCCAACTCGACGGCGCGCCCGTCGAGCTGCTGTCGCGGGTGCGCAACCCGATCGGGGTCAAGCTCGGCCCCACCATCACCGCCGACGCCGCCATCGCGCTGGCCGGACGGCTCGACCCCGACCGCGAGCCGGGTCGGTTGACCTTCGTGACCAGGATCGGCGCCGGTCGTGTCCGCGACGTGCTGCCCGACCTGATCGCGAAGGTGCAGGCGGCGGGGGTCACCGCGGCCTGGGTGTGCGACCCGATGCACGGCAACACCTACGAGACCGAGGGCGGCTACAAGACCCGCGACTTCGACTCGGTCATCGACGAGGTGCAGGGATTCTTCGAGGTGCACCGGGCGCTCGGCACCTGGCCGGGCGGGTTGCACGTCGAGCTCACCGGCGACGATGTGACCGAGTGCCTGGGCGGCGGCGCCGCGCTGGCCGCCGGGGACCTGGTCAGCCGGTACGAGACGCTGTGCGACCCCCGGCTCAACCGCGCGCAGAGCCTCGAGCTGGCCTTCCTCGTCGCGGAGATGCTGCGCGCGCGCTGACGGTGGGCGCAGACTGCACGCTCCCGTCCCCCTGCGCGGTCCCCGCGTCCGTGTCCTGGTTCGGGCTGCCCCGGTGCTGGCGCAGCGTGAACACGACGGCTGTCGTCGGCCTCTCGCGTGCTGTCTCGACGCGCGCACGACGGCTGTGACTCGCACCCGACGTGCGGTCGTCGAGACACCGCACGGCCACGCGTCGGCTGTCGTCGGTCCCTCGTGGCTCTCGTAGGCTGGCGCCCGTGATCGACCTGCGCAGCGACACCGTCACAGCACCCACGCAGGCCATGCGCACGGCGATGGCGGGCGCCGACGTGGGCGACGACGTCTACGGCGACGACCCGACCGTACGGCTGCTGGAGGAGCGGGTCGCCGGACTGTTCGGGCACGAGGCGGCGTTGTTCACCGTCACCGGGTCGATGGCCAACCTGCTGGCGGTGCGCTCGGTCACGCCGGTCGGCACCGAGGTGCTGTGCGAGGCAGGAGCGCACATCGTGCGCGCCGAGCTGGGCGCGCACGCTGCCCTCGCCGGGGTCACGACCCGCACCTGGCGGCACCCGCGGGGGCTCGTCGACCCGGTGCTCGTCGAGGAGCTGGTGGCACCCGACCTCGGCCCCTTCCTGGTGCGGACCGCGGCGCTGTCGGTCGAGAACACCCACAACTTCGGCGGGGGCGTGGTGCAGCCGCTGACCGCACTGCGCGAGCTGCGTGGGGTGGCCGACCGGCACGGACTCGCGGTGCACCTCGACGGTGCGCGGATCTGGAACGCACACGTGGCTTCCGGCGTCCCGCTGGCGAGCTACGGGGCGCTCGCCGACGTCGTCGGGGTCTGCCTGTCCAAGGGGCTCGGTGCGCCGGTCGGCTCGCTGCTGGTCGGCAGCGCCGACCGGGTCGCCGAGGCGCGGGTGTGGCGCAAGCGCCTCGGCGGCGGCTGGCGGCAGGCCGGGGTGCTGGCGGCTGCCGGGCTGCACGCGCTCGATCACCATGTCGAGCGGCTGGCGGAGGACCACGCCCATGCGCGGCTGCTCGCCGACGCGTGCGGTGTCGACCCGGCCGACGTCGACACCAACATCGTGGTGGTGCCGTGCGCCGACGCGGGGTCGGTGGTCGCCGGGGCGCGCGAGCAGGGCGTGCTCACCAGCGCGGTGGGGCCGCGTGCGTTGCGGCTGGTCACCCACCTCGACGTCGACGCGTCCGCGGCCCGCAAGGCCGCCGAGGTGCTCGCGCCGTTGGTGCGCTGACCGCGCTGCGCCCCGCGGTGCTGCCCTCAGCCCTCGCCGGGATAGCCGATCAGGTAGAACCGCGCCCCCTGGTCGTCGGTGCAGTCGGCGACCACTCCGTAGGGTCGGCGGTCGGGTTCCGTGGCAGTACCGCCGGCGAGACGCACCCGCTCGACACCCGCCTCGATGTCGTCGACCCGCCACGCGGGCACCGCCCGCTGGGCAGACGCGCCGGTGATGCCCAACATCGGGTGCACATCAGCAGGGTCGGAGTCACCGACCACGCGCCACCCGAGCACGGCCGAGTAGAAGGTCAGCGCCGCCTCACGGTCGCGCACCTCGAGGGTGAGGTAGGTGAGGTCGCCCTCCCGGCTGCCGTGCTGGGGCGTTCGCACGCCCGGGGCGGCATCCGGTGGCGGCGCGAACACAGCGAACGCCAGCCCCCAAGGGTCGGTGCAGTCCGCGATCCGGCCGTACGGCTCGTCCCTGGCCGGTCCGGCCGTGCCACCGGCGTCGCGCACGCGCTGCGCCGCCGCATTGACGTCGTCGACCTGCCAGCAGCAGAACAGCGTCTGCTCCTCCTGACCGCCCCAGAGGCCGGTGGACAACGTCGTGTTCGTCACCTGCCGCCCCTCGGGCACCGAGCCCGGCGTCACCTGCCAGTCGAGCACCGCGGTGTAGAAGGCCGCGGCCCGCTCGACGTCCGGCGTCCACAGTGCCGCGTAGGCGAGGTCACCGGGCTGCGCCACCGCCCCGTCGTCGCTCCCGGCGCCGGCCGCGGCCGGCGCCGGCTCCTGCAGCATCCAGCGGTGGCCGTACGGGTCGCGGACGACCGCGTTCCGGCCGTACGGGTTGTCGCCGGGTGCCCGTTCCAGCACGGCGCCGGCGTCGACCGCCCGCGCCGTCGCCTCGTCCGTGTCGGGAACCGTGAGCACAAGGCTGGTGGGCACCGGGTCGCCCGGGCGGGGTGGCAGCACACCCTGTTCCGGGTAGCCCTCGGCGAGGTAGAAGACGGCGCCGTGCACCTCTAGGGCGGCATGCCCGATGCTGCCGTCGGGCATCTCGTACCGCTCGCCGCTTTCCGCAGCGCCAAGGGCGTCGGCGTACCAGGCGAGAGCCGCCCGGCCGTCGCTAACCGCGAGGTAGGGGACGACCCCGACGGGGACGTCAAGGGCGGGTGTGGTGCTGGGCATGCTGCTCCCTTCCGGTCGGGCGAGGGCGCGCACGAGCCGTTCGCGCAGCGCCTGGGCGAAGGCGGGGTCGGGATCGAGAGGCTGCGCGGGCAGGCGCAGTGCCGCAAGTGGGTCAGCCACGGCGCTCACCCTCTCGGTTCGTGGACGGGTAGGTGTGCCGGAAGGCGTTGCGGGCCCGGGTGAGGAGTGCCTCGGTGGCGTGCTCGCTGCGGCCGAGAGCCGCCGCCACCTCGCGGACCGGTAGGTCGTCGACGTAGCGCAGCGTGAGCGCGGCGCGATGCTGCGGTGCCAACCGGCTAAGGGTCTGGTGGGCCAGCACCGCGTCGAGACGGGCCTCCCAGGGGTCGTCGAACTCGGCGTCGAGCGCGCGGGCGACCAGGCTGAGCCTGCGCTGCTCGCGGAACTCCCGGCGCCAGTGGTCGGCGAGCTTGTGCCGGGCCACGCCGAGCAGCCAGCGCACCGACACCGGTGGCGGGTCGGGGCGCTGGATGGCCGCGGCGGCGGCCAAGAAGGTGTCCGCAGTCAGATCCTCTGCCACCGTGGCGGACTCGCACCGTGCGCGCACGTAGCCGTAGACATGGGGCAGCGCCTCGTCGTAGACGGCCAGCAGCGGCGCCCCGACCCGCGCCGGCTCGCTCGCCGCCGGCTCACTTCCGCCCACACACCCATCGTCGTCCCCGGCGGGCGTTCTCCGACGCCGGTGTGGGCAATTTCTTGCCCGAGCCTCAGACGAGCGCGATCGTCACGGTGGAACCCGGCGCGACCAGCTCGCCACCCGCCGGTGACTGCCGGCCGACGAAGCCCAGGCCGACGTACAGCTCGGACTGCGTCTCCTCGACGGTGAACCCGGCCTCCTCCAGCGCCTCGCGTGCCGCCTCGACCCCGACGCCCGTGACATCGGGTACCTCGACCAGGCGTGGACCCTTGGACACCTCCAGCCGGACGACGTCACCGCGCACACCGGACCCGCTCGACGGTGTCTGGGACACGACCAGCCCGGCTGTCACGTCGTCGTCGAAGGCCCGGCGCACGCGGACCTCGAACCCGCTGGCGCGCAGCGCCTTCCGAGCGTCCGTGACCGGCTCGCCGCTGTAGTCGGTGATATCGATGGGGCGAGGGCCTCGGCTGACCCAGACGTCGACCTCGGTGCCCGGCCGGACGCTGGTGCCGGCCTCGATAGACGCGCGGATGACGTCGCCGCGCTCGACGGTCTCGGAGTACACCCGGCGCAGCTGGCCGACCTCGAGCTTCTTGCTGGCGAGCCGGTCGCTCGCCGCCGAGCGCGCCACTCCCGCCAGCGCGGGAACCTCGTAGCGCTCCTTGCCGCGCGACACCGTCAACGCGACGGTCCCGCCGTCCCTGATGCGAGCACCGGGCTCCGGGTCGGTGCGGACGACGGCGCCCTCGGGCACCTGCTCGGAGTAGGCCACACCGTCGACCTCGACCGACAGGCCCGACCGGGAGGCGGCCCGGTTGGCCTCGCGCTCGGTCATCTGCAGCAGCCGAGGGGTCTCGGTCCACCGCCCCTCTCCGAACCACCAGCCGGCCGCGCCCGCAGCCATGGCGAGCACGAGGACGGTCACGAGCAGCAGCCGCCCGCGGCGACGGCGCCGCCGCACCTCGCGCCAGGCGCCGTCGGTGTAATGGCTCCTGGTCGACCCGGCGGAGCGCGCGGGCACGCCGGGTGCCGCCGCCTCGGTCGAACCCGCACCGTCCGGGGGGTACGCGGGCAGCCGGTTTTCGCCAGCTGGGTCGGAGGTGAACGTTGGGGTGCCCGCCCCCGCCGGGACCCCGGCCACGGCGGCGGGCATCGTTGCCGGAGCGCGGGTCGCGGCGACGACCAGGGTGTGCTCGTGGTCGTCGGGCGGCGGCTCGGGCGCGGGCACGTCACTGGGCGGCTCAGCCAGCCGGGCAGTCTCGGGCGTGCTGCGGCGGGGGAGCAGGTCGCCGGCGAGCCCGGGGTCGGTGCTGAGGCCCTGAGCGAGAGCCGAGCTCACCATCCGCAACTGTCGCACCAGGACTCCGGCGTCGGTCGGGCGCAGGTCGCGGTCGCGGGCTGCTGCGCGGGCCACCAGGGCGTCCACATAGTCCGGCACCGGATTTGCGGCCACCAGTGACGGGGCGGGCACATCGCTGTGCACGTGCTGGTAGGCGACCTGGATCGGCGTGTCACCGCCATGCGGCTTCTCGCCGGTGAGCAGCTCGTACAGCACGATCCCGCAGGCGTAGACGTCGCTGCGCGTGTCCGCCGACCTGCCGACGACCAGCTCGGGCGCGAGGTAGGAGACGGTGCCGATGAGCAGGCCGGTTGCGGTTGCCGTGTTCTGGCCGGCACTGCCCTCGAGTGCGCGGGCCAGGCCGAAGTCGGCCACCTTGACCACGCCCGCGCCGCCCAGCAGCACGTTCTCGGGCTTGACGTCGCGGTGCACGATCCCGGCGGCGTGCGCGGCGGCCAGGGCGGTCGCGACCTGCTCGACGAGCGCCACTGCGCGGCGGGGGTCCAGCGGCGCCTCGTCGCGGACCAGGTCACGCAGCGTCCCACCGGGCACCAGCTCCATCGCGAGGTAGACCGAGCCGTCGTCCTCGCCCTGGTCGAAGACCGCGACCACGCCGGCGTGGTTGAGCCGCGCCGCCGCACGGGCCTCGCGGACGAAGCGGGCGGCAAACGCGTCGTCGTCGGCCAGGTGACGGTGCATGACCTTCAGCGCCACCAGCCGGTCGAGCCGGGTGTCGACCGCGTGGTAGACGGTGGCCATGCCGCCACGCGCGATGCGTTCGCGCACGTCGTACCGGCCGTCGAGCAGGCGCCCGACGAGCGGGTCGGCTCGTCGCAGCGACACGGCGCCGGTCTCCTCACGCGGTCTGGGCAGGTAACGGACCCCCCGATCGTAGGCCGGTCGGCGCGCCCGGTCCCGCACGCGAGGCCCGCGGCGTGGCCCGTACGGGCGGTCAGCGGCTGCGTTGCAGCGCCGCCGCGGTGAGCGTCTCGAGCGTCGTTCGGGTCGCCGGGGCGGCGGCCGAGCGGGCGATTGCGTCCATCGCGACGCCCGCCCGCTGCTCGAGCTCGGTGATGGTCTGCTCGACGCTGGCCCGCGCACCGGTCGACACCATCAGGTCACGCAGCCGGCGCACGTCGGTGGAGTCGAGCCCGGCATTGCCGACGCAGCGAGCGAGCAGCGCCCGCCCGGCTCCGTCGCAGCGGTCGAAAGTGCGGGCGAGCAGCACCGTGCGCTTGCCCTCTCGCAGGTCGTCGCCCGCGGGCTTGCCGGTCTGCTCGGGGTCACCGAAGACGCCGAGCACGTCGTCGCGCAGCTGGTAGGCGACGCCGACCGGGTCGCCGTACGCGGCCAGCTCGGCGACCAGCGGGTCGCCAGCACCCGCCAGCACCGCGCCGAGCTGGAGTGGTCGGACCACGGTGTACGAGGCCGACTTGAACCGCACCACCCGCAACGCCAGGTCCTCACCGTCGTCCCCACTCGCCTGGCTCACCAGGTCGAGGTACTGGCCGGCGGTCACCTCGGTCGTGCACGCGTCGAAGACCGGGGCCGCGCGGTCGGTTGTCGCCGGGTCGAAACCGCTGGCGCGGAGCAGCTCGTGCGCCCAGGTGAGGAGCAGGTCGCCGAGCAGGATCGCCGCCCCTGCGCCGAACCGCTCGGGTGGCCCGACCCACCCCGCGTCGAGGTGGCGCTGCTCGAAGGCGCGGTGCGCGGAGGGCCGGCCGCGGCGGGTGTCCGAGCCGTCCATCAGGTCGTCATGCACCAGCGCACTGGCCTGCAACAACTCCAGCGCCGCCGCCGCCCGCTCGGCCCGCTCGTCGTCGGTGCGCCCCCCCGCGGCCTGCCAGCCGGCCAGGCAGAAGACCGCCCGCAGCCGCTTGCCACCCGCGACCGCGCTGACCGCCTGGTCGGCGAGCGCATCGGTTTCCGACCCGGCTTCGGCGAGCAGACCGCGGCGTACGGTCAGGAAGTCGTCGAGGTGGGCGTCGACTCGCGCGGCCCACGCGGCGAGGTCGCTGTCAGCGGTCGGCCCTGGCACGGCGCCGAGACTAGCCGTCGCCGCGGACCACCGAACCCGGCGGCGCTGGGTCGGGCCACGTCCTGCCGCCGCTGACCGCATGCCCCACCCCAGCGACGCCAGCACTTAGGCTGGCCCGCATGACTGCCGCGCCCGGCCAGCCCGCTGGCCCCCGCGACCAGTCGCTGCGTGCGGTGTTCGCGTCGGGACGGCGGTCGTTCTCGTTCGAGTTCATGCCGCCCAGGGACGACGCCGGCGAACGGCAGCTGTGGACCACGATCCGCCAGCTCGAGCCGTTGGAGCCGACGTTCGTGTCGGTGACCTACGGCGCCGGTGGCTCGACGCGAGACCGCACGATCCGCATCACCGACCGCATCGCCGCGGAGACGACGCTGCGTCCGGTGGCCCACCTGACCTGCGTGGGCCACCACGTGGACGAGCTGCGCAGCATCATCGGGCAGTACGCTGACGCCGGCGTGCGCGACGTGCTGGCGCTGCGCGGCGACCCGCCGGGTGACCCGGGCGGTGCCTGGCGTCCGCACCCCGGCGGGCTCGACCGGGCCGTGCAGCTGGTCCGGCTGGTCAAGTCGCTCGGCGACTTCGGTGTCGGCGTGGCAGCGTTCCCCGAGAAGCACCCCGAGGCAGCCGACCTCGACGCGGACGCGCGGTTCCTGGTCGAGAAGGCGCGGGCGGGTGCCGACTACGCGGTCACCCAGCTGTTCTTCCGGGCCGAGGACTACCTGCGGCTGGTCGACCGGGTGCGAGCGCTCGGGTGCGACCTGCCGGTCCTGCCCGGCATCATGCCGATCACCAACCTGAAGCAGGTGCAGCGCTTCGCGACGCTGTCCGGCTCGGAGGTGCCGGCCGAGATCGTCGCGCGGCTGTCGCCGTTCGCCGACGATCCGGCGGCGGTGCGGGCCGCCGGCGTGCAGCTGGCCACCGAGATGTGTGACCGGCTGCTGGCCGAGGGCGCCCCGGGGTTGCACTACTACACGCTGAACAGGTCGACAGCGACCCGTGAGATCCACACCGGGCTCGCCGTGCACGTCTGACCTTTTCTGGGGTATCCGGCCGGTGCATCCCCCGTTCGGCGGATTTTCGGGCGCGGCTGCGTGGCAATCGCGGGCCCGGTGTCGATCCTCGATGCATGACCCCCCGACGTCGGAGCGCGCGAGCACTGGCCGGGCTGCTGGCCGCGCTGACCGCCGTTGCCTGCGGCGGGTGCGTCGTGGTGTTGCTTCTCGGTGACCCGGTCGTCGCCAGCCGGCGGGAGGTGGCGGTGGCGGCATGGGCCTGCGGCGTCGCCGCCGTGCTGCTGGCGGTGGCCGCCGTCCAGGAGCATGCGAACCCCGACGACGACCCGCGCTACCTGGAGACCATCGTGCACGGCTTCGTCGACGAGTGGCGCCGCTGAGCCAGCTCGCGACTGTCGGCTCGTCAGCCCGCCACGTCGATGACGGGGCCGCCGGTCATCGACACCAACTCGTCGCAGCTGGTGGGAAAGACCGCGTGCGGGTGTCCGCCCGCCGCCCACACCGTCTCGTACCGTGCCAGCCACCGGTCGACGAACGTTCGTACCGGTGCGGGGTGACCGACCGGAGCGACACCACCGATGGCCTGCCCGGTGTGCGTGCGGACGAAGTCGGGGCTGGCCCGCCGCAGCGGTGGCAGCCCGTGGTCTGCCGCGACCTTGCCGGTGTCGACCCGGTGCGCGCCGGAGGTCACCACTAGCACCGGCTCGCCGGCGGTGTCGAACACCAGGCTGCTGGCGATCGCACCGACCTCACAACCGAGCGCGGCCGCTGCCTCGGCGGCCGTGCGGGCGGAGTCGGGAAGCACCCTGATCTCACCGGTCGCTCCCAGCGCGGCGAGCACCGCGCGCATCCGGACGACCGAGCGGTGCTCACTCATCGGCGGCGGGCAACGTGCTGACGGCGTCGATCACGACTGCACGCTAGTCCGAAGTTACGGCGGTGCTGAGTCGTGATTCGTGGGTTGACCTGGGGGTTTGCTTGCTGCCGTTGAGATAGTGTAGTCAGAATATTCAGCGTGTTGCGCGGGCAGATGGCGATAGATCGCGTTACTGTGCGGACATGGGTAGGAAGTCGGGCGCGGTCCACGTAGTCAGAGTGCATAAGTCACACGTGGACAAGCAGGGCCGAGCGCGCGAGTACCGGTCGGCCTACCTGCGACGAACGTTCCGTGAGGGCGGCAAGGTCCGCAACGAGACCGTCGCCAACCTCTCGACACTTCCTGCTCATGTGGTCGACTGGGTGGAGGCCGGGCTGAAGGGGCAGGCGCTGGTCCCCGCCGACCAGGCGGCCACGATCACCGGCTCGGTCCCGCACGGCCATGTCGCGGCGGTGTGGGCCCAGGCCGCGGCCCTGGGGCTGGGAACCCTGTTGGGTCCCGCGGGCAGGCATCGGGACCTGGCGATGGCTTTGATCGTCTCCCGGGTGGTGCATCCGGGTTCGAAGCTGGCCACCGCGTCCTGGTGGGAGGACACCACACTGGGAACGGATCTGGACGTGGCCGGCGCGTCGACCGATGAGGTCTACGCCGCGATGGACTGGCTGATGGGACGCCAGGACGCGATCGAGGCCAAGCTCGCCAGGCGACACCTCGACCCGGAGGTCAACCCGTCGCGGATGGCGTTGTTCGACCTGTCCTCCTCCTGGATGGAGGGCTCGCACTGCCCGCTGGCGAAGCGTGGCTACTCCCGGGACGGGAAGAAGAACCGGACCCAGATCGAGTACGGGCTCCTGACCGACCCCGCCGGACGCCCGGTCGCGATCAGAGTGTTCCCCGGCAACACCGGTGACCCGACCGCGTTCGTCGATGCGGTCAAGATCGTGCGAGACAAGTTCGGGCTGACCCAGATGGTGATGGTCGGTGACCGCGGCATGATCACCTCGGCCCGGATCGAGGCACTGCGCGCTGACACCGACTCCGACCTGGGTTGGTTGACCGCGCTGCGGGCACCGGCGATCAAGGCCCTCGCCGCCGACGGCGGCCCGCTGCAGATGACCCTGTTCGACGAGCAGAACCTCGCCGAGATCACCCACCCCGACTACCCCGGGGAACGCCTGGTCGCGTGCCGCAACCCGTTCCTGGCCGCCGAACGGGCCCGTAAACGCAGCGAGCTGCTCACCGCCACCGAGGACACCTTGGCCCCCGTCCGCGCAGCAGTCGAAGCAGGGCGGCTGGCCGGCGCAGACCAGATCGGGCTCAAGGTCGGCAAGAGCATCGACAAGTACAAGATGGCCAAACACCTCGAGATCATCATCACCGAGACCAGCTTGACCATCACCCGCAAGAGCGCCCAGATCGAAGCCGAGGCCGCCCTGGACGGCATCTACGTCATCCGCACCTCAGTGCCCCACACAGTCCTGGACACCGCCGGTGTGGTCGGTGCCTACAAGAACCTGGCCCGCGTCGAACGCGACTTCCGCACCATCAAGGTCGACGACCTCGACCTGCGCCCCATCTACCACCGACTCGAAGACCGAGTCCGCGCCCACGTGTTCATCGTCATGCTCGCCGCCTACCTGACCTGGCACCTACGGCGAACCCTGGCCCCGTTGACCTTCACCGACCAGGCCACACCAGCACGCACCGACCCCGTCGCCCCCGCCACCCGGTCCACGGCCGCGGCCCGCAAAGCCTCCCGCCGCGCCGACGAACACGGCCAGCCGGTGCGGTCCTTCCGGACCCTGCTCGAGCACCTGGGCACCCTGACCCGCAACGACATCCAATACGGGACCAACGGACCCATCGTCGCGACCCTGGCCGTGCCCACCCCTACCCAGCGACGAGTCTTCGAGCTCCTCGACACCACCGTCCCGCTGAACCTGAAGTAGACAGAACCCACCACCCCAAGAACAGCAAACCCCCTGCTCAGCAGGGGGTTTGCTCGTCCCACGAGACGCAACTTCGGGCTAGTGCGGCCGGGCGACACTCCGCGAACCGGTGGATACCGGTCGCGCAGTTGACGCGGTGTCGGCGGCGAGGTCTACTGTTAGCAGTGTTCGAACAT
>JBBSNM010000022.1:0-30954 GCA_038232655.1 Propionibacteriales bacterium | reverse complement strand
CTGGCGCCGCCACGCAGGCACGGCCGGCCCCGTGTTCTGCCTGTTCTGTCCTGCGGATGCTCTGCCGGTCGGATCTTGCGACGCTTGTGACCGCCGGCTGGCAACAACGTCGGAAGTTCGCAACGCCCGAGGTTCGGGTGGACCGGCCTCGAGCGGCGGGAGGTCAGCCACCGACCTGGGCGTACCCGCGGCGCACGGCGTCACCCAGCATCTCGGCGGCCAGCGGCCACGTCCCCCGCTCCAGCGCCTCGTCGACCGGCACGCCCGAGCCGGCGAGCTGCTGGATCTGCCCGGCGATGTCGGCGGCGTCCAGCCGCTGCTCCAAGATGAAGTCCTTGCCGACTCGGTCGCCGTGCCCGGGCACCACCACCGTGGCGTCGCCCATCAGGCCGAGCAGCAGCTCGAGGGTCTGCGGCCACTCCAGCGGCCACGAGTCGCTGTCGTACGACAGCGGTCCGGACTGCTCGACCAGGTCGCCGGCGCACAGCAGGTCGGCGTCGGGCACCACGACCACCAGGTCGCCGTCGGTGTGGCCGCGGCCGGGATGCACCAGCTCGACGTGCCGGGCACCAAGCTCCAGCAGGGCGACCGACGTCACGGTGTGATCCGGCCGCAGCAGGTCGGTGTCGAGCAGGTGACCGGCCGGGTCCTCGGTGGGTGAGTCCCGGACCGAGTTGCGGACCCGCTCGACGTGCCCGTCCCAGCCGGCCAGCACGTTCTCGTGCGCCCACACCGGCAGGCCGGTGAACGCAGCATTGCCCCACGCGTGGTCGAAGTGCACGTGCGTGTTGACGACGAACCCCACCGGCGGCACCGGCAGCTCCGCGACCTGCTCGCGCAGCTCGGCGCCCAACCTGGCCGTGGCGCGGGTGTCGACGACCAGGCTCGTATGGTCGCCCCCGACGACGGTGACCGACAGGTCCCACTCGGCGTAGCGGCGCACGAAGCAGCGGTCCGCAACCTCGACCCACCCGGTGCTCATGGTCGTAGACTGGCACTCGCCCGTACGGAGTGCCAGGCCGCCCATGCGGCGCGCCGCCGCACCAACCCGAACCTGCTGCCGACCCAGGGAGGATGCCGTGGTCGACGACCGCAAGCTCGCCGTCCTGCGCGCGATCGTGGAGGACTACGTCTCGACGCGCGAGCCGGTGGGGTCGAAGGCGCTGGTCGAGCGGCACACGCTCGGCGTCTCACCGGCGACCGTACGCAACGACATGGCCGCGCTGGAGGAGGACGGGTTCATCGCCCAGCCGCACACCTCGGCCGGCCGGGTGCCGACCGACAAGGGTTACCGGCTGTTCGTGGACCGGCTGGCCTCCGTCCGCACGCTCAGCACGCCCGAGCGCCGGGCGATCTCGTCGTTCCTCGACGGCGCGGTCGACGTCGACGACGTGGTGCAGCGCAGCGTGCGCCTGCTGGCGCAGATGACCCGCCAGGTCGCGATCGTGCAGTACCCCACGCTCACCCGGTCGACGGTCCGGCACGTCGAGCTGGTCATGCTGGCCCCCAGCCGGCTGCTCGTCGTGCTGATCACCAGCACCGGGCGGGTCGAGCAGCGGGTCGTCGAGTTGCCCGAGCCGGTGTCGGACCTGCTGGTCGCCGACCTGCGGGCCCGGCTGAACACCGCCACCATCGGCCAGCGGCTGCCCGACGCGGCGCAGCGGGTCAGCGAGCTCGCCGCCGCCGTGTCGCCGGCCGACCGCCGCGCCGTCGCGGTCGTGCTGAGCGCGCTGGTCGAGGCGTTCAGCGACGATCGCTCCGAGGAGCGGGTGCTGGTCGGCGGCACCGCCAACCTGGCCCGCTTCGGTGACGACTTCGACAGCTCGATGAGGCCGCTGCTCGAGGCGCTCGAAGAGCACGTGGTGCTGCTCAAGCTGCTCGGCGAGACGACCGATGCGAGCGCGGTGACCGTACGCATCGGTGCGGAGGTGCCGTACGAGGAGCTGTCGGCGACGTCGGTCGTCGCCAGCGGCTACGGCCCCGAGGGGGACGTCCTCGCCACCTTGGGCATCGTCGGTCCGACGCGGATGGACTATCCCGGGACGATTGCGGCGGTCCGCGCTGTTGCCCGCTATGTCGGGCGTGCGTTGGCCGACGAATGAACGTCTCACCGCGGCACCTGCATGATCCGACCCACCCCTGCACTGCGACCCTGGCTGGAGCATGAGCGACTACTACAGCACCCTCGGCGTGGACCAAGACGCCTCGCCCGAGCAGATCAAGAAGGCCTACCGGCGGCTCGCCCGCCAACTGCACCCGGACGTCAACTCCGACGCCGGGACGCAGGAGCGCTTCAAGGAGGTGTCGGCGGCCTACGAGGTGCTGTCAGACCCGGCCAAGCGCGACCTGTACGACCGCGGCGGCGACCCGCTGGGCGCCAACGGTGCCGACGGTTTCGGGCAGGGCTTCACCTTCACCGACATCATGGACGCGTTCTTCGGCCAGCAAGGTGGCGGCCAGCGGGGCCCCAGGTCGCGGACGCGCCGCGGGCAGGACGCCCTGATCCGCCTCGAGGTCGAGCTCGCCGAGGCAGCCTTCGGCACCACCCAGGAGCTCACCGTCGACACCGCCGTGACGTGTGGCCGGTGTTCGGGCTCGGGTGCCGCCGAGGGCTCGCAGCCGGTCACGTGCGAGACCTGCCGCGGACGCGGCGAGGTGACCCAGGTGCAGCGGTCGTTCCTCGGCGAGGTGCGCACCGCCCGGCCCTGCCCGAGCTGCCGCGGCTTCGGCAGTGTCATCCCCGACCCGTGCCCCGAGTGCAGCGGTGACGGCCGGGTGCGCTCGCGGCGCACGATCACCGTCAAGGTGCCCTCCGGTGTCGACGCCGGCACCCGTATCCAGCTGTCCGGTCGGGGTGAGGTTGGCCCCGGCGGCGGCCCGGCCGGTGATCTCTACGTCGAGGTCGACGTCGCGCCGCACAAGGTGTTCAACCGGCGCGACGACGACCTGCTGTGCGACGTACACGTCCCAATGACGGCCGCCGCACTGGGCACCGTCGTCGACCTGCCGACGCTCGAGGCCGACACCGGCACGCCCGACGTCGAGTCCACCGTGCCGCTCGAGGTGCGTGCCGGCACCCAGTCGGGCGAGTCGATCACCGTCCGCGGCCGCGGGGTGCCGCGGCTGCGCGGCACCGGGCGGGGTGACCTGGTGGTCCGAGTGGTCGTCGACACCCCGACCCGCCTCGACGACGAGCAGGCCGACCTGCTCAACCGCTTCGCCGAGTTGCGCGACGAGCACCGCCCGGCCGGGCAGTTCGTGCCAACGCACAAGGGTGTCTTCGGCCGGCTGCGCGACGCCTTCGGCGCCCGCTGATCGGATCGTCGATGAGCCTGCCGATGTTCTGGCGGGAGTCGCTCGACGCCGACGGCGCTGGTGTGCTCGTGCTCGACGGTGCCGAGGGGCAGCACGCCGCGGTCGTACGCCGGCTCGGTGTCGGTGAGCGGGTGCGCGTCACCGACGGGCGGGGATCGTACGTGGACGGGCCGGTCGCAGCGGTCGGCAAGCGGTCGGTCTCGGTGTCAGTCGGCGACCGGGTGTCGGCCGCCACGGGCGACGTGGTGCTCGTCGTGGGTCCCGAGGGTGGGATCAGCGCCGCCGAGCTCGCCGCCCTTGGGTTGGTGCCCGATGCCGCGCCCTCCACCCCGGCTGCTCCTCCCACCCAGGCCTCACCCCGTGCCGCGCGGCTGGGCGACACCGTGCTGCGTACGTCGACGGCCGGGTCGGTCGCGTCCGGGGTCGTCCTCGCCGCCACTCGCTGGCGCTGACCCCGTGCGCGCTTTCGACACACCCAGCTGCCGCCATCTGCACACGTTGCGACCTCGGGATCTGCGTTTCGCGGCATCTCAATGACCAACAGGCGCCGGGTGGCGCTCACTCGACCGTTATCGCCTTGGTGTCCTCGGCGACAAGGCTGCCGTCCTTGGCCGAAAGCTCGTACGCCCGGATCGTGTAGTCGCCTGGCGCCAGCTGTACGTCGAAGGTGAACGGGCGCCGCTTCCCCAGCGTCCCGCCCATCGTGTGGCCGTCCTCGACCACCTGGTCGCCCTGCAGCACCTCCCACACCACGGTGGCCTCAAAGGTGTCGCTGGTGCCGCTGACCTGGACGGGACTGGGCACGGTCGCACCGTCGGTGGGGGAGTCGATCAGGATCGGGGGCTGAACTCCCGGCCGGGCGTCGGTTGTCGGGGACGGCTCCGCCTGCGTCTGCGCACCGGTTGGTCGATCCGCGGCGGGCGTACCGTTGCCACCCAGGCCGGGTCCGATGAGCACCACACCAGCCGTGATCACCGAGGCGGCGAGCACGCCCGCGCCCCCGGCCAGCAGCCACGGGCCGTGCCACCACCCCGTACGTGCGGGGGCGGCGGTCGCCCCCCGGGTAAGGGCGCGGATTGCGCCGAGCCGGTCGGACGGCTGCACGGACTCGCCGTAGGAGCGGACCGCCTCGCGCAGCTCGCGGTCGGCCCGGTCATCGGTGTCGTGGGTGTTCATGCGGTGCGCTCCAGGGTCGTGCGCAGGGACTTGAGCCCGCGCGAGGAGTGGGACTTGACCGAGCCGCGCGAGATGCGCAGCGTCGTGGCGATCTCGGCCTCCGACAGGTCGAGCCAGTGCCGCAGCACAAGCACCTCGCGCTGCCGGCGGGGCAGGGTCGCCAGCGCGGCCAGCACCTCGGACCGGCGCTCGGTCGCCAGCGCGGAGACCTCGGCGCTGGTCACGTCCGGCAGCGGGTCGGGCTGGTGCCGCGCGGCGACGGCGGTGCGGCGGCCGGCCGAGTGGCAGCCGTTGACGACGCTTCGCCGCAGGTACGCCAGCGCCTTGTCGTGCTCGCGCAGCCGGTCCCACCGGCCGTGCAGCGAGACGAACGCGTCCTGGGTGACGTCCTCGGCCGTCTCGCGGTCGCGCACCAGCAGGGCGCCGAGCCGGACCAGGCTGGCCCAGTGCTGGGCATACAGCCGCTCGACCGCGTCGTCAGCGCCTGCGGTCTTGAGCTCGGCCGGGTCGTCGGTGGCCACGGGCTGGCCTCCCTGCGAAAGTGTCGTCACGCCGCGTTGCTGGCCCGCTGCGAACTGTGCCGTCATGCCTGTACGACGCGCGAGCCGCCACTCCGGTTGACAGCCGTCTGGTCCAGGATCCGCGGATCGCGGGTCCAGAGTGCGCGGGTCGCGGGTTAGGGTGCGGCGATGGGCAGCGAGTCGGAGTGCTTGTTCTGCGGGATCGTGCGTGGTGACGTGCCGGCCGAGGTGGTGCACGAGTCCGAACGCACGGTGGCGTTCCGCGACGTGAACCCGCAGGCGCCGACGCACGTGCTGGTCATCCCACGCCGGCACGAGCCCGACCTCGCCGCGCTGGTCACCGTAGCCCCCGACGACGTCTCCGCGATCGGCGCCGCGGTGGCCGACATCGCGGCCGGCGAAGGGCTCGGCGACGGCTACCGGGTGGTGTTCAACACCGGTGCCAGCGCCAACCAGACCGTCTTCCACTGCCACGCGCACGTGCTCGGCGGGCGGAGCTTCGGCTGGCCACCCGGCTGAGCTTCGACCGGCCACCCGGCTGAGCCTTCCGCTGGTCACCCGGCCCAAGCCGGAACACGCCGCTGGGTCGAGGCCTTAGCATGGATACGCCCGCACCAGCTCGTTGATCGAGGAGGACGGCCCCACCGGGGCGCCGATGACTGAGCACACGACGAACCAGACCCCGCACCAGCACACCATGACCGTGCCCGCGAGCATCCCGATGGTGTCGGTGCTCGGCCCGGGCGACGAGTTCCTCCGCATCATCGAGCGCGAGTTCGACGCCGACATCCATGCCCGCGGCAACTCCGTGACGGTGACCGGCGAGCCCGCCGAGGCGGCCCAGGTCGAGCGGCTGCTCGACGAGATGGTAACGCTGATCCGCACCGGTCAGGGCCTGACTGCCGACCTGGTCGAGCATTCGATCGGCATGCTCCGCGCCGAGACGCAGGAGCGACCGGCCGAGGTGCTGAGCCTCAACATCTTGTCCAACCGCGGCCGTACGATCCGGCCCAAGACGCTGAACCAGAAGCGCTACGTCGACGCCATCGACAAGCACACGGTGGTGTTCGGCATCGGCCCCGCCGGCACCGGCAAGACCTACCTGGCGATGGCCAAGGCCGTGCAGGCGCTGCAGGCCAAGGAGGTCAACCGCATCATCTTGACCCGCCCGGCGGTCGAGGCCGGCGAGCGGCTCGGCTACCTGCCCGGCACGCTGAGCGAGAAGATCGACCCCTACCTGCGCCCGCTGTACGACGCGCTGCACGACATGCTCGACCCCGAGTCGATCCCCAAGCTGCTGACCGCCGGCACCATCGAGGTCGCCCCGCTGGCGTACATGCGCGGGCGCACGCTCAACGACGCGTTCATCATCTTGGACGAGGCGCAGAACACCTCGCCGGAGCAGATGAAGATGTTCCTGACCCGGCTCGGGTTCGGCTCCAGGATGGTCGTGACCGGCGATGTCACCCAGGTCGACTTGCCGACCGACACGCGCTCCGGGCTGCGGGTGGTGCGTGACATCCTTGGCGACGTGCGCGACGTGCACTTCTCGCTGCTGACCAGCCACGACGTCGTCCGCCACAAGCTGGTCGGGCGCATCGTCGCCGCCTACGAGACCTACGAGGAGCAGCGCAGCCAGCCGCGCGCCGAGATGTCGCAGCGGGGTCAAGGGCCGCGATGACCGTCGAGGTCCTGGACGAGTCCGGCACCGACGTCGACGTCGAGGGGCTGTCGCTGCTGGCCCGCTTCGTGCTCGAGCGGATGCGGCTGCACCCGCGCACCGAGCTGTGCCTGCGCCTGGTCGACACCGACACCATCGTCGCCCTGAACGCGCAGTGGATGGACCAGAAGGGGCCGACCGACGTGCTGGCCTTCCCGATCGACGAGCTGACGCCCGGCCATGCCGACGGCGACGTCGAGGACCTGCCCGAGGGCTACCTCGGCGACCTGGCGCTGTGCCCCGCGGTCGCCGCCGAGCAGGCCCCCGAGCACGGTCAGTCGCTCACCGACGAGCTCGACCTGCTGGCCGTGCACGGCATCTTGCACCTGCTCGGTTACGACCATGGCGAGCCGGACGAGCACCGCGAGATGTTCGACCTGCAGGCACGGTTGCTCGCCGAGTGGCGCCAGCTGCCCGCTGGCCGGGCGCCGGGTGACGAGCCCGCTGCCGGTGAGGGGGCCGCCCGATGACCTTCGGCGACATCTGGAACGCCACCGACGCGTGGCTGCTCGGCATCGGCGCGGTGCTGGTGGTGGTGGCCGGTCTGCTCGCCAGCGCCGAGGCCGCGCTGTCGGCGCTGTCCAAGGCGCGCGCCGAGGAGCTCGTCGCCGTCGGGCGCAGCCGGGCCGACCGGGTGCTGACCGTCGCCCAGGACCCGCCGCGCTACCTCAACTCCGTGCTGCTGCTGCGGATGGTGGCCGAGACCGCCGCGATCGTGCTGGTCGCACTGGTCGTGGCCGACGCCCTCGACTCCTGGTGGAGCCGCCTCCTGCTGGCCGCCGGCGTCATGGTCGTCGTCTCCTACGTCGTCATCGGCGTCGCCCCCCGTACGCTCGGTCGCCAGCACGCCGAGACGGTCGCGCTGTTCGCCGCCGGGCCGGCGATCGCGCTGACATCGGTGCTCGGGCCGGTCGCTCGGGTGTTGATCCTGGTCGGCAACGCGTTGACGCCGGGCAAGGGCTTCGCCGAGGGTCCGTTCGCCTCCGAGGCCGAGCTGCGCGAGATGGTCGACCTGGCCGAGCAGAGCGCGCTGATCGAGCACGGCGAGCGGCAGATGATCCACTCCGTCTTCGAGCTCGGTGACACCCTCGTGCGCGGGGTGATGGTGCCGCGGACGGAGATGGTGGTGATCGAGCGCTACAAGACGCTGCGGCAGGTCGTGTCGCTGGCGCTGCGGTCGGGCTTCAGCCGCATCCCGGTGGTGGGGGACAGCAGCGACGACGTGGTCGGCATGGCCTACCTCAAGGACGTCGTGCGGCGGGTGTTCGACAACCGCGACGCCGAGTCGACCGAGCGCATCGAGCGGGTGATGCGCGGGTGCCTGTTCGTGCCCGACTCCAAGCCGGTCGACGAGCTGCTGCGCGAGATGCAGACCCAGCGCATGCATGTCGCCGTCGTGGTCGACGAGTACGGCGGCACCGCCGGCATGGTCACGATCGAGGACATCCTGGAAGAGATCGTCGGCGAGATCACCGACGAGTACGACGTGGAGCCCGACCAGGTCGAGCAGCTGCCGGACGGGCGGGTGCGGGTCAGCGCGCGCTTCCCCATCGACGACCTGGTGGACGTGAGCGGCGTTCGGATCGACGACGAGGACGTCGACTCCGTCGGCGGTCTGATGGCCAAGCACCTCGGCAAGGTGCCGATCGCGGGCAGCGTCGTCGAGCTGGAGGGGCTGCGCTTCGAGGCGCAGGAGCCCGCCGGCCGGCGCAACCGCATCGGCAGCGTCGTGATCGGGCCGCTAGAGCCCGCAGCCAACGGCGCGTACCCCGCCGGCGCCGAGCCGCCCCCATCGGGGGGTACCGCGGCGCCGCACCGTGACGACGGGGACCCGACCGAGCAGTCGGTGTCGGCCGAATCCTCGATGTAACACATTCCCGACAAGCAGGTATTGACGGGATATGTCCCATCATGGACAGTACGCACCAATGTCGTCACGCAGGGCGACCACCGTTGTTTCTGCGCGCTCTCACTGGCGAAGGGTGCCACTCGTGTACTACCGATCGATCATCGGGCGGAGCCGAGGAAGGTACGCAGCAGCAGGGTTCGCCACCGCCGGCCTGTCCCTCGTCGGTGTTGCTGCGCCGGCCACTGCGACGCTTCCCGCCGCGCCCTCAGACCCACCCACCGCACCCAGCGCCGCGACCGAGCTCTCGCAGCGCCCCGTCTTCGAGGACGGTCGCTACGTCGTCCTCCTGCAGCAGGCGCCTACCGCCTCCTACGACGGGGGGCTGCGGGGCTACGACGCCACCGTCCCGGGCGACGGCAAGAAGTTCGACGCCGACAGTCGCTCCGCCCGGCGCTACGACGCGCTGCTGGACCGCCGGCAGGAGCGCATCATCGCCCGTGCCGACATCAGCGCCAGCGCCGTCTCGGCCCGGTTCACCACGGTGACCAACGGTTTCACCGCAGACCTCAGGGCCAAGCAGGCGGCCGCGCTCAGCAGGGACTCCGCCGTCCTTGCGGTCACCCCGGATGAGTTGGGCAGATGAAACGCGTCGGGCCGGTCGTGCGTCGGATCGAGGTGAGCCTCGGTGCCGCGAGAGGTGGGCCCGGCCGAGGCGCGACCTGACTAGCCCGTGCGGTTGGCTACCGTTCCGCGGGTGAGCGTCGACGTCACCGATCCCGAGGACACGAAGCTGCTCGTGCTCGCGCGCAGCAGCCGCGCACGTACGGGGGCGAGCGAGGGAGCGGCGGTGCGCGACCTCGACGGCCGCACCTACACCGCGGCGACCGTCTTGTTGCCGTCGCTGCAGGTCACGGCCCTGGCGCTGGCCACCGCGATGGCGGTCTCGTCGGGTGCGTCGGGGTTGGCGGCCGCGGCTGTCGTCACCGACGCCGGCTCGGCCGCCGCGGCCGATCTGGCGGCCGTTGCGGATCTCGCCGGCTCCGGCGTACCGGTCTGGATCGGCAACCGCAGCGGCACGGCAGTTGGCCTGGCCCGCACGTGACCACGGCGCCCGGCGCCCTGCTGGTCATCGCCGGTACCGCGCTGTTCGGCACGGTCGGCACTGCCCGCGTCCTCGGGCCCGACGATGCCTCGTCGTTCGCGGTGGCCTTCGCCCGGCTGTTGGTGTCTGCGCTGGTGATGGTCGGCCTTGGCAGGGTCATCGCCCGGCGGCACCGACGACGGGCCGCCGCGCCGGGGGCCGGCTCGCGGGTGGCCGCTGCGCTGCTGCGTTCGCCGGTGATCTGGGCAGCCGCGGTGGCGCAGGCGTCCTTCCAGGTGTGCTTTCTCGCGGCCGTCGTCCGCAGCGGTGTCGCCACCGGCACGCTGGTGGCGATCGGCTCCGCACCACTGCTCACCGGGCTTGCGGTCACCGTGCAGACCCGCCGCCCGACCGCCGGCTGGCTGGCGTCGACGCTCGTCGGCCTGCTGGGGCTGGTGCTGCTCGTGGGCGTCGGCGCCGGGCTCGGCCGCAGCGACCCGCTCGGGCTGCTGCTCGCCCTAGGTGCGGCCGCGTCATACGCCAGCTACATCATCGCCGGCGGCGGTCTGCTGCGGTTGCGGCAGCCCCTCGACTCGTCGCTGCCGGCCGTGTTCGCCCTGGCTGTCGTGCTGACCAGCCCCGTGCTCGTGCTGGCGGACTGGTCGTGGGCGGCCAGCGTGGACGGGCTGCTGATGGTCGGCTGGCTCGCCCTGGTGCCGACGGTGCTGGCGTACGCGCTGTTCAACCGGGGGCTGCGGCATGTCGATGCGCCGACCGCTGCGACGCTGGGGCTGGTCGAGCCGGTGGTCGCGACCGCGCTGGCCGTGCTGGTGCTCGCCGAGTCGCTCACGACGGTGCAGTGGCTCGGCGCGGTGCTGATCGGTGCCGCCGTGGTGCTGGTCGCCTGGCTGGGTGTGCAGCCCCCGGCGGCGGCCGTGGCCGGTGCGCGATGATCGCTCGGTGACCCCCGACCCGCCCGACCACCACGGCTCGGCGGCCGGTTTCCGCAGCGGGTTCGCCTGCTTCGTCGGCCGCCCCAACGTCGGCAAGTCGACGCTGACCAACGCCATGGTCGGCGCCAAGGTCGCGATCACGTCGTCTCGCCCGCAGACCACGCGGCACGCGGTGCGCGGGCTCGTGCACCGGCCGGACAGCCAGCTCATCGTCGTCGACACCCCCGGGCTGCACCGCCCGCGAACCCTCCTCGGCGAGCGGCTCAACGACCTGGTCCGCAGCACCTGGGTGGAGGTGGACGTCATCGGCGTGTGCCTGCCCTGTGACCAGCGGGTGGGGCCCGGTGACCGCTACCTGGTCGGCGAGGTCGCCGGGCTGCGACGCCGGCCGGTGGTTGCGGTGGCCACCAAGACCGACCTCGTACGCCCCGCGCGCATCGCCGAGCACCTGACCCAGATCGCCGCGCTGGGAGAGCAGGTCGGCATGTCGTGGGCGGAGGTGGTGCCGGTCTCGGCGACGGCCGGCGACAACGTCGACCTACTCAGCGACCTGCTGGCCGCGCGGCTGCCCGAGGGGCCGATGCTCTATCCGGGTGGTGAGCTCACCGACGAGCCCGAGGAGACCCTGGTCGCCGAGCTGATCCGCGAGGCGGCCCTGGAGGGGGTCCGCGACGAGCTGCCGCACTCGATCGCCGTGCTGGTCGAGGAGATGGTGCCGCGTGCGGACCGCCCCGACGACCGGCCGCTGCTCGACGTGCGGGCGAGGGTGTTCGTCGAGCGCGAGAGCCAGAAGGGGATCGTCATCGGGCACCGCGGCGAGCGGCTCAAGCAGATCGGGTCGCAGGCGCGCGGGCAGATCGAAGCCATCCTCGGCAGCCCAGTGTACCTCGACCTGCACGTCAAGGTTGCCAAGGACTGGCAGCGCGACCCCCGCCAGCTGCGCCGGCTCGGCTTCTGAGTCGCCCGGGTCTGGTCTCCCCTGGGTCTGGTCTCCCCGGGCTGGTCGCGCGGGGCGGGCCATACGATCGAGTGCGTCGTCTGGTCTCCCCGGGCTGGTCGCGCGGGGCGGGCCATACGATCGAGTGCGTCGTCTGCGTTCATCCGCCGACGTTGCGGTGACCCCTAACGCCGCACTCGGCCACCACCCGTCCGCCCTCGTCCGCCCCCGTCCGCCCCCGTCCGCCCCCGTCCGCCCTCGTCCGCCCTCGTCCGCCCTCGTCCGCCCTCGTCCGCCCTCGTCCGCCCCCGGCCGCGCTCCGCCGCGCTCCGCCGCACTCCGCCGCACTCGGCCGCGCGCATTTCGTACGACCGGCGGTTGACGTCGACCGGAGCTGACGGATCGCGGTCAGGCGGGACAGCTGGTGCGCTGCAGCTCGGCGCTGCGGCCGACGACGACACAGCCGATGGCGTTGTTGACCGCCAGCATGTGCTTGTTGGACTCGGCGTTCCAGGTGTCGATGTGCCGCAGCTGCGGCTCGAGTTCGGCCAGCCGATGCAGCATCGCGATCTTGAGCCGCAGTCCGAGCCGGTGGCCGCGGTGGGCGGCGACGACGGCGGTGTCCTCCTGCGAGGCGATCCACGGCCGGTCACGCTCGACGACGACCACCGTGTGCCCGCCGGGCGCCCCGTCGCTGCGGCGACGGGCCAGCAGCCGGTGCCGCTGGAAGCCGCGGGCCGTCATGGCCCGCTCGTACGCCCGCACCCGCTCCGCCGGCCAGGCGTCGGGGTCGAGCGCGAGGTCGTCCAGCGGCGCGTCGTTGATCGCCGAGTGCACCGCGAGCAGGTCCGGCACCATCTCCTCGGCCGCCGGGTTGGGCACGTCCACCAGCTCGTAGTCGCTCGACGCCGCCTCGGCCTGGGCCAGCAGCCTGCCGAGCCGCCCCTGGTCGAGGTCGGCCATGACCAACCGGCGCTGGGCGGCGACCATCCCGAGCGTGAACCCGCGCCGTCGCCAGAAAGCCTGCTTGGGACTGTCCAGCTAGCCATCGGTCATCAGCCGGGTGCGTCCGACCCGGCGGGTCACCTCCTCCACCCAGCGGGACAGAGTTGAACCGACGCCACCGCCGCGGTGGTCGGGATGCACCTCAAGGTCGATGAACGCGAGGTCGGGGTTGTCCCAGTGGCTGATGCTGACCTCGGCGTACCCGGCGAGGGCCGCACCGTCACGGGCAACCAGCAGCGCGTGCGTCGGGTGCATGTCGTGGTCGTACGCGTGCCGCCGGCGTACGTGCTCGGCATCCACCGGGTCGAGGTGCGGCGCATCTACAACCTGGGCGGCGTTGGCTACCGCAGCTAGAGCGGCGGCGTCGTCGTCGCTGAGCGTGGAGGGGTCGAGCTCGTTGACCTCCATGGTGGAGCCGGCGACGGTGCCCATGGCAACCAGGCAACCACCAGGCGGACGCCCCGTCGACTGATTTTCGGCACCTGGGTTAGGCTAGGAGACCTCATGCGCGACGTGCTGCTTCTTCTTGTGCGCCGCGGCGAGGCCTGACCAGGCCGGATCCTCGCCGCGGAGTCGCGCCGCGCCGGTCGCCTGACCGCCCGATCCGCTCATCGACAAGCCCAGCGGATCAGCACCGAGGAGCCCCCGCCACCATGGCCGTACATCCCCAGCAGCCCAGCGGTATGCCGTACCAGCGCTACCGCGCCTTCTCCCCCATCGACCTGCCCGACCGCACCTGGCCGAACCGCACCATCACCGCCGCGCCCCGCTGGTGCGCCGTCGACCTGCGAGACGGCAACCAAGCCCTCATCGACCCGATGAGCAGCGAGCGCAAGCGCCGCTTCTTCGAGCTGCTCGTGGGCATGGGCTACAAGGAGATCGAAGTCGGGTTCCCGTCGGCCAGCCAGACCGACTTCGACTTCGTCCGCGAGATCATCGAGGGCGACCTCATCCCCGACGACGTCACGGTCCAGGTGCTGACCCAGGCCCGCGACGAGCTGATCGAGCGCACCTTCGACTCCGTACGCGGCGCCAAGCAGGCGATCGTGCACCTGTACAACTCCACCTCCACGCTGCAGCGCCGGGTCGTGTTCGGTCTGGACCGCGACGGCATCCGCGACATCGCCGTACGCGGCGCACGTACGTGCGCCAAGTTCGCCGAGAGCATGGGCGACACCGACATCTCCTTCGAGTACTCCCCGGAGTCCTACACCGGCACCGAGCTCGAGTTCGCCGTCGACGTCTGCAACGCGGTCAACGCGGTGTGGCAGCCCACGCCGCAGCGCCAGACGATCATCAACCTGCCCGCCACGGTGGAGATGGCCACGCCGAACGTGTACGCCGACTCGATCGAGTGGATGGGACGGCACCTGGCCGACCGTGACTCGGTGGCGCTGTCGCTGCACCCGCACAACGACCGGGGCACCGCGATCGCGGCGGCCGAGCTGGGCTACCTGGCCGGCGCCGACCGGATCGAGGGCTGCCTGTTCGGCAACGGCGAGCGCACCGGCAACGTCTGCCTGGTGACGCTGGGCATGAACGTGTTCAGCCAGGGCATCGACCCGCAGATCGACTTCGCCGACATCGACGAGATCCGCCGCACGGTGGAGCACTGCAACCAGCTGCCGGTCGGCGAGCGGCACCCGTACGGCGGCGACCTGGTCTTCACCGCGTTCTCGGGGTCGCACCAGGACGCGATCAAGAAGGGCTTCGAGGCGCTCGAGCGGGAGGCAGCGGGCGCCGGCGTCCCCGTCGACGAGTACCCCTGGGAGGTCCCGTACCTGCCGATCGACCCGCACGACATCGGCCGCTCGTACGAAGCGGTGATCCGGGTCAACAGCCAGTCGGGCAAGGGCGGCGTCGCGTACGTGCTGAAGGCCGAGCACAAGCTCGACCTGCCGCGGCGGCTGCAGATCGAGTTCAGCCGGGTCGTGCAGCAGCTGACCGACGCCGAGGGTGGCGAGGTGCCGGCGGAGACGATCTGGCAGCTGTTCACCGCCGAGTACCTCGCGCCGGACGATCGGCTGCGGCTCAACTCCGTGCACACCTCCGCGGCGGCGGGCGAGCACGACGCGCTGACGGTCAACGTCTACATCGACGGCGAACCGCACGCGCTGCACGGGCAGGGCAACGGCCCGATCGCGGCGTTCGTCGATGCGCTGGGCAGGCTCGACATCGACGTCCGGGTGCTCGACTACACCGAGCACGCGCTGTCGTCGGGTGACGACGCGCAGGCCGCGGCGTACGTCGAGTGCGCCGTCGGTGGCCAGGTGCTGTGGGGCGTCGGGGTCGACCCCAACATCGTCACCGCGTCGCTGCGCGCGGTGCTGTCAGCGGTCAACCGGGCCGGCCGGCGCACGCCGCGCTCCGCGTAAGGGCGGCCGCGCTGCCCCCTGCTGCGCGCCACGTAAACGTGGCCGGCCATGCCTTTGCGGGGCGCGCACGCCACGTAAAGGGTCCGCGCGCCACGTAAACGTGGCGCAGCGCGGCCGACTCCGTGCCCGTTGCGAGGGCGTCGTAGCGGCTGTCGCCTGCCCGGGCGGGCACAATGCGGGGGTGGGTCTCTACCGCGACGAGGCGATCGTGCTGCGCACGCAGAAGCTGGGCGAGGCCGACCGCATCGTCACGGTGCTGAGCCGCCGGCACGGTCGCATCCGGGCGGTGGCCCGAGGCGTACGCCGCACGTCGTCGCGGTTCGGTGCCCGGCTCGAGCCGTTCAGCCACGTCGACCTGCAGCTGGCCGAGGGCCGGTCGCTGCACGTGGTCACGCAGGCCGAGACGCTGGACGCGATGACGATGACGATCGGCGCCGACTACCCGACCTACACCGCCGGCACCGCGATGCTGGAGGCGGCCGATCGGCTCGCGGGTGAGGACCACGAGCCGGCGGTCCAGCAGTTCCTGCTGCTGGTTGGTGGCCTGCGCGTGCTCGCCGGTGGCGAGCATGACCCGTCGCTGGTGCTCGACGCCTTCCTGCTGCGGTCGCTGTCGGTGGCCGGCTGGGCGCCGAGCTTCGAGGAGTGCGCGCGCTGCGGAGCGCCCGGCCCGCACCGGGCCTTCAGCGCCGCGACGGGCGGGATGGCCTGCTCCGCCTGCCGGTCGCCCGGAGCCGCTTCGCCGGCGCCCGAGACCGTACGGCTGCTGTCGGCGCTGCTCACCGGCGACTGGGAGGCGGCGGGCGCGAGCGACGCACGCACCCGGCGTGAGTCGTCCGGGCTGGTCGCGGCGTACCTGGCGTGGCACCTCGAGCGTGGCCTGCGCTCGCTGACCCACGTCGACCGGTGAGGCGCCGATGAGTCGCGCCTCGAAGCCGCCGCAGTCTCGCATGCCCCGTGCGACAGACACGCCCCGTACGCCCACTCCCCACCCGTCCGGCGCCACCCCGCCCGAGCTGCCGGCCGGGGCCGTGCCCGGCCATGTGGCGATCGTGATGGACGGCAACGGTCGCTGGGCACGCGCTCGCGGGTTACCGCGCACCGCCGGGCACGAGGCCGGCGAGGCGGCGCTGTTCGACGTGGTCGAGGGCGCGATCGAGATCGGTGTCCGGCACCTGTCGGCGTACGCGTTCTCCACCGAGAACTGGCGCCGTTCGCCCGACGAGGTGCGCTTCCTCATGGGGTTCAACCGCGACGTGATCCGCCGCCGGCGCGATGAGATGCATGCCCTCGGTGTGCGGGTGCGGTGGGCCGGTCGTCGGCCGCGGCTGTGGCGCAGCGTGATCCGCGAGCTCGAGACCGCCGAGGAGCTCACCCGCGGCAACGACGTGCTGACCTTGACGATGTGCGTCAACTACGGCGGCCGGGCCGAGCTGGCCGATGCGGCGCGGTCGCTGGCCGAGCAGGTCGCCGCGGGGACGCTGCGCCCCGATCAGGTCACCGAGCGGGTGTTCGCCGCGGCGCTCGACGAGCCCGACCTGCCCGACGTCGACATGTTCTGGCGCACGTCGGGGGAGCAGCGCATCTCCAACTTCTTGCTGTGGCAGTCGGCGTACGCCGAGCTGGTCTTCGACGACGTGGCCTGGCCAGATGTCGACCGGCGTCGGCTGTGGGCCGCGGTGGAGGAGTACGCCCGGCGCAGCCGGCGGTACGGGACGGCCTGACCCGTGGCAAGGTCGAGTGCGTCGTTGACGGTCACCGCATGCGTGCACGGTGACCATCAACACCGCACTCGACTGGGAAGTCCGCCCCGGACCCGCGGATCGTCCCCCCCGAACCCGCGGGTCCTGGCTCAGGGGCAGACGGCGCAGGTGCCGAATACCTCGAGCGTGTGCGACACCTCGCGGAAGCCATGCTCGGCGGCGACCCGCTCGGCCCAGCGCTCGACGGTCGGCCCCTCAACCTCGACCGTCCGGCCGCACGAGCGGCACACCAGATGGTGGTGGTGGCCGCTGCTGCACCGGCGGTAGCGTGCCTCGCCGTCACCGATGCGCAGCACGTCCACCTCACCGACGTCGGCCAGCCCCTGCAGGGTGCGATAAACCGTCGACAGCCCCACTGTTTCGCCCCGGCCGCGCAGGACCTCGTGGATCTCCTGGGCGCTGCGGAACTCGTCCAGCGCGCCCAGCGCGGCGCCGACCGCCCGTCGTTGCCGGGTGGCCCGCTGCCCGGCCGGTGTCCCCGGTGTCCCCGGCTCGGCAGGCTCGCCCAGATCACCCATGTCGCCCCCTCAGTGCTCGTCGTAGTGGTCGTCGTGCGGCACGTGCCGGTGCCCGTCGTGGACATAGTCGACGTGGTCGCCGTGCTCGACCGCCAGGTGCCCGCAGCCCTCGCCGTGCCGATGCGGGTGGTGCTCGGCCCGGTCGTGCGCCCCGACGGCGATCCCGGCCCCGGCAACCCCGCCGGCGGCCCCGACCACCCCGGTCGGCGCGTCGTCCTCCTCGAACGGGGTGTGCACCCGCCGGCTGCGCCGCAGCCAGCCGCCAGCGGGGCTGGCCAGCACGAAGCCGGCCAGGGCCAGCAGCACGATCGTCGGCCCGGGGGCTGTGTCGGCGTAGAAGCTGGCCCACACACCGCTCACGGCGGCGACCACGCCCAGCGACATCGCCAACGCCAGGGTCGCGCGGAAGGCCCGGGTCAGCTGCTGTGCGGCGGCGACCGGCACCACCATCAGCGCGCTCACCAGCAGCAGCCCGACGGTGCGCATGGCCAGCGTCACGGTGACCGCGGCCAGCACCGAGATCAGCACGCTGTACGCGCCGACCCGCAGCCCGGCCACCCGGGCATGCTCCTCGTCCTGGCAGACCGCGAACAGCTGCGGCGCCAGCCCCAGCGACACCGCGAGCACCAGCCCGGCGAGCACGGCGACGAGCACCAGGTCGGCATTGGACACCGTGGTCAGCGCCCCGAACAGGTAGCTGGTGAGCGTGGCCGCGGACCCGCCGGCGAGCCCGGTCAGCAGCACGCCGGCCGCGATGCCGCCGTAGAAGAACAGGGCGAGCGCGACGTCGCCGCTGGCCCGGCCGCGCAGCCGCAGCAGCTCGATGAGCGTCGCACCCGCGACCGCGACCAGCACGGCGGTCAGCAGCGGCGCCCGCCCGGTCAGCAGGCCCAGCGCGACGCCGGTCAGCGCGATGTGTCCGATGCCGTCGCCCAGAAGGGCGAGCCGCTTCTGCACCAGGTAGGTGCCGATCGCCGGCGCGGCCAGCCCGGTCAGCACGGCAGCCACCAGCGCGCGCTGCATGAAGTCGTACGCCAGCAGGCTCATCGGGCGCCACCGACCTGCCAGCCGGGCCCGAGCACGTCGGCCCGGGCGCCACCGGTGACGTGCGGGTCGACCGGGTGGTGGTCGTGGCTGTGGGAGAAGGCGGCCGCCTCGGCGTCCGGGGTGCCGTCGAAGATCACCCGCCCGTCGCGCATCACCACCACCCGGTCGACGAGGCGGGCCAGCGGGCCGAGCTCGTGGGCGACCAGCACGATCGCCACTCCGCGGGCCGAGTGCGCCGCGAGCACCTCGGCCAGCAGCCGCTGGTGGGCGAGGTCGACGCCCGCGGTCGGCTCGTCGAGCACCAGCAGGTCGGGCTCGGTGGCCAGCGCGCGGGCGATCAGCGCCCGCTGCTGCTGCCCGCCGGACAGCTCCGCCACCGAGTCACCCGCCCGGTCGGCGAGGTCGACGGCGCTCAGCGCATGGTCGACAGCAGCCCGGTCGCCCCGCGCCAGCGGCCGCAGCAGCCGGCGCCGGGATAGTCGGCCCGCAGCCACGACCTCGCGGACGGTGGCCGGCACCCCGGAGGCAGCCGACGGTCGCTGCGGCACGTACCCCAGCCGGTGCCAGTCGCGGAAGGCGGCGACCGGCACGCCGAACAGCCACGCTCCGCCGGAGAGGTGCGGCACCAGCCCGGTCGCGGCGCGCACCAGCGTGGACTTGCCCGAGCCGTTGCCGCCCAGCACGGTGACGAACTCACCGGGTCGTACGTCGAGGTCGACGCGGCGCACGACCGGACGCCCGCCGAGCGCGACCGTCAGGTCGTGCGCCCGCAGCGCCGCCGGCGCGGGCTGGTCCGACATACCGCTCAGCACCGGTTGGCCTTGACGAGCGCGTCCAGGTTGGCACGCATCAAGGACAGGTAGTCCTCGTCGGCGGTGTCGTCGGTCAACCCCTCGATGGGGTCGAGCGTGGCGACGTCGAGCCCGGCCTCGGTGGCGAGCGTCTCGGCGACCGCGGGGCTGACCAGCGTCTCGGTGAAGATGGTCGTCACGTCCTCGGCCGCGACCAGGTCGGCCAGCTCGGCCAGCCGCTCCGGCGAGGGCTCGGAGCCGGGGTCGACGCCGGCGATCGGCAGCAGCTCGAGATCGTAGCGGTCGGCCAGGTAGCCGAAGGCGTCGTGGCTGGTGACCACGGTGCGGGTGCGGCAGTCGGCGAGCCCGGTGCGCAGCTGCTCGTCGAGCGTCTCCAGCTCTGCGGACAGGTCCTCGGCGGCCTGCTGGTAGGCGTCGGCCTGCTCGGGGTCGGCGTCGGCGTAGGCGGCGCCGACCCGCTCGGCCAGCGCGCCCATCCGCATCGGGTCCAGCCAGAAGTGCGGGTCCGGGCCACCGCCGTCCCCGTCGCCGGGTGTTGCGGGCAGCAGGTCGACGACCTCGGCGGCGTCGACGACGGCTCCCAAGGCGCCCCCGTCGACGGCATCGTCGACGGCGGGCTGGAAGCCGCTCTCGACCAGCAGCACGTCGGCCTCGCCGACGGCGGCGATCTGGCGGGGGGTCAGCTCCAGGTCGTGCGGCTCGACCCCCGGCGAGGTGAGCAGGTCGACGTCGACCCGGTCACCGCCGACCCGCTGCGCCACCCACGCCAGCGGGTAGAACGCGGCCACCGTCGAAGGACCGTCGACGCCTCCGTCGCCCGCGGCGGTGCCGCTCGAGCCGCATCCGGCCACGAGCGCCAGCGCGATGCCCGCCGCAGTGGAGAACAGCAGGCGCCAACCGATACACATGACAATCATTGTCATCACAGCTGGGAGTCGTTGTCAACCAGCCGGACGGCGTAGGGTCGCCCGCATGCTCGTCGTGACTCGCCACCGGGTGCCGTCGGACGGTGCCGACGCGTTCGTCGCGGGCGCCCGGGCCGCCCTCGCCGTCCTCGCCGCCCGTCCTGGCTGGGTGGATGGCGCCGTGGGGCGCAACGTCGACGACCCCGACCTGTGGGTGCTGAGCACCCGGTGGGCCGACGTGGGCTCGTACCGCCGGGCGCTGTCTGCCTACGAGGTGAAGGTGGCCGCCGTGCCGCTGCTGTCGACGGCGCTGGACGAGCCCAGCGCGTACGAGGTGGTGCTCGGCGCCGGTGGCGACGGCACCAGCAGCCACGCCCCCGATGCGGGCGTCGCCGGTCCAGGGGCCGACCGCTAACCTGGCCGCTTCCTGCCACACTTCCAGCGCCGGCATCCTCGCCGCGCCACCGCCGACAGCCAGCCGGATGGAGGACAACCATGCCCGCAGAGTCCGTGGACACCGTCGTCAGCTTGTGCAAGCGACGGGGGTTCGTCTTCCCCTGCGGGGAGATCTACGGTGGCACCAGGTCGGCGTGGGACTACGGCCCATTGGGTGTCGAGCTGAAGGACAACATCAAGCGGCAGTGGTGGAAGGCGATGGTCCAGGGCCGCGACGACGTCGTGGGCCTCGACTCCTCGGTGATCCTGCCCACCCAGGTGTGGGAGGCCTCCGGCCACCTGGACGCGTTCGTCGACCCGTTGGTGGAGTGCCAGAGCTGCCACAAGCGGTTCCGTGCCGACCACCTGCAGGAGGCGCAGGCGGCCAAGAAGAGCCTCGACGACCCCGACTCCGTCGACCTGGCCACGGTGCCCTGCCCCAACTGCGGCACCCGCGGCGCTTGGACCGAGCCGCGGATGTTCAACGGCCTACTGAAAACCTGGCTCGGCCCGGTCGAGACCGACGAGGGGCTGCACTACCTGCGGCCGGAGACCGCGCAGGGCATCTTCATCAATTTCCTGAACGTCATGACGTCGGCCCGGCGCAAGCCGCCGTTCGGCATCGGCCAGGTCGGCAAGAGCTTCCGGAACGAGATCACGCCCGGCAACTTCATCTTCCGCACCCGCGAGTTCGAGCAGATGGAGATGGAGTTCTTCGTCGTGCCCGGCACCGACGAGGACTGGCACCAGCACTGGATCGACGAGCGGGTCAGGTGGTTCACCGATCTCGGCATCGACCCCGACAACCTGCGGCTGTACGAGCACCCGACCGAGAAGCTGTCGCACTACTCCAAGCGCACCGTCGACATCGAGTACCGCTTCAAGCTGGGCGCCAAGGAGTTCGACGAGCTGGAGGGCATCGCCAACCGCACCGACTTCGACCTGTCCACCCACGCCAAGCACTCCGGCCAGGACCTGTCTTACTTCGACCAGGCCGCCGGCGAGCGCTACCGGCCGTACGTCATCGAGCCGGCCGTCGGGGTGAACCGGTCGATGATGGCGTTCCTGATGGACGCCTACACCGAGGACGAGGCGCCCAACGCCAAGGGCGGGGTGGACAAGCGCACCGTGCTCCGACTCGACCCGCGGCTGTCACCGGTGAAGGCGGCCGTGCTCCCGCTGTCGCGCAACCCCGACCTCTCGCCGAAGGCGCGTGACCTGGCCGCCCGGCTGCGTCGCAGCTGGAACGTCGAGTTCGACGACGCGGGCGCCATCGGGCGGCGCTACCGCCGCCAGGACGAGGTGGGGACGCCCTACTGCGTCACCGTCGACTTCGACACCCTCTACGACCAGGCCGTGACCGTGCGCGAGCGCGACTCGATGGCCCAGGAGCGAATCGGGCTCGACCAGCTCGAGGGCTGGCTGGCGGCCCGGCTGGTCGGCTGCTGAGCGCGGCCCGCGGCCTGCGCTGCGACACTGGTGCCATGAACGCGCCGACGTCGACGCCGCCGTCGCGGCTGCCGCCGACCCTGCGGCTGGGCGGTCTCGAGGTCAGCCCGCCGGTGGTGCTGGCCCCGATGGCGGGGGTCACCAACGCCGCCTTCCGCCGGCTGTGCAGCGAGCAGGGGGCGGGGCTCTACGTGTGCGAGATGATCACCTCGCGGGGGATCGTCGAGGGCGACCGGACCAGCCTGGCGATGCTGCACTTCGACGCCAGCGAGCGGGTCCGCTCGGTGCAGCTCTACGGCGTCGACCCCGCGTACGTCGGCAAGGCGGTTGAGATCCTGTGCGGCGAGCACGGGGTCGACCACGTCGACCTCAACTTCGGCTGCCCCGTGCCCAAGGTGACCCGAAAGGGCGGGGGAGCGGCGCTGCCGTGGAAGCGCGACCTGCTGGCCGACATCCTCGACCATGCCGTGCGGGCCGCGCAGCCGTACGACGTGCCGGTGACGATGAAGACCCGGATGGGCATCGACAACGACCACCTCACCTATCTCGACGCCGGCCGCATCGCGGAGCGGGCGGGATGCGCCGCGATCGCGCTGCACGCGCGCAGCGCCGAGCAGTACTACTCCGGCGGGGCCGACTGGCGGGCGATCGCGGCGCTGGTCGAGCACGTGTCGATCCCGGTGCTCGGCAACGGAGACATCTGGGAGGCCGCGGACGCGGTGCGCATGGTGGAGCAGACCGGCTGCGCCGGCGTGGTCGTCGGCCGCGGCTGCCTGGGCCGGCCGTGGCTGTTCCGCGACCTGGCCGCGGCGTTTGCGGGTGAGCGGGTGCTCGAGCTGCCGAGCCTCGGCGAGGTGGCCGGGGTGATGCGCCGCCATGCCGAGCTGTTGAGCGAGCAACTCGGCGAGTGGCGGGGCTGCACCGAGTTCCGCAAGCACGTGGCCTGGTACCTGAAGGGCTTCGCGGCCGGTGGCACCGTCCGCCGCCGGCTCGCGCTGGTGTCGAGCCTCGCCGCGCTGGACGACCTGCTCGCCGACCTCGACCACTCCGAGCCGTATCCGCGGGCCGAGCTGGGCACACCGCGTGGCCGGCAGGGCAGCCCGAGGCGGGTCGCGCTGCCCGACGGCTGGCTGGCCGATCGCGGTCGTTCCCGGGTCGACCCAGGTGCAGAGCTGGCGCTGTCGGGTGGCTGAGCGGGGCTGCGGCTGGTTACCTCCGCCCCGGCCGCCTGCCGCCCGCTCGTAGGCTGCGTTCATGACCCCGCCGCGCCTCGCACCCGCAGCCGTGGCGGGGTTGTCGGCAGCCGTGCTGCTCGCCGGGTGCACCGGTCAGTCGTCCGCCCCAGCGGCCGAGCCGACCGAGTCCCCGGCCGTCGCAACCCCCAGTGAGCCGCCGTCGACGAGCCGTGGCGCCACCGACGAGACGACAGCGATCGAGACCGAGCTACCGACCGACGAGCAGCCCGTGGACGAGCCGACGGAGGACCTCCCCTGCAGCTCGGACGTGACCGAGACCAAGATTCCGGCCGTGCTCGGCAACCTGTCGTACCCCAACCGCACCGTCGTGTACGACGTGGAGGTGCTCGGCGAGAACGGGGTGCGGGTGACCGGGGTGACCGACCTGCGGTTCAACGCGGCGCGTGAGCAGATGCGCATCCGCTACTCGAAGCTGCCGTTCGAGATCGTCGACGAGGATCGGGGGCTCACCGCCTTCGCCGCCAACTGGACGGGGCCGAGCATCACCGGCCGGTGGCTGGTGACCGACATCTCCGAGGTGTGCCCGGGCGAGACCGAGGTGCGCATCCTCTGGACCGCCGACGGCTGAGCGGCTCGGCTAGCCTGCCCCGCGATGGACAGCGCGCCCGACCTCCCCGGTGACCCCCTGCCCGGCTACGCCGGTGACGCCGTACGCCGCTTCGTCGACGAGCCGGCGGCCAAGGGCAGCGTTCGGACGCCGTTCGAGCGGGACCGGGCGCGGGTGCTGCACGCTGCGTCGCTGCGCAGGCTGGCGGCCAAGACGCAGGTGGTGGGCCCGGGCACCGACGACTTCGTCCGCAACCGGCTCACCCACTCGCTGGAGGTCGGCCAGGTCGCCCGCGAGGTCGGCAAGGCGGTTGGTTGCGACCCCGACCTGGTGGAGGCCGCTGCGCTCGCCCACGACCTTGGCCACCCGCCGTACGGGCACAACGGCGAGCGGGCGCTCGACGAGTTGGCCGCCGCCGCCGGCGGTTTCGAGGGCAACGCGCAGACGCTGCGGATCCTCACCCGGCTCGAGGCCAAGGCGGTGGACGCCGCCGGGGCCAGTGTCGGTCTCAACCTCACGCGAGCGACGTTGGACGCCTGCGTGAAGTACCCGTGGACCCGCGCACAGGCACCCGCGCCCGTCGGCGTGCACGCCGACAGCAGCGCCCAGACGGCGCGCAAGTTCGGCGTCTACCGCGACGACGAGGAGGTCTTCGGCTGGGTCCGCGCCGGTGTCACCGGACGTCGCACCTGCATCGAGGCCCAGGTGATGGACCTCGCCGACGACGTCGCCTACAGCGTGCACGACGTCGAGGACGGGGTCGTGGCCGGACGCATCGACCTGGGGCGCCTCGATGACGGCGAGGAGCGGGTGGCGGTCTTCGCCACGGTTCGGGACTGGTACCTCGCCGGTCACGCGGACGAGCGGCTCGCCGCCGCCCTGCACCGGCTGCGGTCGCTGCCGCTGTGGCCGCGCGCCGACTTCGACGGCAGCAGGCGGTCCCTGGCCGGGCTCAAGCGGCTCACCTCCGGGCTCATCGGCCGCTTCGGCGAGGCGGCCCGGCAGGCGACGCACGAGGCGTACGGCACCGGCCCGCTAACCCGGCACCGCGCCGACCTGGTGGTGCCGGCGGCCACCACCGAGGAGATCGCGGTGCTCAAGGGCATCGCCGCGCACTACGTCATGCGCGCCGACGACCGGGTCGCGTTGCTCACCCGGCAGCGCCAGCAGCTGGCCGAGCTCGTCGCCGGGCTGTGCGCCCGCGCGCCGGACGTGCTGGAGGCGCCGTTCGCCGCCGACTGGTGCGCCGCCGCCGACGACGCTGGCCGGCTGCGGGTCGTCGTTGACCAGGTGGCGAGCCTCACCGACGCCTCGGCCCTGTTGTGGCACGACCGGTTGATCTAGGTTCGGACCATGACGGTGCAGTCGGGTGCCCACGCGCGGGGAATGGTCGTCGTCGGGGGTGGGGTGGCCGCCGCGAAGGCGGTCGAGACCCTGCGCTCGGAGGGTCACACCGGCCCCGTGACGGTGTTGTCCGCAGAGCCCCTGCTGCCCTACGACCGGCCCCCGCTGTCCAAGCAGGTGCTGAAGGGTGACGACGAGCCCGATTCGACGACGCTGCTCGACCAGGCGTGGTACGTCCAGCACGACGTCGACGTGCGCCTGGGCGTGCCGGCGAGCGGGCTCGACACCGACGCGCACCTCGTCCGCACCGCCGACGGTGACGAGCTGGGCTACGAGCGGCTGCTGCTGGCGACCGGCTCGAAGGTACGGACGCTGCCGGTCCCCGGCGCGGACCTGCCCGGTGTGCTGACGCTGCGCTCGCTGGCGGACTCGGTGCGGCTGCGCGACGCCTTCGCCGAGCGGCCGCGGGTCGTCGTGGTCGGTGCCGGGTGGATCGGGCTCGAGGTGGCTGCGGCCGCCCGCCAGCATGGTGCGGAGGTGACGGTGGTGTCGCCGCAGGCACCGCTTGTCGGCGTGCTCGGGTCGCGGCTGTCCGACGTCTTCGCGGCGGCCCACCGCGATGCGGGGGTGGACCTGCGGATCGGCCCCGGCGTCGCCGAGATCCGCGGCACCGACACGGTGCAGGCGCTGGTCACCGATGACGGCGCAGTGCTGCCGGCCGACCTGGTGGTCGTCGGCGTCGGTGTCTCCCCACACCTGGAGCTCGCCGGCGGGCTCGCCCTCGACGACGCGACCGGCGGCGTGCGGGTCGACGCCGGCCTGCGCACGTCGGCGCCCGACGTGTTCGCCGCTGGTGACATCGCCTCGTGGCCGTGCACGCCCCTCGGTGGCAGGCGGATGCGGGTCGAGCACTGGGCCAACGCGCACGACGGTGGGGTGGCGGCGGCCCGGGCGATGCTCGGGCAGGACGTCGCGTTCGACGTGCTGCCGTTCTTCTGGTCCGACCAGTACGAGCTGGGGATGGAGTACGTCGGACACGTGGCCTCACTGGACGCGGCCCAGGTGGTGACCCGCGGTGACGTGGAGGGGGCCGAGTTCATGGCGTTCTGGGTGGTCGACGGCCAGGTCGATGCCGGCATGCATGTGAACGTGTGGGACACCGTGGACGACATCCAGGCGCTGGTCCGGTCCCGCCGCGTCGTCGACACCGGGCGACTCGCCGACCCGGACATCGCGCTGGCCGATGTCTGAGCATCCACAGCCCCGCTCCGACCGCGGCGTCGTCCGCGCCCGCACGTCCTAGACTCCGCGCGTGGCCGGGCGCATCAGGGACGAGGACATCGCGGCGGTCCGCGAGCGCGCCCACATCGATGAGGTGGTGTCTGCCTACGTCACGCTGCGGGGCGCCGGCAGCGGCTCGCAGAAGGGGCTGTGCCCCTTCCACGACGAGAAGACGCCGTCGTTCACCGTCACCCCGGCTCGGCAGTACTTCCACTGCTTCGGCTGCGGCCAGGGCGGCGACGTGTTCACGTTCCTGCAGCAGATCGAGGGCCTGAGCTTCGTCGAGGCGGCCGAGAAGCTCGCCGCGCGGTTCGGCGTCGAGCTGCGCTACACCGAGGGCGGCCCGCGTGGGGGCGGCGACCACGGGCAGCGTCAGCGGCTGGTCGAGGCCAACCGGCTCGCGCAGCAGTTCTACGCCGCGCAGCTGGCCGAGAACGCCGAGGCGGTGCCGGCGCGGCAGTTCCTGGCCGAGCGCGGGTTCGACCGCGAGGTGGCGGCGCAGTTCGCCGTGGGGTACGCACCGCGCTCCGGCGAGGCCCTGCTGCGGCATCTGCGGGGGCGCGACCTGCGCGACGACGACCTGGTGACCGCCGGCCTGGTCGGGCGCAGCAGCCGCGGGCTGTACGACCGGTTCCGCGGCCGGCTGCTGTGGCCGATCCGCGAGCTGTCCGGTGAGGTCGTCGGCTTCGGTGCCCGCCGACTGTTCGACGACGACCGGATCGAGGCCAAGTACCTCAACACCTCCGAGTCGCCGCTGTACAAGAAGAGCCACCTGCTCTACGGCGTCGACCTGGCCCGCCGCGACATCGCCCGGGCCGGCCAGGCGGTGGTGGTCGAGGGCTACACCGACGTGATGGCCTGCCACCTCGCCGGGGTGCCCACCGCGGTGGCCACCTGCGGCACCGCGTTCGGCGCCGACCACGTACGGGTGCTGCGCCGGCTGCTGCTCGACCACGACGAGTTCCGCGGCGAGGTCATCTTCACCTTCGACGGCGACGAGGCCGGGCAGCGCGCCGCGCTGAAGGCCTTCGAGGGCGACCAGCAGTTCGTCGCGCAGACCTACGTCGCGGTGGAGCCCGGCGGCCTGGACCCGTGCGACCTGCGGCTGCAGCACGGCGACGCCGCCGTCCGCGAGCTGGTGGCCAGCCGGGTGCCGCTGTACCGGTTCGTGCTGCGCAACGTGGTCGAGCGCTACGATCTGGAGCGCGCCGACGCGCGCATCGACGCGGTCCGCGCGGCCGCGTCGCTGGTGGCCAGCGTGCGCGACCGCTCCAAGGTCGACGCCTTCGCCCGCGAGCTGGCCGGCATGGTCGGCGTCGACCCGGACGACGTCCGCAGCGCGGTGCGGCAGGCCTCGCGGCAGTCGCGGCCGGCGCCGCGCCCGGGTGCCGCCGCGGGGCGCGTCGAACCAGCCCTCGGCGCCCAGGGGGGTGCGGGCGGCGAGGGTGGCGAGGCGCTGCCGCCGGACATTCCGGGGGTCGGTGACCCACGGTTCCGCGACGAGCGCGAGGCGCTCAAGGCCGTGGTGCAGCACCCGCAGTTGGTGCCTGACCCGCCGGGGCTGGACGCTGCCGACTTCCACCACCCACTGCTGCAGGCGGTGTGGTCGGCCGTGTCCGCCGCCCCGCTGCCCGCCGGTGCCGACGCCGGCTGGCTCGACGGGGTACGCGAGCGCGCCGGCCAGCAGGCCGCGTCGGTGCTGTCGCGGCTGGCGGTCGAGCCGCTGCGTACGACGGGGGAGCCCGACGCCCGGCTGGTGGCCGCGCTGCTGGCCCGGCTGCAGGAGCTCACCGCGGCGCGCCGCATCGAGGAGGTCAAGTCTCGCCTGCAGCGCACCAACCCGGTCGACCAGGCCGCCGAGTACAACCGGATGTTCGGTGAGCTGGTCGCCCTCGAACAGCACCGCCGCCAGCTGCGCGAGCGGGCCATCGGCTCGATCGACTGACCGGCCGTCCACACCGTCGTCCACCGGCCCATCGGGGCGTTCGGCAGTTGTCAACAGCGCCCGATCTGACCGTTCCGTGCCGGTTGGCGGGACGGCAGACTTCGTCCTCCATCGACCAGCCGGAGGACCCGATGAGCCACAACGTCTGCGGTGACAACCTGCCGGGCATCGGCCAGATCCCGCTGCTGAGCCCGTCGCAGGTGCGCGACGCAGCCCGTGCGTTTCAGCGCGGCGAGGCGGCGCGGCGCCGGCTCGAGGCGACCGACATCACCGTGGGCGAGGCCGCCACGCTGCGGGCCGCCGTCGCCGCCGGCGATGCGGCCAAGCACCTGCTGGTGACGTCCAACCTGCGGCTGGTCGTGTCCATCGCCCGCCGGTACCGGGGCAACGACCTGGTGTCGCTGCCCGACCTCATCCAGGAGGGCGTGATCGGGTTGATCCGAGCGGTGCAGAAATTCGACCACACCCGGGGCAACACGTTCTCCACCTACGCCACCTGGTGGATCAAGCAGGCGATCGGACGCGCGCTGGCCGAGCAGGCGCACGCCGTCCGGGTGCCCCGACACGTCAGCCAGCAGCTGTCGGCGTGCCTGCGGACGAAGGGCGACCTGAGGTCACGCCTCGGCCACGAGCCGTCGGCGCGCCAGCTGGCGGTCGCCCTCGGGGTCGACGAGTCCCAGGTGGCGGTCCTGCTGCGGTGCGCGGCACCGGCCAGCGCCCTGCACCTGGTAGACGAGGCCGACGGCTGCCGCGCACCGACCGACGACGAGCCGGCCGACGAGGTGACCAGCCAGGTCGAGCGGCAACAGTTGCGCGGGTTGCTCGCTTCGGCCCTCGACCGGTTGCCGGCGCCCCACCGTGACCTGCTACTCGAGCGCGTCGGCTGGGCCGACGGCACGCCCCGCAGCCTGCGCGAGCTGTCCGCCGAGTGGGGGATCAGCCGTGATCTCGTCCGGCGGATGGAGCTGGACGCGTACGACATGCTGCGCCGGGCGCCGCAGGTCGAGGCGCTCGACGGGTGGTTCAGCTCCTAGGGGTCCGGGCAGCGGCAACCGGCAGGCACAATGGGCAGGTGCGCGGCCTGCGGAGATCCCCGGCGGTTCCCGACGACGTACGCCGCGGTCTTGACCTCGCCGGCGGCGAGCGGGTGCTGGCGAGCGCGGCCGACACCGACGGTCGGTGGCACGTGGGCACCGACCGGGCGCTGCACGTGGCGGTCGGCACCGGCTGGCACCGGGTGCCGTGGGAGCGGGTGGACCGGGCCCGCTTCGATGAGGAGACTCAGCGGCTGCAGGTGGTCGAGGTGGCGCAGCTCGGCGAGCCGGAGCCGACCCATGTGCTCGCGCTCGTGGAGCCGCAGCGGCTGTTGGGGTTCGTACGCGACCGGGTGACCGCGAGCGTCTTGCTGAGCCGCAACGTGCCGGTCGACGGCAGCCGCGGCGTCAAGGTGATCGCCCGGCGGGCTCCGGTCGGCGGGCCGGTGGAGTGGTCGTTCTGGCTGTCGCGGGGGCTGGACCCCGACGACCCCCGGGTGCGCGCGGCGATCGACCAGGGGCTGGTCGACGCGCAGGCCGAGCTCGGCGTCTGAGTTGCTAGGGTGTGCACCGCCCGGGCGCTGCTCGGCGATCCCGCGTAGCTCAATCGGCAGAGCAGCCGGCTGTTAACCGGCAGGTTACTGGTTCGAGTCCAGTCGCGGGAGCCAGCTTCGCCTCGCGGAGGCTCGCTCCGGCTCGTGTGTATTGCTCTTGGGTTGCCGAGTGCGGTGTTGGTGGTCATCCGACCGGCTCGCGGTGACCCACAACGCCGCACTCGATCAGCCGCGGAGCCTCAGCTGCCCCATCCCATCGGGAACACCTCGAACGCCGTGGCGTAGCGGGTGCCGAGCCTGCTCCCGGTCGGCCGGGCCACGCTCTGCAGGAACTCCTCGGGGTCGAAGTCGTCCCAGCCCAGCCCGTCGATGTAGGCGTGGTGCGCCTCCAGGGAGGCCACGCCGAGCTCGAGGCTGTCGGTGGTGTCCGCGCCGTGCCCGGCATCGGGCGAGCCGGCGGCCCACACCGCGCTCACGCCACCCCAGGGCTCCACGCCGTCGATCAGCTGCTCGTTGAAGACCCAGCGGTTTCCCGCATCGCGTACGGCATCGAGAGTGGCGCGGCCGACCGCGATGTGGTCTGCCTGGTTGAGGTTGCGCCCGCCCCAGGTCGCGCGGAAGTTGTTGGTGATGACCACATCCGGCCGATGCGCGCGCACCGCGGCGGTGATGGCCCGGCGCAGGTCGACGCCGTACTCGAGGACGCCGTCGGGCAGCCCGAGGAACTCCACGGCCTCGACCCCCACCAACCGTGCGGACTCGATCTGCTCGCCCTCGCGGACGATGCGGCACTGGTCGGGCGGCAGCGCGTCGATACCGGCCTCACCGCTGGTGACCATGCAGTAGACGATGTGCTTGCCCTGCCCGGTCCAGCGGGCCACCGCGGCGGCCGCGCCGAACTCCATGTCGTCGGGGTGCGCCACTACCGCGAGCGCACGATCCCAGCTCTCGTCGACGGGTTCCAGCGTGGGAGGGGGTTCGTCGGCGACCATGAGCGGGACATTACTGCGCCGGGTTAGCCCACGGCAGCGGGTCGCTAGGGTGAGCGCTCGCGGGGCGGTAGCTCAGCCGGTCAGAGCAAGGGACTCATAATCCCTGGGTCGTGGGTTCGAGCCCCACCCGCCCCACCGCG
>JBBSNM010000021.1:0-31917 GCA_038232655.1 Propionibacteriales bacterium | reverse complement strand
TCGTGGTCGGCTTGGTCGTGGTCGGCTTGGTCGTGGTCGGCTTGGTCGTGGTCGGCTTGGTCGTGGTCGGCTTGGTCGTGGTCGGCTTGGTCGTGGTCGGCTTGGTCGTGGTCGGCTTGGTGGTCGTCGGCTTGGTCGGCTTGGTCGTGGACGGCTTCGTGGTCGTCGGCTTCGTCGATGTCGTCGTCGGGGGCGCGCTCGTCGAGGGGGCGACGGTCGTGGGCGGCTGTGTCGTGGTCGTGACGAACGCCGGCTCAGGGAAGTCCACGCACTTGCTGTCCTGCAACGCACCCTGCATGTACGTCGCGAAGGTCCTGGCGGGGTACTCCCCGCCGTAGAACGTCGGCAGGAACCCCTCGAGCTCGTCGTTGCCGTCACCGCGGACGTACATGACCGCGGTCGACAGCGTGGGGGTGTAACCGACGAACCACGACGAGCTGACCTCGCCCTCCTCACCGGTCGCGGTGCCGGTCTTGCCCGCGACCGGGCAGCGCACGGTCGAGGCGTTGGTGCCGGTGCCCAGCTGCACGACCTGCTGCAGGGCGTACGACACGTCGCTGGCGACGTCGGCCGAGAAGGTGCGCTGGGTGGTGTTCTTGGGCTTGTAGATCGTGTCGCCCTCGGCGTCGACGACCTTGTCGACCACGTGCCAGTCGGTGCGCCGGCCGCCGGCGGCGAAGGTGGCGTAGGCGTTGGCCATGTCGATGGTGGGAACCGGCGCGTAGCCGAGCGACACCACCGGCACCGGCGACAGCTTGTCGGTGACGGACTTCGGGATGCCGGCCGCCTCGGCCGCCCTGATCACCTTCCGCCCGCCGTTCTCCATCGACAAGGTGAGGTCGACGTAGGCGGTGTTGATGGACTGTTGGGTGGCATACAGCAGCGGCACGAAGCCGAACGACCCGCCGCCGGAGTCGCCCTGGTTCTCGACGTCCTCGCCGGTCTCCCCGATGACATAGGGCGAGTTGCCGTCGAAAGTGTCTCGCAGGCTGATGCCGTCGCGCAGGGCAGCGAGCAGGGCGAACGGCTTGAACGCCGAGCCCGGCTGGCCACCGGACAGCGCCCAGTTGAAGTCGCTCTTGACATAGTCGGGGCCGCCGTAGATGGCACGCACCTTGCCCGAGCCTGGCTCGACGGAGGCCAGGGCGATGTGCAGCTGCTTGAGGTTGCCGAGCTCTTGGGCGCGCACCGCCGCCAGCGCGGAGTCCATCGCCTTCCTGCTGAACGTCGTGGTGACCTTCAGCCCCCCGGCGTCCAGGTCGACCTCGCTGAAGCCGTTGCTGCGCAGCTCCTTGCGGACCATCGCCAGCAAGAAGCCCTCGGGCCCGCCCAGCTTGTCGGTGTCCTTGTCCGGGATCGTCCTTGGCAGCCGGCGCGCGAGGCGCTTGGCCTTGGCCGCCTCGAGGTTGCCGGCCTCCACCATGCCGTCCAGCACGTAGCGGTACCGGACCAGCGCGTCCGCCTCGGCGGCCTTGCCCTGCCGCGGGTCGAGCGTCCCCGGCGAGTTCAGCACGGTGGCGAGCAGCGCGGCCTGGCGCACCGACACGTCGGCGACGTCGGAGTCGAAGTACGCCAACGAGGCCGCCTGCACTCCGTAGGCGCCACGGCCGAAGTAGATCGTGTTCAGGTAGCCTTGCAAGATCTCGTCCTTGGACACCTCGCGCTGGACCTTGAGCGCCAGGATCCCCTCCCGGGCCTTACGGGTGTAGGTCCGCTCCTGGGTGAGGTACAAGATCTTGACGTACTGCTGGGTGATCGTCGACGCGCCCTGCGTCGACTTGCCGCGCAGGTTGTTGTAGCCGGCCCGGACGATGCCCTTGACGTCGATGCCGACGTTGTCGTAGAAGGTCCGGTCCTCGGCCGCGATCACGGCCTGCTGCATGTGCGCCGGCACGTCGTCGAGCGGCACCAGCTGCCGGTTCTGCACGGCGAACGAGCCGAGCTCTGTCTTCCCGTCGGCGTAGTAGACGAAGCTGGACTCGGCCTGGAAGTCCTTGTTGGGGTCGGGCACGTCGACCACGGCGTACGCGAGCAGGAAGCCACCGAGGGCCAGGATCAGCCCACCGAGCACGGCGGCGCCGAACCAGCCGAACAGCCGGCGCCACAGCGGCCGGCGGGCCTTGGCGCTCGCAGCTGTGCGGCTGCTGCCCCCCTTGCCGGGTCTGCGGCTGCCGGCGGTGTCTCGGCCGTGCTGCTGACTCACTCTTGGCGTCTCTCGTCGTCGATACCCGGGCGCCGCATGAGCCCCGGTCCTGGCAGTCGCGCGTGGGCGCGACCTCGGTCGGCGCCGGCCTCAGGTTACCGAAGAGGCGCTTGACGCGAACCGATGTATCGAATCGATACATGCAAGCGGTACACTGGCCCATCCAACGGACGGTGCGCATGGTCCTCCGAAAACGGCGAGGGCTGGGACGACAACCGGGACGGTCGGCGAGATGGCACGACGTGGGGTGGCGCTGGAGATGGCCGTGCTCGGCCTGCTCCAGGACGCCCCGATGCATGGCTACGAACTGCGCAAACAGCTGACCGCGCTGCTCGGCTGGGGCCGGGTGCTGTCGTACGGGACGCTGTACCCCTGCCTGAAGGCGATGGCCCGCAGCGGCTACCTGCACATGGATGCCCCGAGTGCGGTCGGGCGTGGCCGCATCGCCTACGTCATCACCGCGGCCGGCAGGCAGCGGTTCGCTCGGCTGGTGTCCGAGGGCGGGACGTCGGCCTACGACGACGAGCTCTTCGGCGTGCACTTCGCCTTCTTCGCCCGCGCCGACGCGCGGACCCGGGTGCGGATCCTCGAGGGCCGGCGCAGCAGGCTTGAGGAGCGGCTCGACGGCTTTCGCGCGTCGATGGCCCGCGGGGGTGAGCACCGCGACGCCTACACCCTCGAGCTGCAGCGGCACGGTCTCGAACAGGCCGAACGCGAGGTGCACTGGCTCACCGGGCTCATCGACACCGAGCGGGCTGGGGCCACCCCGGGCCGCAACCGGCGGCCGGTGCCCCCGCCGACAGCAACCGCAAAGAAGTCTGCAACCAAGGAGGAGTCCTAATGGGCAAGGTTCGAGTGGCCATCGTGGGCGTCGGCAACTGCGCGACGTCGCTGGTCCAGGGCGTGCAGTACTACGCCGACGCCGAGGCCGGCAGCACCGTGCCCGGCCTGATGCACGTGCAGTTCGGTGACTACCACGTCCGCGACATCGAGTTCGTGGCCGCGTTCGACGTGGACGCCAAGAAGGTCGGCTTCGACCTGGCCGAGGCGACCCGCGCCAGCGAGAACAACACGATCCAGATCTGCGAGGTGCCACCGACCGGTGTGACCGTGCAGCGCGGGCACACCCTCGACGGGCTCGGCCGCTACTACCGCGAGACCATCGACGAGTCCGAGACCCATCCGGTCGACGTGGTGGCAGCACTGCGCGCCAGCAGGGCCGACGTGCTGGTGTCGTACCTGCCGGTGGGCAGCGAGGACGCCGACAAGTTCTACGCGCAGTGCGCCATCGACGCAGGCGTCGCCTTCGTCAACGCGCTGCCGGTCTTCATCGCCTCCGACCCCGAGTGGGCCGCCAGGTTCGAGGCCGCCGGCGTGCCGATCGTCGGTGACGACATCAAGAGCCAGGTCGGCGCCACCATCACCCACCGGGTGCTGGCCAGGCTGTTCGAGGACCGCGGCGTGATGCTGGACCGCACCTACCAGCTCAATGTGGGCGGCAACATGGACTTCAAGAACATGCTGGAACGCGACCGGCTGGAGTCCAAGAAGATCTCCAAGACGCGGGCCGTCACCAGCAACGTCGACCACGCGATCGAGGCCCGCAACGTGCACATCGGGCCGAGCGACTACGTGCAGTGGCTCGACGACCGCAAGTGGGCCTACGTGCGGCTCGAGGGCCGTGCTTTCGGTGACGTGCCGCTGAACCTGGAGTACAAGCTGGAGGTCTGGGACTCCCCCAACTCCGCGGGCGTGATCATCGACGCCGTCCGGGCAGCCAAGATCGCCCTCGACCGCGGCCTCGGCGGACCGGTGCACCCGGCGTCGACATACTTCATGAAGTCGCCGCCGCGGCAGCGGCCCGACGACCAGGGCAAGGCCGACCTGGAGGCGTTCATCCGCGGCGGCGCCGACGGCTGAGCCGCAGCGGCTGGCCGGCCGCATCCGCTGAGCGCCCCACCGGCACTGGCAGACTCGTCCGGTACGGGTGCTCAGCAATCTGCGGCGGCTGCTGCGCCTGGGGGCGTTCCGACGGCTGCTCGGGGTGCGGCTACTCGTCCAGGGTGCCGACGGGGTCTTCCAGGCCATCCTCACCGCCTACCTGTTCTTCTCCCCCCGAGCGGCAGGCAACGCCGGCGGCGATCGCGGTGGTGACCGCGGCGACGCCGCTGCCCTTCAGCGTGGTGGGCCCGTTCGCGGGCGTGCTGCTCGACCGGTGGTCGCGCCGTGCGACTCGCCGGCGACCATGGCCGCGGCCGCGCTGGCCCTGGTCGCACTGGCCGTCAGCGCGGCTCGGGTGCTCCCCCGGAACCCTGTCGGCGCCCCCACCAGCTGAGCAGTTCTGCGCGCGCCCGTTCCTCGCCCAGCGGTCCGTGCTCCAGGCGCAGCTCGAGCAGATGCTGGTAGGCGGCACCGACAACACGACCCGGCGGCACGTCGAGCACCTCCATGATCTGGTTGCCGTCGAGGTCGGGTCGCAGCGCGGCGCGCCCCTCCTCCTCGGCCAGCCGCGCGATCCGCGCCTCGATGTCGTCGTAGATGGCCTGCAGGCGGGCCGCCTTGCGGGCGTTGCGGGTGGTGGTGTCGGCGCGGGTGAGCACGTGCAGCCGCTCGAGCTGGTCGCCGGCGTCGCGGACGTAGCGCCGTACGGCGGAGTCGGTCCATTCACCGCTGCCGTAGCCGTGGAAGCGCAGGTGCAGCCCGACCAGCCCGGCCACCGCGTCGACGACGCCGCCCGGAAAGCGCAGTGCACGCAGCCGCTTGCGGGTCAGCTTGGCGCCCACCACGTCGTGGTGGTGGAAGGTGACGCCACCGTCGGCGGAGAAGCGACGCGTGCGGGGCTTGCCGATGTCGTGCAGCAGCGCCGCAAGCCGGGCGACGAGGTCGGGACCGCCCCCAGGCAGGCGGGGCTCCAGCGCGACGGTCTGCTCGAGGACTTTCAGCGAGTGCTCGTAGACGTCCTTGTGGCGGTGGTGCTCGTCGCGCTCCAGGCGCAGGGCCGGCAGCTCGGGCAGCACCTGGTCGGCCAACCCCGTCTGCACCAGCAGCGTGAGGCCGCGGCGCGGGTCGTCGGAGCACACCAGCTTGACCAGCTCGTCGCGCACCCGCTCGGCGGACACGATGGAGATGCGATCGGCCAGGTCGCGGATCGCGGCGACCACCGCGTCGTCGGCGGTGAAGCCGAGCTGGGCGGCGAAGCGGGCCGCCCGCAGCATCCGCAGCGGGTCGTCGGTGAACGACCGGACGGCGGTCGCGGGGGTACGCAGGCGGCGGGCGGCCAGGTCGGCCAGCCCGCCGAACGGGTCGACGAACTCGCGGGCAGGCAGCCGCACCGCCATCGCGTTGATGGTGAAGTCGCGGCGGGACAGGTCACCCTCGAGGCTGTCGCCGTAGTCGACGTCGGGCTTGCGTGAGTCGGCGTCGTAGGTGTCGGCGCGATAGGTGGTGATCTCGACCTGCCACGACCCCTTGCGGGCCCCGATGGTGCCGAAGGCGCGACCGACGTCCCACACCGCGTCGGCCCAACCACCCAGCAGCCGTTCGGTCACCTCGGGGCGGGCGGAGGTCGCGAAGTCCCAGTCGTTACCGAGGGTGCCCACCAGCAGGGCGTCTCGCACCGATCCACCCACCAGCGCCAGCTGCTCGCCGGCGGCGGCGAAGCGGCGCGCGAGCGGCTCGACCACCGGCGCCACTCGCAACAGCTCGGCGACCGCGGCACGCTGCAGGTCGCTCAGCCCGCCACCGCCCGCTGCATGCGGGTCGGGCTGGGATAGGTCCGGCACGACGGGTCATCGTACGCGCGCGGCGACCGCGGCCTGCCCGGCCACACCCCCGGCGGCCTCTACCATGACCGCGTGACCGCCGGACCCCTACGGCGACGGTTGCGTGCCGTCGTGGCGGTCGTCTCCCTCGCCGCCCTGCTGCCCACGCCGCTGAGCCCCGCGGCCGTCGGTGCACCGGCACCGAGCACCCCGGTAGCACCGGCCGCCGGTCGCGAGGGCGCTGACAGCCTGCGGGTGACGCTGACCTCGCTCACCCCGTCGGCACTGCGACCGGGCCGGCCGCTCACGCTGAAGGGCCGGGTCACCAACGCTGGCAGTCAGCGGTGGCGCGGGGTGCAGGTCTACCTGGTGATATCGCCGAGCCCACTGACGACCCGCGCCGAGCTGACGGCCACCAACGACAGCCCGGCGGGGTCCTACTTCGGCGACCGGGTCACCGACCTCGGGACCTTCGCAGGGATCGGTCGGCTGCGGCCCGACGAGCAGCGGGAGTTCCGGATCAAGGTTCCCTGGGAGTCGTTGCCGATCTCGGGCGAGCCCGGGGTCTACACCGTCGGTGCCCAGGTGCTGGCCACCGATCTCGACGGGACCCGGTCGGGCGCGGCGCTCGGTCGGGCCCGCACCTACGTCTCGCTGGTCGAGTCCGACCGGGCCGCCCGGGTGCACCTGGGCGTGGTGTGGCGCATCGGCGCCCAGGTGCTGCGCCGGCGCGACGGCACCTACGCCCGCACGGTCGGGCTCACCTCGTCGATGCGCACCGACGGCCCCCTGCGCCGGGTGGTCGACCTGGGGTCGACGGCCGGCGACTTCCCGATCACGGTGGTGCCCGACCCGGCCGTCCTCGACGCCGCGCGCGACATCGGTTCCGGCCGATACGGCCCACCCGGCGGGCTGGTCCGGCGCGTCGGCGTCACGGGCACCGCCCCGAACGGCGGGGGCGGCTCCGACGGGGCCGGCGCGGTCGGTGGCGGTCAGCCGGCGGGCGAACCGGATCCCGTCCCGGCGGCGGCGACGTGGTTCGACGAGGCCCGCGCGCTGGCGACTGCCCACCCGGGTTGGACCACCAGCTATGGCGAGGCCTCGGTGGACACCCTGGCCACGGTGGGTTCCGACCCGCTGACAACCAGCATCGAAGTGGCGACCCGAGCCGCCCAGCGGCGCCTGCTCGGCCGCTTGACCCGGGTGCTCAGCCTGCCCGACCGAGGTGTGCTCTCGACCAACGGGCTGGCGCACATCGCCGCCAGCGGCAGCCCGGACGCGGCTGTGCTGGCACCCCGAATGCTGCCCGGGTGGGACAGTCGCGACGGCTCTGCGCAGCGGATCGACACCGACGCCGGACCGCTGGACGTCGTGGTCGCCGACCCGGCGCTCGCCGCCGGCGGGCCAGCACCCGGCCGCCCGCTGCCAGCGCTACAGGTGCGCCAACGCCTGCTGGCCGAGACGGCCCTGCTGTCCACGGAGGCCGCCCCCGACGGCACCGTCGCGGCGACCTTCGTCGCCCCCGACGACTGGAACCCCGGTGCCGACTGGGCCAGCGCGGACTTCTTCGCGGGGCTGGACGTCCCCTGGCTCAAGCCTGTCGTGTTGGGCGAGCAGCTGGCCGACCCGAAACCGTTTCGCGGCACCCCCGGCCTGGCGGACGAGGCGGCGCTCGGCGAGCTCGCCGAGGGGGCGCCAGCCGAGACGACCGCCGCGGCCCTCCAGCTGCGGCGCCGGGTACGACTGCTGGCCACCCTCGTCGGCGGCGGGCGTGAGCTGCAGGTGTGGTACGCATCCGCGGTGGCACTGGCGATCTCGGAGTCCACGCTGCGCGACCCCGAGGTGCAGCAGCGGCTGATCGAGTCCGTCGCCGGCCGGGTCACCCGGCTGCTGCGCGGCGTGCGCCTCACCGGCCCCGAGTTCGTCACGCTCTCGAGCTCGCGCGGCAGCTTCCCCCTCACGATCACCAACGAGCTCGATCGTCCGGTGACCGTGTCGGTGCAGGTCGAGACCATGCCGGCCGCCAGCACCTCCGGCCGCACCCGGTTCGACACCGACGCCCGGCTCACCATCGCCCCCGGCCAGCGCGACACCGTCAGCGTCGAGGCCCGGGTGCAACAGGCCGGCGTGACCTCGGCCGCGGCCTCGGTGGTCACCACCAACGGTCGACGCTTCGGTGCGCCGCTGGTCTTCAGCCTGCGGACCAGCATCGTCGGTGCGGTGATCTGGGCGATCCTCGGCGTCGCCTGCGCGGTGCTGCTGTTCGCCATCGTGCGCCGGTTGCTGGGCCGCGCCCGTCAACCTGGCCCGACGTGAGCGGCGCCGACCGCGGCCGGCTGCTGTCCGCCGGTGCGCTGATGGCGGCGGGCACCGTGCTGTCGCGGCTGACCGGCTTCGTGCGGGCCGCGCTGATCCTCGCCGTGCTCGGCAAGTCGCTGGACGCCGACCTGTTCACCACCGCCAACACGCTGCCGAACTCGCTGTACATCTTGGTCGCCGGTGGCGTGTTCAACGTCGTGCTGGTCCCGCAGCTGGTGCGGGCCATGCGCAACGACGCGGACGGCGGGGAGGCATTCGCCCAGCGGCTGCTCAGCCTCGGCGCGCTGGTCATGGCCGGGGCCACCGCGGTGCTGATGGCCGCGGTGCCGGTGATCGCCCGGCTGGCCTTCGACGGTGCGCTGTTTGAGCCCGCGTTGGCCACCCAACGCGAGTCGGCGTACTCGTTGATGTGGTGGTGCATGCCGCAGGTGTTCTTCTACGGCGCGTTCGTGCTGGTCGGCCAGATCCTGAACGCCCGCGAACGGTTCGGCCCGATGATGTGGGCGCCGATCGTCAACAACCTGCTCGCCGTCGCCATCCTCGGCGGCTACGCCTGGGTGTATGGCACCTCCGACGGCAGCGGCGGCTTCACCGGCACCCAGGAGGCGGTGCTCGGCGGCGGCGCCACCCTCGGCATCGCCGTGCAGACGCTCGTGCTGGTGCCGTACGCGCGCGCGGCCGGTTTCCGGTTCCGCTTCCGCACCGACCTGCGTGGCGTCGGGCTGGGCCGCACCGTGCGGCTCGGCGCCTGGACGCTGGGCTTCGTCATCGCCAACCAGGTGGCCTACTTCGTGGTGACCAGGCTGGCCACCGGCAGCTCCACCGAGGCCGCGCTGAGCGGGGGCGAGGCCAGCGGGGTCGCTGCCTACCAGAGCGCGTTCTTGGTGTCGCAGGTGCCACACGCCGTGATCACGGTGTCGCTGGTGACGGCCACGATGCCGATGCTGTCGCGGCTGGCGGCCGACGGCCGGCTGGCCGAGGTCCGGGCCGAGACCGTGTCCACGCTGCGGTTGGTGCTCGTGGCGATCGCCCCGGTCGCCACCGCGTTGGCGTGCCTGGGGGGCACGGTGGCGGCGGTGTTGTTCTCCTACGGCGCACTCGACGGCAACACCGCCAGCCTCGGCTACACCGTGGCGGCGTTCGCGCCGGGGCTGCTGCTGTTCACGGTGCACTACTCGGTGCTGCGCGGCTTCTACGCCCAGGAGGACACCCGCACCCCGTTTCTCGTGCAGCTGGTGGTCAGCGGCACCAACATCACCGCCGCCCTGCTGCTGACACTGGACGCACCGACCGAGCAGGTCGCCACCCGGCTGGCGCTGGCCTACGGCGTTGCCTACCTGCTCGGCACCGCGGTCTCGACCGGCGCGCTCGGCCGGCGGCTGGGCGGGGGTGGGCTGATCGACCGGCAGCTGGCCCGCTTCGTCGCCCGGCTGGCTGCCGGCTGCGCGGTCAGCGCAGCCGGCATGCTGGCCACGCTGGCTGGTCTGGCCCGCCTGGACGTCGACCTCGCCGGGGACACCGGGGCGGTCGTCGGGCTGGGGACCGCGGGTGCAGTCGGTGCGATGGCCTACCTGTTGGCCGCGCGACTGCTCGGCCTTGGCGAGGTACGCCAACTGCTGGCCGCCTTTGCCCGCCGGTGAGCGGCCCGCCGGTGAGCGGCCGGCCGTGACGGTCGGGTGGCCACCTCTTACCATAGGACGGACCGACCCGGCAGGAAGATGCCCTGCCACGGCGACGATGCAGACGAGGACGGGGTGCAGGCTCAGACGCTGACCGCCGGTATCAGGCTCGCCGGGCGTTATCAGATCGAGGATCTGGTGGGGGAGACCCACCGGGCGCAGATGTGGCGTGCCGAGGACGACGTCCTGAACCGCTCGGTGAGCGTGCAGATCGTCGGGGCCGACGACCTGGCCAGTGAGGCGTTCCTGGTGGCCGCCCGCCGGGCGACCGCGGTCGACGATCCGCGCTTCCTGCGGGTGCTCGACGCCGCGCGTGAGAGCGGCTACGCCTACGTCGTCCGCGAGTGGGCGTCCGGGGTGTCCCTGGACAACGTGTTGCGGGCCGGACCGCTGTCGGCGACGCGCTCGGTCTCGGTGGTTCGCGAGGTGGCGGAGGCGGTCGCGGGCGCGCACCGGGCCGGCGTGCAGCACCGCCGCATCGACCCGGCCCGCATCCTCGTGACCCACAGCGGCGCGGTCCGGCTGCTGGGCCTGGCCACGGACCAGGCGCTGCACGCACCCGACCAGGAGGTGGCGGACTCTGCCGGGCTCGGCGAGCAGACCGACGTCACCGCGCTGGGCTGCCTGCTCTACGCCTGCCTGGTGGCACGCTGGCCCAGCCAGCGCGACGTCGGCGGCCTGCCGGCGGCACCGACCGAGCACGGACGGCTGCTGCGACCCCGGCAGGTGCGCGCCGGCGTGGACCCCGCCACCGACGACGTCTGCGACCGCATCCTCGACATCAGCGCGCGGCATGACGACGACGGACTGCGGACGGCCGATGAGGTGGCCCGCGAGCTGGCGGTCCTCGTCCCGCTCGACGAGTCCACCGGCTCGTTCGCCGCACCGGCCGACGAGGACGACCAGACGGTCGCGCACGGTGTGCTGCCGGCAGCCCCCGCGGCCGACGGGCCGCCGCCGGCGGTTAACCGGATGCCCCCGCCGCGTACCACCCAGCAGACCCCGGTGGCGGTGCCCGCGGCGCCGCCGCGCGGCAGCGGTGCGCGCGTGCCGGTGTGGTCGGCGGTCGCGCTGCTGGCCGGGCTGGCCTCGATCTTCGCCGTCTTGTTGTGGCCACCGAACGGCGCCGGCCCCGGTGCTGACAACAGCACCCAGGATGCCGCACAAGCGTCCGGCACGCGGGCGCTGGACATCGCCGACGTGCAGGACTTCGACCCGCTGGGCAACGGATCCGAGAACCCCGAGACCGTCGGCAACACCTTCGACGGCGACCCCAACACCGCCTGGACGACCGTCGGCTACTACAGCGAGCTGAGCCAGCAGAAGGCCGGTGTTGGTCTGGTGGTCGACCTTGGAAAGCCGCAGGACGTCAGCAAGGTCCACCTACGCCTCGTCGGTCGCCCGAGCACCGTCGAGGTCTACGCCGCCAGCGCCGCGGCCACCGCCGCTCCGACCTCGGTCGACGGCCTCGATCAGCTGGGCGAGGCCGCCCGGGCCGGAACGTCGGTGTCGCTGCCGGTGCGGCCGGCCGTCGAGACGCGATACCTCGTGGTGTGGCTCACCGCGCTTCCCGAGGTCGAGGCGGGCACCTGGAGGGGCTCGGTCGCCGAGATCACCGTCCGCGGGTGAGGGGTCTCGGTGGATAGCGCTGAGCCCGACGACCGAGCGCTCATGGCGCGCCACGTCGACGGTGACGAGGCCGCCTTCGGCGTGCTTGTGGCGCGCCATCGAGACCGGCTCTGGGCGGTGGCCCTGCGCACCCTGCACGACCCCGACGAGGCCGCGGACGCGCTCCAGGATGCGCTGGTCTCGGCCTTCCGCAGGGCTGGCAGCTATCGCGGCGACGCGGCGGTGACCACCTGGCTGCACCGGATCGTGGTGAACGCCTGCCTCGACCGGGCCCGGCGGCAGGCCGTGCGACGTACCGACCCGCTCACCGACGACCACGGGCACGAGCGAGTGCCGAGCACGCCACCGGACTCCGTCGAGTCCGTCGCCGAGGACTCCGCGCGCCGCGACGCGGTGCTGGCCGCGCTGCGTGCGCTGCCGGTCAAGCAGCGGGCCGCGCTGGTGCTGGTCGACATGGAGGGCTACTCGGTCAGCGAGGCGGCCCACCTGCTGGACTGCCCCACCGGCACGGTCAAGAGCCGTTGCTCCCGCGGGCGGGCGAGCCTGCTGCCGCTGCTCGGAGCGTGGGCACCCAGCGCCGGGGGTGCCGCCGTGACGGAACCGTTACCGGCGCCGACGCGTCCCACTCGCAAGGCCGGCACCCCGGATGACGGCGTCGACACCGACACAGCGGTCTCGACCGGCCGTCCGCCCCAGCCCGAGCAGGAGGTGACCTGATGCCCGACCAGCACGACCACGCGACCACCGAGCAGTTGGCCGACCTGCTCGCGGGGGTGCTGCCGGCGCCGGACGAGGCCGTGGTGGCGGCCCACCTGGAAGGCTGCGAGCGTTGCCGGGACGAGCGGGACCAGCTCGCCGAGCTGCCGGCGCTGCTGGCTTCGGTGCCGGCGCCGGAGCTGCCGGCGGCAGTCGCTAGCCGACTCGACGAGGCCATCGCCGCCGAGTCCCGCCGGCGCGCCGCCGGGTCCAGCCCGGCCGTCGTGCCCATCAGCGCGGCGCGCAGGCCGGCCCCCAGCCCGGCACGCAGCCCGGCCCGCAGCCCGGCACGCAGCGACCGTGCGCGGCGCTGGTTCGCCGGCGTGGCCGCGGCTGCAGCGGCCGTGGTAGGGGTGAGCCTGGTGGGTGACCTGTGGCTGTCAGGCGTCGACCAGGGCGCCGACTCGGCCAGCTCGGGTGCTGGCGGCGAGTCCGCCGACACCCGGTCACGAGCCGGCACCAAGCCCGACCGGGCCGACAGCTCCGACGCCGCCGGCCCGGCCCGCCTGATCGACGCGCTCCCGGTCGTGGACTCAGGCGACTTCGCGGCCGATGTGCGGCCGCTCTACGACAGCCGGCGCGGCAAGTTCACCGCGCCCTCGCCTGCGGACGGGGACAAGATCGGCCCGAGAAGCGAGCGCGGGGCCAACGATTTGGACGGGCTGCGGCGACGCGCCATCCGTGCGTGCTCGCGGGGCGAGCTGACCAGCGGGGGCGTCGACGGCCGACTCGGACCGCTGGTACTCGTCGACGGCAGCGAGCTGGCCCGGCTGGTGGCCAGCGGCCCACCGCGCAGCCGAACCGTCACGGCGTACGCGTGCGACGGCGGCGACGACATCGCCTCCGCCCAGCTCGACGGCGACCGCTGAGGCGCCCGGGGGCGGAATCGAGGCCGCCTAGGATGCGTTGATGCACGTGCACCCCAGATCAGCACCCCACACCAGCGACGGGACGAGATGACGTGAGCGACCAACCGACCCCCAGCACCGCGGGTGCCCCCCGCGAGGTCGTGATCATCGGCTCCGGCCCGGCGGGCTACACCGCCGCGCTCTACAGCGCCCGCGCGCAGCTCAAGCCGCTGGTGTTCGAGGGCTCGGTGACCGCAGGCGGCGCGTTGATGACGACCACCGAGGTCGAGAACTACCCGGGCTTCCGCGACGCCATCATGGGTCCGGCGCTGATGGACGAGATGCGCGCGCAGGCCGAGCGCTTCGGTGCCGAGCTGGTCCCCGACGACGTCACCGGCGTCGACCTGGCCGGCGACGTCAAGGTCGTGCGCACCAGCGACGGCACCGAGCACCGCGCCCGAACGGTGGTCTTGGCGATGGGCTCCGGCTACCGCAAGCTCGGGCTGCCCGACGAGGACCGGCTGTCCGGACGCGGCGTCACCTGGTGCGCCACCTGCGACGGCTTCTTCTTCCGAGACCAGGAGATCGCCGTCGTCGGTGGCGGTGACACCGCCGTCGAGGAGGCGACGTTCCTCACCAAGTTCGCCAGCAAGGTCACCATGCTGGTGCGTCGCGACGAGCTGCGGGCCAGCAAGATCATGGCCCAGCGGGCCCTCGACAACCCCACGATCACCGTCGCGTGGAACTCCGCGGTGGAGGAGATCCTGGGCAACGAGCAGGTGAGCGGCCTGACCGTGCGGGACACCGTCACCGGGCAGACCCGGCAGCTGGACGTGACTGGGCTGTTCATCGCCATCGGGCACGACCCCCGGTCCGAGCTGGTCAAGGGGCAGGTCGACCTCGACGCCGAGGGATACGTGCTGGTCGACTCGCCGACCACCTACACCAACCTGCCGGGTGTGTTCGCCGCCGGCGACCTCGTCGACCACCGCTTCCGCCAGGCGGTCACCGCGGCGGGCACCGGCTGCGCGGCCGCGATCGACGCCGAGCGCTGGCTCGCCGACCTCGACGCGGCCGGCTGAGGCTGAGCCGGGAACACCGTCCGCGGGACGGCTGTTACCTACCCATGCGCACCACGAACTGATCGCACGCACACACCAGCAACCTCGAGGAGCACTTTCGTGGCCAACACCCAGCCCGTCACCGACGCCGATTTCGCCCAGACCGTGCTCGCGGCCGACAAGCCCGTGGTGGTCGATTTCTGGGCCGAGTGGTGCGGCCCGTGCCGCCAGGTCGGGCCCATCCTCGACGAGATCGCCGGTGAGCACGGCGACGACCTCACGGTCGTGAAGATGAACGTCGACGAGAACCCGGTCACGCCGGCGCAGTACCGCGTCACCGGCATCCCGACCATCAACGTCTACTCCGGCGGCGAGGTCGTCAAGTCGATCGTCGGCGCCAAGCCGAAGGCCGCGCTGCTGTCCGACCTCGGCGAGTTCATCAAGGCCTGAGCCGCCGGGCTCAGCGAGCGGGTGCGCCGTCGCGGGACTGACGCGACAGCGCCGGCCCCGGCGTGGGCTCGGGCCGCACCGCCCCACGCACCCGCTCCCAGGCCTGCTCGACGGCGTCCTCCACACCGGTGCGCCAGCCCGCAAGCGACCGGGCGTCCAGGCGGACCCGCGGGCTCGTCGGGTGCTCGCGCACAACGGTGAACCCGCAGGCGAGCCAGAAGTCGAGCGGCGCCAGGCAGCTGCCGAGCCCGGCAACGGGGTGCCCGCGCGCGGCGAGTGCCTCGACCGCACGCACCCGCGGGCGGCGCAGCGCCTCGCGAGCCACCGCGTGCACCAGCGCCCGACCGAGGCCGACACCCCGGCAGCCGGCGTCGACATGCAGCCCGAGCACCGTCAGCGCGGCACCACCAGCGCGCGCCGGCACCGCGTAGGTGACGTAGCCGGCCAGCGAGCCGGCGCTCTCGCCAGCTCCGTTGCCGGCCCGCACGACGACCCCGGCCGCCGAGCCGCTGGCCAGCGACTCGACCCACCAGCGCTGCTTGGTGCGGGTGCGGTCGGCAACGCCGGACTCCCCGCTCCCGTCGCCGTCGAGTTCACCGCGGTCGACGAACCGCTCCCACCGCAGGCACGAGGAGCAGTCGCCCGGCAGCCGGACGAGGTCGGCAGGGGTCAACGCCGTGCTACGACGGCTCACGAGCAGCACCTCCGGCTCGCTGATGTGATGGGTGTGTCCCGACGAGCAACCCCCCGTACGGCATCGTAGGACCAGCAGCGGACGGACGGAACCACTGCTGCCCGGGCTCGAGCACGCGAGAGGGGGTCGGTGATGGCCGCGGACGACTCCTCGAAGCGACCGGTCCCGACGCCCGCGCGCCGGGTCGGCCGGCACACCCGCCTCGACTCCTACGTCGACCGCTACGCAACCCGCACGAACGGCATGGCGGCATCGGAGATCCGGGCGCTGTTCTCCGTCGCCAGCCGCCCCGAGGTGGTGTCGCTGGCCGGCGGGATGCCGTCGATCGACGGTCTGCCGCTGGCCGGCGTCGCCGACTCGGTCTCCCGGCTGCTGTCGACCCACGGCGGCACCGCACTGCAGTACGGCTCGGGACAGGGCGATCCGCTGCTGCGGGAGCAGATCTGCACGGTGATGGCGCTGGAGGGCATCCAGGCCCACCCCGACGACGTGGTCGTGACGGTGGGCAGCCAGCAGGGCCTCGACCTGGTGACGCGCATCTTCTGCGACCCCGGTGACACCGTCGTGTGCGAGGCACCCAGCTACGTCGGCGCGCTCGGGGTGTTCCGGGCCTTCGAGTGCGGCGTGGTGCACGTCGAGATGGACGACGCGGGCCTGGTGCCCGAGGCACTGCGGCATGCGCTGGCGGGCGCTGCGGCTCGAGGTGCCCCGGTCAAGTTCGTCTACTCGGTGCCGACCTACCACAACCCTGCGGGCGTCACCCTCACCGCGCAGCGCCGGGCGGAGGTGCTCGACATCTGCGCTGAGCACGACGTGCTGCTCGTCGAGGACAACCCGTACGGACTGCTGGGCTTCGCGGGCGAGCCGATGCGCGCCATGCGCGCCGACGAGCCCGAACGGGTGGTGTACCTGGGCTCGTTCTCCAAGACGTTCGCGCCCGGCCTGCGGGTCGGGTGGGTGCTGGCGCCGCACGCGGTCCGCGAGAAGCTGGTGCTCGCCCAGGAGTCGGCCACCTTGTGCCCACCGACGTTCTCCCAGGCGGTGGTGTCGACCTACTTCGCCGAGCACGACTGGCACGGCCAGATCAAGGCCTTCCGCGAGGTCTACCGCGAGCGTCGGGACGCGATGCTCGCCGCGCTCGACGAGCACCTGTCTGGCGCGGCCCGTTGGACCCGGCCCGACGGTGGCTTCTACGTCTGGCTGACACTGCCCGCCGGGCTGGACGCCAAGGCAATGCTGCCGCGGGCGGTCACGGCCCGGGTGGCCTACGTGCCCGGCACCGCGTTCTACGCCGACGGGTTGGGCAGCAGGCACCTGCGGCTGTCGTACTGCTACCCGAGCCCGGAGCGCATCCGGGAGGGCGTCCGGCGATTCGCCGGCGTGCTCGCCGCCGAACTGGAGTTGCGCGCGACCTTCGGCGCCGCGCTGCCGGGGGGCGGCACGGGGCGGCACACCTACGAGATCCCCGGGCCGGACCAGTCGTGACGGGGGCCGCGCTGGAGGGCGGGCCGGCGGTCCGGCGCTTCGTCGTGCTCGCCGGTGGGCTGTCGCACGAGCGGGACGTGTCCCTGCAGTCCGGTCGCCGGGTGAGCGAGGCGCTGCGGCACCACGGCGTGGACGTGCAGGTACTCGACGTGGGGGTCGACCTGCTCGACGCCCTGCGCGACGACCCGCCCGACTGCGTGCTGCCGTTGTTGCACGGCGAGACCGGTGAGAACGGTGCGTTGCGCGAGGTGCTGGGCCTGGTCGGCGTCCCGTACGTCGGCTCGGACCCGCAGGCCTGCCGGCTCGCCTTCGACAAGCCGGTCGCCAAGTCGCTGGTCGCCCGTGCGGGGGTGCGCACACCGCAGTGGCTGGCGCTGCCGGCCGAGACGTTCCGTGAGCTCGGCGCGGCCGCCGTGATGGCGGCGGTGCTCGCCCGGCTGGGGCTGCCGCTGGCGGTCAAGCCGGCGCGTGGCGGTTCCGCGCTCGGCTGCAGCGTGGTGCGCACCGAGGAAGAGCTGCCGGGGGCGATGGTGGCCTGCTTCGCCTACGACCAGGTGGCCCTGGTCGAGCGGTTCGTGGTCGGCACCGAGGTGGCGGTCACCGTGCTGGCCGACCCCGAGCCCCGCGCGCTGCCACCCGTCGAGATCCGCCCCGACAGCGGCGTGTACGACTACGCGTCCCGCTACACCGCGGGCGCCACCGAGTTCGTCGTGCCAGCCGAGATCCCCCCGGCGGTCGAGGCGGTCTGCGCCGAGGTCGCGGTGACCGCGCACACCGCGCTGGGCCTGCGGCACCTGTCCCGCTCCGACCTGCTGGTGGACGCCGACGACCGGGTGTGGTTCCTCGAGGTGAACGTGGCACCGGGCATGACCGAGACCTCGCTGGTTCCGCTGTCCATCGAGGCGGCCGGGCTCGACGTCGGAGCCGTGCACGCCGACCTCGCCGCGGACGCGGTCGCTGCCGTCGGCGACCGGCCCCGGTGACGCTAAGTCGACAAGGCGACCTAGCCACTGAGTGCTCTAGCGATCAGTCGACGCTCCCTCCGGCGTCCATGACGGCCATGATCCGCGACAGGTCGTCGAGGGTGGCGAACTCTACGGTGATGCGGCCCTTGCGCTTGCCGAGCTCGACCCGCACCCGGGTGTCGAACCGGTCGGCCAGCCGATCGGCCAGGTCCTGCAGCCCGGGGGCCACCGGCCGGCTGCTCGCCGCCCGGTCGCCGGCGGGCGCGGCGGCCACATTCCCGGTGCTGCCCGTGCCGGTGCTGCCCGTGCCGACCGTGACGGCCTCCTCCAGCGCGCGGACGGACAGCCCCTCGGCCACCGTGCGATGCGCCAGCCGGTCCTGCACGGCCGGGTCATCGACCGACACCAGCGCCCGGGCGTGACCGGCGCTCAGCACGCCGGCGGCCACCCGTCGCTGCACCGCCGGGCTGAGCCGCAACAGGCGCAGGGTGTTGGTGATCTGCGGCCGCGACCTTCCGAGGCGGCCGGCGAGCTCCTCGTGCGTGCAGCCGAAGTCGTCGAGCAGCTGCTGGTATGCCGATGCCTCCTCGAGCGGGTTCAGCTCGGCGCGGTGCAGGTTCTCCAGCAGCGCATCGCGCAGCATCTGGTCGTCCGCGGCGTCGCGCACGATCGCCGGAATGGTGCTCAGCCCGGCGCGCTGGCTGGCCCGCCAGCGACGCTCCCCCATCACCAGCTCGTAGCTGGTCGGCTCGCCCGGCACCGGGCGCACGACCACCGGTTGCAGCAGGCCCACCTCGGTGATGGAGGAGACCAGCTCGGCCAGCGCGTCCTCCTCGAACACCTGCCTCGGCTGTCGGGCGTTCGGCCGGATCGCGGTCAACGGCAGCTCGGCGAAGAACGCGCCCAGCACGGCCTCGTCGTCTGCAGACACCGGCTCCCCGGCCGGGTCTGGGGCAGGGTCTGCCTGTCGCTCGCCGTTGGTCCCGGGGCCGGACTGCGGCGCCTCCTCGGTCGCCCCCCAGGGGAACGACGCATCCACCGTCGACTGCGCCGCCGTGGGGGCGGTGGGGATGAGCGCACCGAGACCGCGACCGAGACCACGCCTGCTGTTCATGCCGAACCTCCAAGACCGGGGCCGCGCACGGCGATCTCCCGCGCGGCTTCGAGATAGGACAGCGCTCCGGGCGAGCCGGAGTCGTAGGTGACGACCGTCTGCTGGTGGCTCGGTGCCTCGGAGATGCGCACCGAACGCGGGATCGCCGTCCGCAACACCTGCTGCGGGAAATGCGTACGCACCTCGTCGGCCACCCCCGCAGACAACCGAGTACGCGAGTCGTGCATGGTCAAGATGATCGTGCTGACCGTCAGGTCGGTGTTGAGATGGGCCCGCACCATCTCCGCGCTGCGCAGCAGCTGGCCGACCCCCTCCAGCGCGTAGTACTCGCACTGGATCGGCACCAGGATCTCGGCCGCCGCCACCAGGGCGTTCACCGTGAGCAGTCCCAGCGACGGTGGGCAGTCTATGAACACGTAGTCGAAGCGCTCGCCGGTGTCCTCGGCCTCGGCCAGGAAGGCGATCAGCGCCCGCCGCAGCCGAGACTCCCGTGCGACCAGCGACACCAGATCGATCTCGGCGCCGGCAAGGTCGATCGAGGCCGGCACCACGAACAGCCCCGGCAGCTGCGGGCATTCGACCACAACTTCACGGAGGTGCTTGCCCTCGACCACCGCCTCGTAGGCGCCGGGCACGCCCTCGGTGTGGTCGACCGCCAGTGCGGTCGATGCGTTGCCCTGGGGGTCGAGATCGACCACGAGGACCCGTTGGCCCGACTGGGCAAGTGCGGCCGCGATGTTGACCGCCGTGGTCGTCTTGCCGACGCCACCCTTCTGGTTGGCCACCGCGAACACCCGGGTGTGAGCCGGGGCGGCTAGTGGCTTGCCCGACCGCAGCGTCCGGGCCAGCCGCACCTGCTGCTCGATCTCGCTGGCCAGCGGGGTGTGCTCGCGAGCGGGCGGCGGCGGAGATGTTTCCCGTGAAACATCGGCGTCGGACTCGACCGGCGGCCAACCGAGGCCGGCGGCCGGCGACAGACTCGCGGCCGACGCGGGCCAGCCCAGGCGGGGCAGCACCGACAGGTCGGTGGGCACCGGCACATCCGCAGGCACGACGGCATTCGTCGAAACTGGGCTGGGGGCGGTGGCGGTGTCGTTCACCGCGATACTCCGATCAGGCGGACGGTACGCGCACGTGCACGACGCGCGCGGGCGGGTTGAGGACGCCCTCACCGTACGTGCCAAGCACCGTCTCGCCGGCTCCGGCGCGCTGAAGATGCGACATTGCGGTCAACATCTCCTGTTCGGCCGAGCGACCCTTCATCGCCCACATCGCGCCACCGGGCCGCACCAGCGGCAGGCACCAGTCGGCGAGTTTGGTCAGCGGGGCGACCGCCCGCGAGGCCACGACGTCGGCACTCACCACCCCGGACAGGTCCTGTGCCCGAGCACGGCGGGTGTGCACGTTGGGAAGGCGCAGGCTCGCGATCACCTCGTCCAGGAACGCGACCCTGCGCAGCAGCGGATCCACCACGGTGATCTGCAGGTCGGGACGCAGCACCGCCCACACCAGCCCGGGCAGCCCCGCCCCGGAGCCGATGTCCACGACGTCGGCAGCACGGGGCACGGCGCCCGCGACGGCCGCGCAGTTCAGCAGGTGCCGCTCCCACAGCCGGGGCCCCTCCCGCGGACCGAGCAGCCCGCGCTCGATGGCCGCGGTCGCCAGCCAGCCCGCGTACGGCAGCAGGTCGTCGGTCCGGTCGCCGAGTAGGCTGCGAGCCGCAGCTGGGGGATGTTTCACGTGGAACGTCGGCGCCGTCGGCCCGTCAGGCACGAGGCAGCACGACCACGCGGCGCTGCGGCTCCTCGCCCTCGGACTCGCTGCGCAGGTCGGCTGCGGCGACCGTGTCGTGCACGACCTTGCGCTCGAAGGGGTTCATCGGGCTCATCCGCACCGGCTCGCCACTGATCCGGACGCTCTCCACCGCCTCGCCCGCCTGCTTCTCGAGCTCGATGCGGCGCTGGGCCCGATGGCCGGCGATGTCGAGCATCAGCCGGCTCCGCTCGCCGGTCTCTTGCAGCACCGCGAGCCTGGTCAGCTCCTGCAGCGCGTTCAGGACCTGGCCCCCGTCCCCGACGAGCTGCAGCAGGTCACCGCCGACGACCGACACCGTGGCGCGGTCCCCCTCGATGTCGAGGTCGATGTCGCCGTCGAGGTCGACGATGTCGAGGAACTCCTCGAGGAAGTCGGCGGCGGCGTCGCCCTCGCTCTCGAGCCGCTGGGTCAGCGGGGACGAGGTGGTGACGGGGGTCTTCGGGTCGGTCATCGGCTCTCCTGGGTGCGGTGGGTCGGCGCTCAGCGCCGGCGCCGCTGGCTACGACTCTTCTTCTTCGGCTGCTGCCGCTTGGGTGGGGCGATCACCGTCGGCGCGGCCGGCTGGGCGGCCACCTCGGGGGCGATCTTGCCCTTCTTGATGTCGCGGGCGACCTTGGCGTCGAAGGCCGGGGTGCCCGGCGACGGGTTGTTGCGGATCACGTAGAACTGCTGGCCCATGGTCCACAGGTTGGAGGTCGACCAGTAGAGCAGCACACCGACCGGGAAGAAGATGCCGCCGAAGCCGAAGGCCACCGGGAGGATGTAGAGCAGCATCTTCTGCTGCTGGGCGTACGGCCCGGTCAGCGCGCTCTCGGGCATGTTCTTGCGCATCAGCTGGCGTTGAGTGGTGAACGTGGTGGCGGTCATCAACAACACCAGGACACCGCACAGCACGTAGATGGCCCAGTTGCCGCCGGCGGTGATGAACGTGTTGGAGATCTCGACGCCGAGCAACGCGGCCCGGTCCAGCTGGATGGCGTCGGCTTCGGTGAGGACGCCGAGGCCGACCTCCTGGGTCGCCTTGTTGAGCACCCGGAACAGGGCGATGAAGATGGGCGCCTGCATCAAGATGGGCAGGCAGGAGGCGAACGGGTTGGTGCCGGCGTTCTTGTAGAGCGCCATCGTCTCTTGGGCCAGCCGCTCGCGGTCGTGGCCGTACTTCTTCTGCAGATCCTTGACCTTCGGCTGCAGCATCTGCATGTTGCGGCTGGACTTGATCTGCTTGACGAACAGCGGGATCAGCGCGGCCCGAACGATAAGGGTCAGCCCGATGATCGACAGCGCCCAAGTCCACCCCGAGTCGGCCGGCAGCACCTGGCTGAACAGCGTGTGCCAGCCCATCAGCACCCAGGAGACAACCCAGTACAGCGGGAACATCACCGTGTTGAACAGGTCAGCCATGCGACACCTCCCGGTCTGGTGTCGCCTGGCGACCGGGAGGGACGGGGTCGACGCCGCCGGCGGCCCAGGGGTGGCAGCGCCCCAGCCGGCGCAGCGCCAGTGCGCTGCCGCGCGCCGCTCCATGCCGCCGCACCGCCTCCAGGGCGTAGGCAGAACACGACGGGTAGTAGCGGCACACGTCGCCGTACAGCGGGCTGATGGCGGTCCGGTAGGCCCGTAGAGCCAGGATCAGCAGCCTGGTCACGAGTGGACCGCCACGGTGGCCGGAACGAGCCGGCTGAGACAGCGGGTGAGACAGCGGGTGAGGTCGGCGTCCAGGCGCTCGGTGCTGGCGCTCGCAGCCGCCGGCAGCGCCCGCACCACCAGCACGATGCCGAGGGGCAACTCGGGTAGCCGCGGCAGCATCAGGTGTCGGAGCCGGCGTCGCACCCGGTTGCGCGTGACGGCGGGACCGCAGGCCCGGCTGACAACGAACCCGACCCGCGCCGGGTCGTCGACGTGGACGTCTTGCCGACCACCGGCGAGTTCGTCCGTGACGCGAGCGAGGTGCACGACGACCGTGCCGCTCGCAGCCCGGTGGCCGCACCGGGTGGCCAGCCCGAAGTCGCGACGCAGGCGCAGCCGCTGAGAGGAGGGCAGCACGGGTCGGTTCTCCGTGGGGGTCTGGCTCGTCGGCCGGGCGATGATGGGCGCCCGCTCAGGCGGCGAGCCGCTCGCGGCCCTTGCGTCGACGCTTGGCCAGGATCGAGCGGCCAGCGCGGGTGCGCATGCGCAGGCGGAACCCGTGGGTCTTGTGCCGACGTCGGTTGTTCGGCTGGAAGGTGCGCTTGCTCACGGGTTCGCTCCGGAATCTCGGCCTTCGGTGGTCGTCCAGCGGCTCGGCCGCCCGCATGTCGTCGGCCAGCCGCTCGCTGCTCGCAGGCACACCCCACACGTTGCCGGTGGCCGGACCGCACCACGGTACGTGAGCCGGTCGGAGAGGGTCAAACCAGCCAAGGAGCATGCGGGGCCGGTCCGGCGCCCGGCAGCCTGTGGACAACTGCTTGCTGCCAGCGTACCGACATTGTTACGGTCGCCGGATCCACGTGTTCCCTGGCCACTGGCTTATACCAAGCGTGACTCTGATAACACTGAGAGCACAGATCACAGGTTGTGGACAAGCGTGTGGAAGAAGTCACCGACGGCCAACGTGACCAGGAGGACAGATGACCGACGAGGTCGCACGCGAGGACGAGCCCGGCCGGATCCCCCCCACCGGAGACCCTGCGCTCATGCGGGCCTGGCAGCGGACGATCTCCGATCTTGCACCCAGTCAGCGGGCATGGTTGCGGGCGTCTCGCCCCTTGACCCTGCATGGCTCGACGCTGATCGTGACGGTGGGTGACAACTTCACCCGCACCCAGCTGGAAAGCCGGCTCCGGCCGGAGGTGGAGCAGATCCTCGCGGGGGTGCTGGGTCACGAGGTGCGGCTCGCGGTCACCGTGGACGACGACCTGGCCACCCAGGAGCCCCGCGATGGCGCCGCCGACCTCGACAAGTCGCTGCAGCGATCTGGCGACATGTCGACAGATCCCTCCCGCGAGCGCTTCGGTGACTCCGACGTTCGCGGCCCGCAGGCCGGTGCCCCCCTCACCCAGACATCGGCGGCGGTGGAGTCACGACTCAACCCCAAATACGTCTTCGAGAGCTTCGTGATCGGCTCCTCCAACCGCTTCGCGCACGCCGCGGCGAACGCCTGCGCGGAGGCACCCGGCAAGGCGTACAACCCGCTACTCGTCTACGGCGAGTCGGGGCTGGGCAAAACCCACCTGCTGCACGCGATCGGCCACTACGTGCGCAGCCTCTACTCCGGCGCACGGGTTCGCTACGTGAGCTCGGAGGAGTTCACCAACGACTTCATCAACGCGATCCGCGACGACCGCACGGCGGCGTTCCAGCGGCGCTACCGCGAGGTCGACGTGCTGCTGATCGACGACATCCAGTTTCTCGAGGGCAAGATCCAGACCCAGGAGGAGTTCTTCCACACGTTCAACACATTGCACAACGCCAACAAGCAGATCGTCATCACCTCCGACCGGCCCCCGAAGCGCTTCGAGGCGCTCGAGGACCGGCTGCGCAACCGGTTCGAGTGGGGCCTGATCACCGACGTGCAGCCGCCCGACCTCGAGACCCGGATCGCGATTTTGCGCAAGAAGGCCGCGATGGAGAAGCTCACCGCGCCACCGGACGTGCTCGAGTTCATCGCCAGCAAGATCCACACCAACATCCGCGAGCTGGAGGGCGCCCTGATCCGCGCCACCGCGTTCGCCAGCCTGAACCGCCAGCCAGTCGACCTCACCCTGACCGAGATCGTGCTCAAGGACCTCATCCCCGAGGGCGGCGAACCGGAGATCAGCGCGGCGCAGATCATCGCCCAGACCGCGTCGTACTTCAGCCTGAGCATCGACGACCTGTGCGGGTCCAGCCGCAGCCGGGTGCTGGTCACCGCCCGGCAGATCGCGATGTACCTGTGCCGCGAGCTGACCGACCTGTCGCTGCCCAAGATCGGTCAGCAGTTCGGCGGCCGCGACCACACCACGGTCATGCACGCCGACCGCAAGGTGCGTCACCTGCTGGGTGAGCGGCGCTCGATCTACAACCAGGTCTCCGAACTGACCAACCGGATCAAGCAACAGGCCCAGGCGTGAGCACGGGCGGCCGGCGACAGCCCACTGCCAGGCCCGAAGCTGGGCCCGAAGCTGGGGACGTACCTGTGCACAGCACCCGGACGTGACCGCGCGCGCTGGGGAGAGCGGTGCATGGCGGCCCCACACCCGCCGAGATCCACCGGGCGGCCCCGGATCCGACCTCGTCGTCCACACCCCGTCCACTGCCCCCCGCGGCTCCCACCTGCATCAGACCGGGTTGTCCACACCGTGCACAGGTGCGATGACGACGATGGATGATGCACGGTTCCAACTGATCCATCCCACCGGCTTTGTGGTCAGTCTGGGGACAGCCGGTCCAGCGTGGCAGGATGCGAGTCCCCGAGTGACCGCCGCCACAGCTCGTACCAGCAGGAGGGTTCGTCCATCGTGAAGTTCCGAGTCGACCGTGACCCGCTGGCGGAGTCCGTGGCGTGGGCGGCGCGCAGCCTGCCGGCGCGTCCCAGCGTCCCGGTGCTGGCGGGCCTGCTCCTCGAGGCGGACTCCAGCGGGCTGTGCCTGTCGGGGTTCGACTACGAGACCTCGGCCCGGGCCACGCTGGCCGCCGAGGTGGCCGACGAGGGGCAGGTGCTGGTCTCCGGCCGGTTGCTGGCCGACATCTGCCGCAGCCTGCCCGCACACCAGGTCGAGGTCAGCCTCGAGGGCCAGCGCGCGACGTTGGTCTGCGGCAGCTCCAGGTTCACGTTGCAGACGATGCCGGTCGAGGACTATCCGGCGCTGCCGACGATGCCGGACGCGAGCGGCACGGTGTCGGCCGACAGCTTTGCCGGTGCGGTCTCCCAGGCGGTGGCCGCGGCCGGCCGCGACGACATGCTGCCGCTGCTGACCGGGGTTCGCGTCGAGATCTCCGGTGAGCAGATGATCATGATGGCAACCGACCGCTTCCGGGCCAGCCTGGTCGAGCTCACCTGGTCACCCAGCCGGCCGGACGCCGAGGGTGTCGCGCTGGTCCCGGCCAGGGTGCTGGCCGACACTGCGCGCGCGATCGCGGCCGGCACCGAGCTCGACGTCGCGCTGGCTCCCGTCGGCTCCGGTGAAGGGCTGATCGGCTTCCAGGGATCGGTCGGCGATGGGAGCCGTCGCACCACGACCCGGCTGCTGGACGGTGAGTTCCCCCGGGTGCAGCAGCTGTTCGCCACCGAGCCCACCTCGACGGCCTGGGTCGAGACCGCGCCGTTCGTCGAGGCGCTGCGCCGCGTGTCGCTGGTCGCCGAGCGCAACACCGCGGTGCGGCTGAGTTTCGAGGCGGACCGGATCGTGCTCGAAGCCGGCAGCGGCGACGAGGCGCAGGCGACCGAGTCGCTGCCCGCCCACCTGCGCGGTGAGCCGCTGCTCATCGGCTTCAACCCTACGTACCTGCTGGACGGGCTCGGTGTCATGTCGGCCCCGTGGTGCCACCTGGCTTTCACCCAACCGACGCGACCGGTGTCCATCGTGGGCTGCGCCGAGGATCAAGGCGAACCCAACCTGGCGTTTCGCTACCTACTGATGCCGCTGCGTACGCACGGCTGACTCGAAAGGACTCTCGTCATGCATCTCGGTCTGATCGGTCTGGGCAAGATGGGTGGCAACATGCGCGAGCGGTTGCGCCGCTCCGGTCATACGGTGATCGGCTTCGACCACTCACCCGACAAGCGTGACGTCGACTCGCTGGAGGCGATGGTCGGTGAGATGTCCGCACCGCGGGTGGTGTGGGTGATGGTCCCGTCCGGCGAGCCCACCAGGGACACCGTTCAGATGTTGGCCGGGCTGCTGGACGCCGGTGACGTCGTCGTCGAGGGCGGCAACTCACGGTGGACCGACGACCAGCGAAACGCCGCGGTCCTGGACGAGAAGGGAATCGGCTACGTCGACTGCGGCGTCAGCGGCGGGATCTGGGGGCTCGAGAACGGGTACGCCCTGATGTGCGGCGGCGACGCCGAGCACGTCAAGACGGTGCAGCCGATCTTCGACGCGCTCAAGCCCGACGGCAAGTTCGGCTACGTGCATGCCGGCCCGGTGGGTGCCGGCCACTTCGCGAAGATGGTCCACAACGGCATCGAGTACGCCACGATGCAGGCCTACGCCGAGGGCTACGAGCTGCTCCAAGCCGCTGAGGCCGTCACCGACGTGACCGAGGTGCTGCGCTCCTGGCGCGAGGGGACGGTGATCCGCTCCTGGTTGCTCGATCTGCTGGTCGCGGCCCTGGACGAGGACGAGGGGCTGTCCAAGATCGCCGGCTACGCCGCCGACTCGGGCGAGGGGCGGTGGACCGTCGAGGCCGCGATCGACCATGCGGTGCCGCTGCCGGCCATCACCAGCGCACTGTTCGCGCGTTTCTCGTCGCGCCAGGAGGAGTCGACCGCGATGAAGGCGGTGGCGGCGATGCGCAACCAGTTCGGCGGGCATGCGGTGCGTGCCGGTGGTGAGCCCATGGCCACCCCGGCTGCCGACGTTCCCGATGACGCCAAGTGAGGCCCTGAGCACTCGTGCACGTCGACCACCTGTCCCTGCGGGACTTCCGCTCTTACCTGGCGGCGGAGGTGCAGTTGGGGCCGGGTGCCTCGACGTTCGTCGGGCCCAACGGCCAGGGCAAGACCAACCTGGTCGAGGCCGTCGACTACGTCGCCACTCTCGGGAGCCACCGGGTGGCGACCGACACCCCCCTGGTGCGGGTGGGCGCCGATCGTGCTGTGCTGCGCACCAGGGTTGTGCGTGCCGGGCGGGCGGCGGTGGCAGAGATCGAGATTGTCGCCAAGGGCGCGAACAGGGCGCGGCTGAATCGGGCCCCGCTCCCTCGGGTCCGCGAGCTGCTCGGTCTGTTGCGCACGGTGATCTTCTCCCCCGAGGACCTGGCCCTGGTCAAGGGAGACCCGTCGGAGCGCCGGTTGTTCCTTGACCGGCTGCTGGTCGCGCGCTCCCCCCGGCTCGCCGGGGTGCGAGCCGACTACGACCGGGTGCTGCGGCAACGCAACACGTTGCTGCGCTCAGCGACCGGTGCGCGCCGGAGCCCGTCGACCGGGGCGCTGCACACGCTGGACTCCTGGGACGAGCACCTGGCCCGCACCGGCGCCGAGCTGCTCGCCGAGCGGCTGCGGCTGGTGCACGCGCTCGAGCCGCTCGTCGAGCGGCGGCACGCCGAGGTCGCCGCCTCGGCGGCCCCCGGCCGCTCGACGGCGACCATGGGTTACGTGTCGACGGTCGACCTGCCCGCTGACGGCGAGCCGGTCGACGGCGACGCGCTGCGGTCTGGTCTGCTCGCGCAGATGCAGCACCGGCGGGGGGACGAGCTGGACCGCGGCGTGACCCTCGTCGGACCGCACCGCGACGAGCTGCAGCTGGCCCTCGGCGACCTGCCCGCCCGCGGCTACGCCAGCCAGGGTGAGTCGTGGTCGCTGGCGCTGAGCCTGCGGCTGGCCGCGTTCGACCTGCTGCGCGCTGACGGGGACGACCCGGTGCTGGTGCTCGACGACGTGTTCGCCGAGCTCGACCAGGACCGGCGGCACCATCTGGCCAAGTCGGTCGCCGAGGCCGAGCAGGTGCTGGTCACGGCCGCGGTTCCCGCCGACGTGCCGGACTCGCTCGAGGGTGTGCGCTTCGACGTGATGGACGGGGCGGTGCACCGTGCCCGATGAGTCACCGGCAGACCCCGCGGGCACCGAGCACGACGAGGCCGGTGCCGAGCTGGCGCGCAGCGTGGCCCGCGCCTACCGCGGCGCCGGCCGAGCGCCGCGGCGAGCTGGCGGCGGCTGGGCGGGCGCGGCCGCTGGTGTGCGCCGGGGGACGACCCCGCAGCTGTCCGGGCCGGGGCCGGACGAGCGGGACCCTCAACGCCTCGACCGGGCGATGTCTCGGCTAGTGGCCGAGCACGGGTGGGCAGGCGACGTGGCGGTGCACGGTGTCTTCGGCCGTTGGGACAGCCTCGTCGGCGCCGAGGTGGCCCAGCACTGCCGCCCCGAGCAGTTCGTCGACGCCCGGCTGGTCGTGCGCGCCGACTCCACCGCGTGGGCCACCCAGATGCGGCTGCTGGTGCCAACGGTGCTGCAGCGCCTGCATGACGAGATCGGGCAAGACACCGTCACCCGCATCGAGGTGCGTGGCCCGCAGGCACCGTCTTGGCGGCACGGTCGCTTCACCGTGCGCGACGGACGTGGCCCGCGGGACACCTACGGCTGAACGACGGCTGACGGGCGGTCCGCTGAGCTCTCCGAGCCCGCGGGTGTGCTACCAGCCCCCTGTCGCCGGGCTGGTCGGGCCTCTCACGACCCGTCGCGGCTCGTTCAGCGCGACTTCAGCCAACCCGCGGCGGCCTGTGGACAGGGTGCAGCCGTTCAGCGGCCCGTACGGGTAGACTGCAGTTGTCGGGACCGCCCGGCACGTCAGCCCGGTTGCTTGCGTGCGTGGACCGGTCCCGTCTCATGTCCCGCGCCCTGCGGGCCGCCGGCCGTCGCCGGCCGGTCACGGCGCCACAGCCCGGGAGGCAACTGAGCGTGACCGCGGACCCGACCACTCCCGCAGCGCCCGCTCCACCCTCCGCAAGGGTCGAGGCCACCGCCTACGACGCCAGTTCCATCCAGGTGCTCGAGGGCCTCGAGGCGGTGCGCAAGCGACCCGGCATGTACATCGGGTCCACCGGCGAGCGCGGCCTGCACCACCTGGTCTACGAGGTGGTGGACAACTCCGTCGACGAGGCGCTCGCCGGTCACTGCAGCCGGATCGAGATCACCCTGCTGCCGGGTGGGGGGGTGCGGGTCGTCGACGACGGGCGCGGCATCCCGGTCGACCTGCACCAGACCGAGCAGCTGCCCGCGGTCACCGTGGTGATGACGGTGCTGCATGCCGGCGGCAAGTTCGGCGGCGGCGGCTACAAGGTGTCCGGTGGCCTGCATGGCGTCGGCGTCTCGGTGGTCAACGCGCTGTCGTCCCGGCTGGAGGTTGAGGTGCGCCGCGACGGCTATCGCTGGACGCAGGAGTTCGCGCTGGGTGTGCCCGCGGCACCGTTGCAGCGGCAGGAGGTCACTGACGACACCGGCACCACCACCACCTTCTGGGCCAGCACGCACATCTTCGAGACCACGCACTACTCCTTCGACACCCTGGCCAGCCGCTTCCGCGAGATGGCCTTCTTGAACAAGGGCCTCGAGATCGTCGTCCGCGACGAACGTTCCGGTGCCGACGAGGTCGTCGCGGCCGTCGAAGACGTCACGGTGGCCGCCGGCGTCGAGCGCGTCGACGGCGACGGGTCGGCGGACGGCACCGGGGTCGACGGTGACCGCGATGCGGCTGTGCACCACAGCAGCACCGGTGGAATGGAGCGGGTGTTTCGCTACGACGACGGCCTGGTCGACTTCGTCAAGCACCTGAACGGCCCCAAGGACCCGATCCACCGCACGATCGTCTCCTTCGAGGCCGAGAACGCCGACAAGGCTTCCGACGCCGGCCTGTCGTTGGAGGTGGCGATGCAGTGGAACTCCTCGTTCACCGAGTCGGTGCACACCTTCGCCAACACGATCAACACCCACGAGGGCGGCACCCACGAGGAGGGGTTCCGCGCGGCGCTGACCACGACGGTGAACCGCTGGGCCGAGGAGTGGGGCCAGGTCAAGAAGCCGGCCGACCGGGTGTCCGGGGACGACGTCCGGGAGGGTCTGACCGCGATCATCTCGGTGAAGCTGTCCGAGCCGCAGTTCGAGGGCCAGACCAAGACCAAGCTCGGCAACACCGAGGCCAAGTCGTTCGTGCAGCGTACGGTCAACGACCAGCTCGGCGAGTGGTTCGAGAAGAACCCGGCCGAGGGCAAGGACATCGTGCGCAAGTCGATGGCCGCCGCCGCGGCCCGGATCGCCGCCCGCAAGGCCCGTGACCTGGCCCGCAACCGCAAGGGCCTGCTCGGTGGCGGCGGGCTGCCGGGCAAGCTGGCCGACTGCCAGTCACGCAACCCCGACGAGTGCGAGGTCTTCATCGTCGAGGGCAACTCGGCCGGCGGGTCCGCCAAGGGCGGCCGCGACCCGCGTACGCAGGCGATCCTGCCGATCCGCGGCAAGATCTTGAACGTCGAGAAGGCCCGCATCGACCGGGTGCTCGCCAACATCGAGGTGCAGTCGATCATCTCCGCGCTGGGCACCGGCATCCACGAGGACTTCGACCGCGACAAGCTGCGCTACGGCAAGGACATCTTGATGGCCGACGCCGACGTCGACGGCCAGCACATCTCGACACTGCTGCTGACGCTGTTGTTCCGCTTCATGCGGCCACTGATCGAGGGTGGGCACGTGTACCTCGCGCAGCCGCCGCTGTTCAAGATCAAGTGGTCGAACGCCCCGCACGAGCTGGCCTACTCCGACCGTGAGCTCGAGGGACTGATGTCGGCTGGCGCCGAGGCGGGCAAGCGGCTGCCCAAGAACGGCGCGCTGCAGCGCTACAAGGGCCTCGGTGAGATGAACGCCAAGGAGCTGTGGGAGACCACGATGGACCCCGACGGCCGGGTGCTGCTGCAGGTGTCGCTGGACGACGCCGCCAATGCCGACGAGCTGTTCACGGTCTTGATGGGCGAGAACGTCGAGCAGCGCCGCGCGTTCATCCAGCGCAACGCCAAGGACGTGCGCTTCCTCGACATCTGACCTGCTGACCAGAGCGACACAAGGGAACCCGCGTGCCTGACGACACCACCGAGAACGAGCAGCCCGACGGCGTTCTGCGCATCCAGCCGGTCGAGCTGCAGCACGAGATGCGGCGCAGCTACCTCGACTACGCGATGAGCGTCATCGTCGGGCGAGCGCTGCCCGACGTGCGCGACGGCCTGAAGCCGGTGCACCGCCGGGTGCTGTACGCGATGTACGACGGCGGGTTCCGCCCCGACCGCGGCTTCTCCAAGTGCGCCCGCGTGGTCGGCGAGGTGATGGGCCAGTACCACCCGCACGGTGACACCGCGATCTACGACACCCTGGTCCGGCTGGCGCAGCCGTGGGTGATGCGGGCGCCGCTGGTCCAGGGGCAGGGCAACTTCGGCTCGCCGGGCAACGATCCCGCCGCCGCGATGCGCTACACCGAGTG
>JBBSNM010000020.1:0-32650 GCA_038232655.1 Propionibacteriales bacterium | reverse complement strand
CGAGTAGGCGCCGGTCGTCATCTTCTGTCGCTGCTGCAGTAGGTCGTTCAACAGGCTGGACGCACCGATGCGGAACCAGTCGGGATCGAGCCAGTCCGGCCCGGCGACCTCGTTGATGACGACCAGGTGGCGAACCGCGTCCTTGGCGCTGCGGATGCCGCCGGCGGGCTTGACCCCGACCTGCCGCCCGGTGGCGTAGCGGAAGTCGCGCACCGCCTCGAGCATGACCATCGTCACCGGCAGGGTGGCCGCGGGCAGCACCTTGCCGGTGGATGTCTTGATGAAGTCGGCCCCGGCCAGCATCGCCAACCACGACGCCCGCCGCACGTTGTCGTACGTCGCCAGCTCGCCGGTCTCAAGGATCACTTTGAGGTGCACCGGTCGACCACCGGCCGAGGCGTCGGTGCAGGCCTGTTTGATCGCGATGATCTCGTCGAAGACCTGCTGCAGCCGGCCGGCGAGGAACGCCCCGCGGTCGATGACCATGTCGATCTCGTCGGCACCGGCGGCGGTCGCGTCGGCGACCTCGCGCAGCTTGACGTCGAGCGACGAGCGACCGGACGGGAACGCGGTGGCGACGCTCGCGACGTGCAGCCGGTCACCGACCACGGCGCGGGCGGTGCCGACCAGGTCGGGGTAGACGCAGACCGCCGCCGCGGCGGGGCAGCTCGGGTCGGTGGGGTCGGGGCGCAGCGCCTTGGCCGCCAGCGCTCGCACCTTGCCGGGTGTGTCGGCACCCTCGAGCGTGGTGAGGTCGACCATCGCGATGGCCAGGTCGAGGGCGTACGCCTTGGCGGTGGTCTTGATCGAGCGGGTCGCGAGGGTGGCGGCGCGGCCCTCGGCGCCGACCTGGTCCACGCCGGGCAGCCCGGACAGGAACCGGCGCAGCGCGGACTCCGAGCCCGTGGCCTCCGACAGCAGCGTCGTCACGTCAGCAGTCTAGGAGTCACCCGGGGGAGGGGCGCCAAGGTGGCTGGCGCGACGTCAGTGGGCAAGGAGTGGTCACCACAAGCGGGATGGGTGACGGATTCGCCCACCGTTGCTGCCGGAACGACCTCAGAGGCGGAGGTGGGCGGCGAGGTCGGTCTTGATCGCGTCGAGTCGCCCGGCGGCGGCGATGCGTGCCGCCTGCACGGCATCGGTCTCGTCCTCGGTGCCGTCGGTGTCCGGCTCGACCGGCACCACAACCTCGAGGTAGGCCTTGAGCTTGGGCTCGGTGCCGGACGGTCGCACCACCACCCGGCCGCGCTCGGCCAGGGCGAGCCGGATCCCGTCGGTCGGCGCCAGACCGGTGGCCTCGACCGAGCCCTCGGCTAGGTCGTCGACCCGCTGCACGGCCAACCCGCCCAGCGCCGTGGGCGGCTCGGCGCGCAGCCGCGCCATCGCGGCGGCGATCAGTGTCAGATCGCGGACGCGTACGGACAGCTGGTCGGTCGCGTGCAGCCCGTGCCGGACCGCGAGCTGGTCGAGCCGGTCCACCAGGGTGCCGCCGGCGGCGCGCAGCCGGGCGGCCAGGTCGCAGACCAGCAGCGCCGCGCTGATGCCGTCCTTGTCGCGCACCAGGTCGGGCGCGACGCAGTAGCCCAGCGCCTCCTCGTAGGCGTAGGCAAGGTCGTCGACCTTGGTCAGCCACTTGAAGCCGGTGAGCGTCTCGGCATGGCGGACCGAGGCACCCGTGTCGGCGTGCGCGGCCACCAGCCGGCCGAGCAGCGAGCAGGACACGATCGTGGCGGCGTACGCCCCGGGACGTCCCGAGGTCAGCACGGCGTCGGCCAGCAGCGCGCCGACCTCGTCGCCGTGCAGCATTCGCCACTGGCCGGGGACGAGCCGGTCCGGGACCGCCACGGCGCAGCGGTCGGCGTCGGGGTCGTTTGCGACCACCAGGTCGGCGTCGACCTTCGCCGCCAGCGCGAGCGCGAGGTCCATCGCGCCCGGCTCCTCGGGGTTGGGGAACGCCGCGGTGGGGAAGTCGGGGTCCGGCCGGGCCTGCTCCGCCACGATGTGCCGGTCGACGAAGCCGGCCCGCTCGAGTACCTCGTCGAGGAGCGCGGACCCGACGCCATGCAGCGAGGTGTGCACCAGCCGCAGCTCGCGGGGACCGTCTGCGATCGTGCCGAGCACCCCATCGAGGTAGCCGGCGCGCACCTCGTCCCCCAGCCGTGCGTAGTCCTCCGAGCGGGCGAGCGTCGCGATCGACCCGGCCGCGGCCCGGTCGATCGCGGCGGCGATGCGCTCGTCGGCCGGGGGCACGATCAGGCTGCCGTCGCCGAGGTAGACCTTGTAGCCGTTGTCCTGCGGCGGGTTGTGCGAGGCGGTGACCATCACCCCGGCGGCGCAGCCCAGGGCGCGAACCGCGTACGCCAGCACCGGTGTCGGCAGCGGGCCGGGCAGCAGCAGTGCCTCGCCGCCGGCGCCTTGGATGATCTCGGCGGTGTCCGCGGCGAAGCCCGCCGAGCCGTGGCGGGCGTCGAAGCCGACGACCACCCGCGGTGGCCGGCCCCCGGTGCCGTCCCGCCCGAGCAGGTACGCGATCAGGCCGGCGGCCGCCTGCGTCACGACCACCCGGTTCATCCGGTTCGGGCCGGCCCCGAGCGCCCCGCGCAGGCCGGCGGTGCCGAAGACCAGCCGCCCCGAGAAGCGCTCGGCCAGGTCGGCGCGGGCATCGGCGTCACCGCCCTCGGCGGTCTCGACCAGACCCGCGAGCTCTGCGCGGGTCGTCGGGTCCGGGTCGTCGGCGAGCCAGGACCGGGCCAGCTGCAGCAGCGACCCGGGCGCGTGCAGGTCCAGCGCCGGCCGGTCAGCGCCGACGGTGGCCATCGGTCCACCGACCACGCCCACCTCGGCGGCGTCCTCCTCCCGCTCGGGAATGTCGCCGGCGTAGGCCTCGGCGTCGTCCACGGGGTGGTAGCCGATCGCGCGGCCGGGTGCCAGGTCCCACCAGCCGCGGCCGTTGGCCGACACGCCGTGCACCACCGTGTGCAGCCCGGTGCGGTGGTCTGGTCGTTCGAGGGCCGATAGGTCGGCGGTCAGGCAGGCGTGCACGAGCCGCACCGCGTCGGCGGGCGACAGCCACGACGACAGCTGCCGCCTCGTGGTCGGGCGATCGAGGAAGCTGCCGATGCGCAGCGCGAAGGTCGCGATCCGGTGCCGGTCGGCGGCCCGCTGCAGCAGCGCCTCGGCCGCCACCTTGGCCACGCCGTAGTTGCTGTCGGGTCGCGGCGCCACGTCGACCCGCAGCAGCCCACCGGCGAGGTCGTCGCGGCGGTGCAGCCCGACCGCGTGGTTGGAGCTAGCATACACCAGCCGCCCGACGTCGTGCCGGACCATCGCATCCAGCAACCCGGCGGTCGTGTGCACGTGTGACTCGAGGCAGGCCGGCAGGGCGGCCTCGCTCGGGCTGCTCGCCAGGTGCACGACGGCGTCGACGTCGCGTACGGCCGACTCCGTGACCGCATCGTCGAGCAGGTCGCCACGCTGCCAGGAGATGCCGGCTGCGGCCAGGTCGTCGGGCGGCTCGACCAGGTCGAGGCCGTGCACGCGCCACCCCAGGTCGCTGAGCCCGATGCTGACGCTGCGACCGATCGAGCCGGCCGCTCCGGTGACCAAGACGTCCATGGGGCGACTCTGCCCGACTCAGCCGGTGGCGACCGGTGCGGGGTATGAGTCGTCGCGGTTGGCGGTCCGTGCGGTGCGGGCCAGCCGCCGCCCGCCGGTGAGCCACAGCACCACGGTGAACACGACCGCGCCGGTCAGCACGATCATCGTGCCGGAGGGTACGTCCAGGTGATAGCTGAGGTTCATGCCGACGAAGCCGCTGGACGCGCCGATCAGGCTGGACAGCCACAGCATCCGAGCGAAACGGCTGGTGAGCATCCGGGCGACCACGGCCGGGATCACCAGCGTCGCCGCGACCAGCGTGACGCCGATGACGGTCAGCGTCGCCAGGATGGACAGGGACAGCACCAGCATGAGCAGCGCGTCGGTGCGAGCGACCCGGACCCCGCTGACGTCGGCGACCTCAGGGTCGAACGTGGCGAACAGCAGCGCCCGGTAGTTCAGCGTGATCACCACCGCGGCGACGGCGGTGATCGCCACCAGCGCCCACACGTCGACCGCGGACACCCCGATGATACTGCCGAACAGGGCCGCGTCGAAGCTCGGCCCCCTGCTGCCGAACCGCGTCAGCAGGGCGACGCCTAGCGCGAACGACGAGGTGGTGATGACGCCGATCGCCGCGTCCGCACCGATCCGGCGGCTCCTGGTCACCTTGTTGATCGCCAGCGCCGAGGCGAGCCCCCAGACCCCGGCGCCGAGGTAGTAGTTGACGCTGATCAGCGAGCTGGCGGCGAAGCCACCGAAGATGGCGTGTGACAGCCCGTGCCCGATGTAGCTCATCCCGCGCAGCGTGATGTAGACGCCGATCAACCCGCACAGACCGCCGGCGAGCGTGGCCACCACCAGACCCTTCACGAAGAACGCGTACGTGAAGGGGTCCAGCACCGCCTCGATCACGCGCTGACCCGACCCGGGTAGCCCGCCGAGCCGTAGTGGTCGAGCACGACCGGCATCCCGAGGTGCTGCAGCACCTCCATCGGCGCCCCGAAGGTCCGCTCCAGCACGGGGCCGTCGATGACCTGGTGCGGTGTGCCGTCGGCGATGACGCTGCGATGCAGCGCGACCAGCCGGGGCAGGTGCGCGGCGACCCCGTTCAGGTCGTGGGTGGTGAGCAGGATCGCCACACCGTCGGCGTTGAGGTCGCCCAGCAGGTGCAGCATGTCGTGCCGGCTGGTCACGTCGACGCCGGTGGTCGGCTCATCCATCAGCAGCAGCTGCGGACGGCGCAGCAGCGCCCGGGCGATGAACATCCGCTGCTGCTGGCCGCCGGAAAGCTCGCGGATGTGGCGGCCTGCCAGCGCACCGATACCGAGCCTTTCCAGCACCCGGGTCACCTCGGCGCGCTCCTGTCGGCTCGGCCACGGCCAGGTACGCCCGCTGCGGGCCATCAGCACGCACTCGGTGACCGTGACCGGGAAGTTCCAGTCGACCGTCTCGAGCTGGGGCACGTACGCGACCGCGACGTCGCCGCGACGGGTGACGCTGCCCCGCTGTGGTGTTGCGGTCCCGAGCAGCAGCCGCAGCAGCGACGTCTTGCCCGACCCCGATGGTCCGACGACGCCCATGAAGGCACCGGTGCCGATGTCGAGGGTGACGTCCTCGAGCACCGGCTCGCCGCCGTAGGAGAAGGTGGCGGCCTCTACCCGTACCAGCGAGCTGTCGGCGCCCGCTGGTGTGCTCACTCGGCCGCTCATTGGGGGTAGCTCGCCTCGTCCGAGACGGCCGGCTGGATGTCCAGTGCTGCCAGCTCGGTGGCCTCGCCGCCGAGACCGTTGATCATCGTGACGTAGTCGTAGCGCATCAGACCCAGCCAGGAGTGCTCGGGGTCGCCGGGCTCGCCCGGCAGGTCGTCGTCGCGCAGGGTGTCCTCGTAGCCGGCCCCGGTGGCCCGGCCCACCTCCTCCAGCACCGCGGAGGGGAACACTTCGGAGCCGAAGATCACCGGCACGTCCGCCGCCTCGACCTGGTCGATCAGGGCGGCGACCTCCTTGGGCGTGGGGTCCGCGAAGTTCTTCGGCTGGATCGCCCCGATGACCTCCCAGCCGTAGGTTTCGGCGAAGTACGCGTAGGCATCGTGGTAGGTCAGCAGCTCCTTGTCGCCGGCGGGGATCGACCGCTGGTCGGCGCGCAGCGCATCGGACAGCCGGGTCGCCTGCTTCTCGAACGCCGCGTAGTTGCCGCGGTAGGCCCGCCTGCCGTCCGGGTCGGCCTCGGTCAGGGTGTCGCGGACCACCGCTGCGTACTCGATCGCCCAGGTGGGGTCGGTCCACAGGTGCGGGTTGGGCTTGCCTTCCTCCTTGGGGAACGAGAAGTCGTAGATGTAGTCGCTCGGCGGCAGCACCTCGGTGCCGATCTCGACCAGGACTGCCTCGTCGGCCATGTTCTCCTCGACGAGCTGCTTGGTCGGCTCCTCCAACTTCAGCCCGTTGATGAAGACGACATCGGCCTCGGACAGCACCGCCGCCGCGCTCGGCGGTGGGTCGAAGGTGTGCGAGTTCGTCCCCTCGGGCACCAGCCCCGTGATGTCGGCGCGGTCCCCGGCGACGCTGGCCACGATCGAGGTAATCGGCGCGACCGTGGTGACGACCCGGAGCCGGTCGCCCTCGACCGAGGCGGCATCGCGTGCGCCACACCCGGCGACGGCCACGGTGACGGCCAGGGCGGCGGCAAGACGGGGGACCACCCGGCCAGATTAATCGAGAACCAGTCGTAGTTGCAATGGCCTTGCAATAAGGACGCCTCGCGCGGGCCCCGCTGTTTCGGCGATGATGGGGCGGTGACTCGAGTGGCGATCCTCGGCGGTGGGCCCGGCGGCTACGAGGCGGCGCTCGTCGCCGCCCAGCTCGACGCGGAGGTGACGGTCGTCGACCGTGACGGGGTCGGTGGTGCGGCCGTGCTCACCGACTGCGTGCCGAGCAAGACCCTGATCGCCACCGCCGCGCTGATGAGCGCGGTCGAGGGGTCCGACGAGCTCGGCGTCAGCCGTGGTGGCACCGTGACCGCCGACCTGGCGGTGGTGAACAAGCGGGTCCTCGCGCTCGCCGACGCGCAGTCGGCCGACGTCACCGAGCGGTTGGCGCGTGAGGGCGTACGGGTGCTGTCCGGCGGTGCGCGCCTCGACGGCCCGCAGACAGCGGTCGTGACCGGCGGCGACGCCGACGGGGAGCGGGTCGATGCCGACGTGGTGCTGCTGGCGACCGGCGCCCGGCCCCGGGTGCTCGAGGCCGCCCAGCCCGACGGCGAGCGGATCCTCACCTGGCAGCAGGTCTACGACCTGACCGAGCTGCCGCAGCGGCTGGTCGTCGTCGGCTCGGGGGTGACCGGCCTGGAGTTCGCCGGTGCCTACCTGGCCCTCGGCTGCGAGGTCGTGCTGGTCTCGAGCCGCGACCGGGTGCTGCCGGGGGAGGACGCGGACGCGGCCGGGGTGATCGAGGACGTCTACCGCCGGCGCGGCATGACGGTGCTCGGCCGCTCCCGGATGGCCTCGGTCGAGCGCACCGCCGACGGGGTGCGGGTGCGGCTCACCGGCGGCAACGCCGTCGAGGGCTCGCACTGCTTGCTGGCGCTGGGCTCGGTGCCGAACACCGAGGACCTCGGGCTCGGCGACTGCGGTGTGGACGTCGACGACCGCGGCTTCATCGAGGTGGACCGGGTCTCGCGTACGACCGGCCGCGGGGTCTACGCCGCCGGTGACTGTACCGGCGTGCTGATGCTGGCCTCGGTGGCCGCGATGCAGGGCCGCATCGCGATGTGGCACGCCCTCGGCGACGCCGTGACCCCGCTGGACCTTGCCCAGGTCTCGTCAAACATCTTCACCTCACCCGAGATCGCCACCGTCGGCTGGACCCAGCAGACGGTTGACGCGCGGGACGTCGACGCCGAGGCCGTGACGCTGCAGCTCGACGGCAACGCGCGCGCGAAGATGCAGGGCGTGCACGACGGTTTCGTCAAGCTGTTCTGCCGGCCGGGCACCGGGATTGTGGCCGGTGGCGTGGTGGTGGCACCGCAGGCCAGCGAGCTGATCCATCCGGTGGCGTTGGCGGTCGCCACCAGGCTCACCGTCGACCAGGTGGCGTACGCCTTCACCATCTACCCGTCCATCAGCGGGTCGGTGGCCGAGGCAGCCAGGCGGCTGCACCGACGCGCCTGAGCACCCGGTGACAGTCGTCACCAGACGTCGCCCGCCTGCCGATCACGCTCAGTCCCCCTCGGCGACCACGCACACCAGGTCGCCGCCGTCGGCGGGGCGGGGGCCGGTGATGACCAACCGCTCGACCGTGCCGCCGACCGCGGTGGTGATGGATGCCTCCATCTTCATCGCCTCGATGGTGGCGACCGCCTGGCCGGCCGAGACGCTGTCTCCCTCGGCGACGGAGGGGCTGACGGTGCCGTCGTACGGCACGGCGACGTGCCCCTTGTCGTCGGGGTCGGCGCGCTCGGCAGTGGTCGCCTCGGACGCCGCCGAGCGGTCCCGCACCGACACCGGCCGCAGCTGGCCGTTGATCGTGCACATGACGGTGCGCATGCCCTTGGCGTCCGGCTCGCTGACCGCCTCCACTCCGACGATGAGCGTCTTGCCCTCCTCGATCTCGACGGTCGTCTCGGTGTGGGTGTCCAGGCCGTAGAAGAAGGCGTGGCTGGGCAGCACCGACAGGTCGCTGTGGGCGTCGTAGGCCTGCTCGAACTCCGCGGTCGGGCCCGGGAACAGCAGCCGGTTGAGCGTGCTGCGCCGTCCGCTGGACGAGCCGTCGAGGCCGCGGCGGTCGTCGTCGTCCAGCGGGGTCACCTCGCGGCGGGTGGGTCGGCCCTTCAGCGCGCGGGTGCGGAACGGCTCGGGCCAGCCGCCGGGCGGGTCGCCCAGCTCGCCGGAGAGGAAGCCGACGACCGAGTCGGGCACGTCGTAGTCCTGTGGCTGCTCGGCGAATGCCGCCGGGTCAGCACCGACCGCCACCAGGTGCAGCGCCAGGTCGCCCACGACCTTGCTGCTGGGGGTCACCTTGACGATGTTGCCGAGGATGTCGTTGGCCGCTGCGTAGGTCTGCTCGATCTGCTCGAAGCGGGTGCCGAGGCCCAGCGCGATCGCCTGCTGGCGCAGGTTGGACAGCTGGCCGCCCGGGATCTCGTGCCGGTAGACCCGCCCGGTGGGGGCGGCGAGCCCGGCCTCGAACGGCGCGTAGACCCGGCGCACCGCCTCCCAGTACGGCTCGAGGTCGTTCAGCGCCCGCAGCGACAGGCCGGTCTCGCGGTCGGTGTGGTCGGTGGCGGCGACCAGGGCCGACAGCGGCGGCTGGCTGGTGGTGCCGGCCATCGACGCGCTCGCCCCGTCGACCGCGTCGACGCCGGACTCGATGGCGGCGAGCAGGGTCGCGAGCTGGCCGCCGGCGGTGTCGTGGGTGTGCAGGTGGACGGGCAGGTCGAAGCGCTCGCGCAGCGCCGTCACGAGCCGGCGGGCGGCCGGGGCGCGGAGCAGCCCGGCCATGTCCTTGATCGCCAGCACGTGCGCGCCCGCGTCGACGATCCGCTCGGCGAGGTCGAGGTAGTAGTCGAGCGTGTACAGGCTCTCAGCCGGGTCCGACAGGTCGCCGGTGTAGCACAGCGCGACCTCGGCCACCGCGGTGCCGGTCTCGCGCACCGCGGTGATGGCGGGCGCCATCTGTGCCACGTCGTTGAGCGCGTCGAAGATGCGGAACACGTCGATACCGGTGGCGGTCGCCTCGACCACGAAGGCGTCGGTCACCTCGGTCGGGTAGGGGGTGTAGCCGACGGTGTTGCGCCCGCGCAACAGCATCTGCAGGCAGACGTTCGGCACCGCCGCCCGCAGCGCCGCCAGCCGTTCCCACGGGTCCTCGTGCAGGAAGCGCAGCGCCACGTCGTACGTCGCGCCGCCCCACGCCTCGATCGACCACAGCTGCGGCGTGGTGTGGGCGACGTGCCCGGCGACACCCAGCAGGTCGATGGTGCGCACCCGGGTGGCGAGCAGCGACTGGTGCGCATCGCGGAAGGTCGTGTCGGTGACCGCCACCGCCTGCTGTTCGCGCAAGCGCCGCGCGAACCCCTCGGGCCCGACCTCGACCAGCAGCTGGCGTGACCCCGGCGGTGGCTGCTGCTGCACGTCCACGTCGGGCAACTTCTCCCGCGGGTCGACGATCGCGGGCGCCGGTCCGTGCGGTCGGTTGACCGTGACGTCGGCCAGCCAGTTGAGCAGCCTGGTGCCCCGGTCGGACGACAGCGAGCGGGTGACCAGGTGCGGCCGCTCTTCGATGAACGACGTGGTCAGCCGGCCGGCGGCGAAGTCCGGGTCCTCGAGCACCGCCTGCAGGAACGCGATGTTGGTGGTGACGCCGCGCACGCGGAACTCGGCCACCGCCCGGCGCGCCCGCGCGACGGCCGCGGGGAAGCTGCTGCCGCGGCAGATGAGCTTGGTGAGCATCGAGTCGAAGTGCGCACTGACCTCGGCGCCGGTGAACGTGGTGCCACCGTCGAGGCGGATGCCCGCACCGCCGGGGGACCGGTAGGTCGCGATCTTGCCGGTGTCGGGACGGAACCCGTTTGCCGGGTCTTCGGTGGTGATCCGGCACTGCAGCGCGCTGCCGTGCATGGAGATCGAGTCCTGGTGCAGGCCGAGGTCGGCGAGCGTCTCGCCGGCGGCGATCCGCAGCTGGGCCTGCACGAGGTCGACGTCGGTGATCTCCTCGGTGATGGTGTGCTCGACCTGGATGCGGGGGTTCAGCTCGATGAACACATGCCGGTCCTCGCGGTCGACGAGGAACTCGACGGTGCCGGCGCAGGCGTAGCCGATCTCGCTGGCCAACCGCACCGCGTCGGCGCAGATCCGCTCGCGCAGGTCGGGGTCGAGCCCCGGTGCGGGCGCGATCTCCACCACCTTCTGGTGCCGGCGCTGCACCGAGCAGTCCCGCTCGAACAGGTGCACCACCTCGCCGGTGGCGTCGCCGAGCACCTGCACCTCGATGTGCCGCGGCTCGACCACCGCCTGCTCGAGGAACACCGTCGGGTCTCCGAACGCGCCGTCGGCCTCACGCATCGCCGCCTCGGCCGACGAGCGCAGCTCGGCCGGGTCGGCCACCCGCCGCATGCCGCGACCGCCACCACCGGCGACCGCCTTGACGAAGACGGGGAACTCGATGCCCTCGGCGGCGGCCACCAGCTCGTCGACGTCAGCTGTCGGCGGCACCGAGGCGAGCACCGGCACGCCGACGCGCTCGGCGGCCTGCACCGCCCGTGACTTGTTGCCGGTCAGGCGCAGCACGTCCACCGACGGGCCGACGAAGGTCAGCCCGGCGTCGGCGCAGGCCTGGGCGAGCGCCGGGTTCTCCGACAGGAAGCCGTAGCCGGGATAGATCGCGTCGGCCCCGGCCTGCACGGCGACCTCGACGATCGCCTCGTGGTCGAGGTAGGCGCGCACGGGGTGCCCGCGTTCCCCGATCTGGTAGGCCTCGTCGGCCTTGAGGCGGTGCTCGGAGTTGCGGTCCTCGTACGGGAAGACCGCGACCGTGCGGGCACCCAGCTCGTAGGACGCGCGGAACGCGCGGATGGCGATCTCGCCGCGGTTGGCGACCAGCACCTTGCGGAACACTCGGGTACCTCCGGGCCGGTTCTGATGTGTGCGGGTCCGGGCCGCGTCAGGCTATCGAACGTCGAGCCGTGCCGGGCGGGTCGTCTCAGCCTCGCCCGGATGGGGGCGGCGCCGCCAAAGTCGAACCGCTCAACCGTCGGAGTCGGTGATGGTGCAGATGACCTCACCGGCGCTGACGCCGGCGCCCTTCTCCGCCTTGAGATCGGTCACGGTGCCGGCCTTGTGCGCGTTCAGCGGCTGTTCCATCTTCATCGCCTCGAGCACGACGACCGGGTCGCCGGCGGCGACCTGGTCACCGTCGGCGACCGCAACCTTGACGATGGTGCCCTGCATCGGTGAGGTCAGCGCGTCGCCACCCGCGGCGCTGCCGCTGTCCGCGGTCGCTGCGCGGCGCTTGGCCTGCTTGGCCGTCGACGTCGCAGCCCCGGCAGCGCCGAACCCCGCCGGTAGCACGACCTCGATCCGCTTGCCGCCGACCTCGACGGTGACCGCCTCGCGCTCGCCGCGCTGCTCGGCGGCACTCTCGTCCGACCCGCCCTCGTGCGGCTCGACGGTGTTGTCCCACTCGGTCTCGATCCACCGGGTGTGCACCGCGAAGTCGCCGCCCTCGGCGACGTACGCGGGGTCGTCGAGCACCGCCCGGTGGAAGGGGATCACGGTCGGCATGCCGTCGACGACGAACTCCGCCAACGCCCGGCGGGACCGCTCGATGGCCTGCTCCCTGCTGGCGCCGGTGACGACCAGCTTGGCGACCAGGGAGTCGAACGCGCCCGGCACCGTCTCGCCCTGGTCGTAGCCGCCGTCGACGCGGACGCCGGGCCCCGCCGGCTGGTGCCAGCGGGTCAGTGTCCCGGGTGCCGGCAGGAAGCCGCGGCCGGCGTCCTCGGCGTTGATGCGGAACTCGATGGAGTGCCCGCGCACCTGGGGGTCGTCGTAGCCGAGCGCCTCGCCGGCCGCCACCCGGAACATCTCGCGGACGAGGTCGATGCCGGTGACCTCCTCGCTGACGCAGTGCTCGACCTGCAGCCGGGTGTTGACCTCCAGGAAGCTGATCGTCCCGTCCTCGCCGACGAGGAACTCCACGGTCCCGGCCCCGACGTAGCCGGCTTCGCGCAGGATCGCCTTGGAGCTCTCGTACAGCCGGTCGCGCTGCTCGTCGGACAGGTACGGCGCGGGTGCCTCCTCGACCAGTTTCTGGTGCCGTCGCTGCAGCGAGCAGTCCCGCGTCGACACCACCACGACGTGGCCGTGGGTGTCGGCCAGGCACTGGGTCTCGACGTGTCGCGGCCGGTCGAGGTAGCGCTCGACGAAGCACTCGCCGCGGCCGAAGGCGCTGACCGCCTCTCTCACCGCGGAGTCGTACAGCTCGGGCACCTCCTCGATCGTTCGGGCCACCTTGAGCCCGCGGCCACCGCCGCCGAAGGCCGCCTTGATCGCGACCGGCAACCCGTGCTCCTCGGCGAAGGCGGTGACCTCGTCGACGCCGCCGACCGGGTCCGGCGTGCCGGGCACCAGCGGGGCGCCCACCTGCTGGGCGATGTGGCGGGCCTGCACCTTGTCGCCGAGCGCGGTGATCGCGGCCGCCGGTGGCCCGATCCAGATGAGACCGGCGTCGGTGACCGCCTGCGCGAAGTCCGCGCTCTCGGCCAGGAAGCCGTAGCCGGGGTGCACGGCGTCGGCGCCGCTGCGTGCGGCCACGCCGAGCAGCTTGTCCACCGACAGGTACGAGTCACCAGGCGTCGCACCGTTCAGCGAGTGGGCCTCGTCGGCGAGCCGTACGTGCAGCGCGTCCCGGTCGGCCTCGGCGTACACCGCGACGCTGTGCAGACCCGCGTCCCGGCACGCGCGGGCCACCCGAACCGCGATCTCGCCGCGGTTGGCGATCAGCACCTTGCCGAACTCTGCCGCCTGCCTGGTCACGCACGCTCCCGTTCGCCGGTGGGTCGGGGGGAGTCTAGGCGCCTGGCACAGTGGTCAGCGTGTCCCGTGGCCGCGCCGCCGTCGTCGTGATGATTGCTGCCCTGCTGCTGGCCGGTTGCTCAGCCGCGGACGAGCCGGCCCCGTCCGACGGTGACGCGTCGGGCCAGCAGTACCCCGACGTCCAGGACGTGGCCGTGAGCGCGGCGGACGACGGCACCTACACCTTCGACGTGACGATCAGCTCGCCGTACGACTCAGCCGAGCGCTACGCCGACGGCTGGCGGGTCCTGGGACCCGACGGGGAGGTGTACGGCGAGATGGAACTCACCCACGACCACGCCTCCGAGCAGCCGTTCACCCGCACGCAGACCGGGGTCGAGATCCCCGACGGCGTCGACACGGTCACCGTCGAGGGGCGGGACTCCGAAAACGGGTACGGCGGCAAGCGGGCCGACGTCGACATCCGGTCCGGTTGACGGGACGGAACGGCCGACAACTGGTCACAGCCGACACCCGGCTCGGGCGCAGCGGTGTCGTCTCTGACCACTTTGGACGAGGATGCCGCTGTGAGCGTGCCGGGGACCGTACGCCGATGGCTCGACGACGAGGGCTGGGGCTTGATCGACTCCGCCGCGACGACCGGCGGCTGCCGCGCGCACTACGGCGCGGTCGCGGGCTGACATGGACGGGCCGGCCGTGCAGGGGGACGTGCTGGTCGTCGACGTCGCCAATGTGCTGGGCTCGCGTCCGGACGGCTGGTGGCGGGACCGACGCGGCATGACCACCAACCTATTGCGACTCCTGGCGCTGACCGACCTTGGTGCGCCCCGCGTGCTGGTGGTGCTCGAGGGCCAGGGCCGCGGCGCTGAGGTCCCGCCGGCTCTGGAGGCTGTCATCGCGCCCGGCTCGGGTGACGACGCCCTGGTGGACCGGGTGGTCGAGGAGGTCTCGGTCGGGCGGCTCGTGCGCGTCGTGACGAGTGACCGGGGACTGCGCGCCCGGTTGCCTCCGGGGGTTGAGGTCATGGACGCCGGCAGCCTGCGCCGCCGCCTCGACTAGTCATCAGCCCGAACGCCGGATCAGGCATTGGTGGTGTTCGGCCCCCCGCTCGTGCACGATCGCTCGCGCCCGGGCGGTACGGAATTTGCGGATGACGGGGAGGGCGAGCTACACGCCGAGGCGCTCGCTGGCGAGCTGCACGCCCTGCACGCGTGCGGCGATCTTCTGGAAGGCGATGTCGCGGGCGAAGTCCGGTGACCCGTGCTTGGGCTTGTCGTCGATGCTGAACGGCGAGAAGCCGCAGTCGTCGGTGGCGCCGAGCCGCTCGACCGGGATGTGCCGCGCGGCGGTGAGCAGGTCCTCGGCCACCTGCTCGGGGGTCTCCACGGTCGGGTTCAGCGGGTCGATGACACCGATGTGGCACACCTGCGGTACGCCGTTGGCGTCGACGCGGCTGTGCTCGCCGATCAGCTTGTACACGTACTCCTTGTCCCGCTCGCTGGCGAGCTGGATCAGGAAGTAGCCGGCGTTCATGGCGAACATCGACGGCAGCAGGTCGGCGTAGTCGACGTCGGCCGAGTGCACGGAGTCCATGTCGCCGCCGGGGCAGGTGTGGATGCCGATGTTCACCCGCTCCTCGGCAGAGAACCGGTCCAGCACCCGGTTGTTGAGGTCGATGAACCCCTGGAGCATGTGCCGGCCGGTCCACGGGTTGCGCGGGTCGTTCTTGGACGCGAGTCGCCCCTCGGTGAAGTCCACCGACACCCGCTGGGCTCCGGCCGCGAAGGCCTGCCGGATGTCCTTCTCCGCCTCGTCACACAGGTCGGACAGGAACTGCTCGCGCGGGTAGCCGTCCACCTCGTCATCGAGGGGATAGAGCAGGGACAGCATCGATGGGGCGATCACGGCCTGCTTCATCGGGCCGGTGGCGTACGGGATGGACTTGGCCAGGTAGTCCGAGGCGAACGTCTTGTACCGGAACGGTCCACCTGTCAGCCGTGGCAGCTGGCGGTGGTGGCCGTCGTCGAAGATCGCGAAGTACTGACCGTCGGCGGCCAGGTTGTCGGCCAGCCCGGTGCCGGCGAGGGTGTCGGTGATCGGGTACGTCGCAAAGCTGGACGCGCGCTGCTCCCCGTCGGACACGAGCGGCGCGCCGGTGGCCTCCATCCGCTCGATCGAGTCCTTGCAGGCCGCATCCTGCTCGGCGGCCAGCTCGTCGAAGCCGATGCTGCCCGCGTCGTACGCGGCGATCGCCTCCTGCAGCCTTGCCGGGCGGGGCAACGAGCCGACGTTCTCGGTCGGGATGGACATCGCGGGTCTCCTCCTCGTCGAGGGCCCGCTGCCGACGGGGCGGGCTCGGCAACGACCCTACGACTCGGCGGGGAGCCGGGCCAGGTGCTCCGTGCACCGATTTGCGACGGAGTCCAGCTCGGCCAGCGTCTCGTCGAGGTCGCGGCGCCGCTGCTGGAGGTCGGCCCGCCGGGCGTCGATCTGCTGCAGTAGGTAGCGCAGCTGCCCGGCCTCCCCGGGCTCCGCGTCGTACATGTCGACGATGGCCGCGATCTCGTCCAGGCTGAAACCCAGCCGCCGCCCGCGCAGCACCAGCGCCAGCCGCACCCGGTCGCGGGCCTCGTACACACGCTGCTGACCGTCGCGGCGCGGCGCCAGCAGACCTCTGTCCTCGTAGAACCGGATGGTGCGCGCGGTGACGCCGAACTCCTCGACCAGCTCGGCGATGCGCCAGGTGCGCCCGCGGATGCTCGTGCCCATGTCGTGAGCGTGCCGCACGTTGACGTCAACGTAAACCCCGGTCCGTCAGGAGCAGCCGGTCGTCCCCTGGTCCAGCACCTCACCGCCGACGGCCACGAACTGCCAGCGGTACGAGTCCTTGCCCAGGTCGAGCCGCAGCACTCCCTTGCGTCCCTCGACGCGGGCCGCGGTGAGCGGGTCGGCCGGCCCGGCGAAGTCGCGCACCCCGGCCCCGCCGGTGCCGGCGACGATCTGGACGGTGCCCTGCTGGTCGGCGTCGCCGCTGGCGTCCTGGGCCGTGAACCGCTCGTAGTCGTGGTCGTGGCCGTTGAGCACCAGGTCGACGCCGCCGTCCACAGCGGTCCGCCACAGCGCGTCGGAGCTCGCGGCGTCGCCGTGCTCACCGGTGGACCAGCGCGGGTGGTGCCAGTACGCCAGCGTGCACGACGCGTCGCTGCGGGCGAGGTCGTCGGCGAACCAGCGCTGCTGCGCCGACGACTCGTCGCACGCCAGCTCTGTGCATTCGTCGTTGCTGTTCAACGCCACCAGATGCCAGTCGCCGAGGTCGAACGAGTAGTACCCGTCGGTCTCGGGGTGCGCCGCCTCGCCGAAGTAGTCGAAGTATCCGTCGGCGTCCGGGCTGGCCAGGTACTCGTGGTTGCCCGGGGCCGGGTGGGTGATGTCGATGAACTGCCCCCACGTCTTGGCGTACTTGTCCTGGAAGTCCACCAGCTCGCCCTTGGGGTACTGGTTGTCGCCAAGGGTCAGTACCGCGTCGGGGTCGATGTCGACCACCAGCGCGGCGGTGTCCGCCGGACCGCAGTCGGCGCCGGGGCAGGTGCTGATGTCGCCGGCGGCGACCACCGTCACCGCTCCGGCGGGTTTCGCTGCGTCGGTCCCACCGCCGGTTCCACCGTCGGTCCCGCCGTCGGTCCCGCCGCCGGCGCTGGAGCTGCACGCGGCCAACACGAGGAGCACGACCGCGGCGCCCGCGCCCCGACCGATCCCCGTCCGCATGCTCCGATTGTGCCCCACGACCCGGGTGCGGGCGCGCCGCGGTGGACTTGTCCCGTGGCATCCCGATGCCTTACGTTAACGTAAACGTAAAGATCCGGAGGCACCCGATGACGCCGTTCGAGCTGAGCCGCGAGCACGAGGAGTTCCGGCGTACGGTGCGCGACTTCGCGCAGGCCAAGATCGCGCCGCACGCCGCCGACTGGGACCGCGCCCACCACTTCCCGGTCGAGACCGTGCGCGCGATGGGCGACCTCGGGCTGTTCGGGTTGACCGCGCCGGCGGAGTTCGGCGGCGCCGACGGTGACTTCACCAGCCTGTGCGTGGCCATCGAGGAGATCGGTCGCGTCGACCAGTCGATGGGCATCACCCTCGAGGCCGCGGTTGGCCTGGGCATCAACCCGGTGCAGGAGTTCGGCACCAGGCAGCAGCAGGAGCGCTGGCTGCCCGACCTGGTCGCCGGGCGCACGCTAGCCGGTTTCGGGCTGACCGAGGCCGGCTCGGGTTCCGACGCCGGCGCCCTGCGGACGCGCGCCGACCTGCGCGACGGGTCGTGGGTGCTCACCGGCGAGAAGCAGTTCATCACCAACTCCGGCAGCGACATCACCGCGCTGGTCAACGTCGCCGCGCGCACGGGTGAGCGCGCCGACGGGCGGCCGGAGATCTCGACGATCATCGTCCCCAGCGGCACGCCCGGCTTCGTCGTCGAGCCGGCCTACGACAAGCTCGGCTGGCACGCCTCGGACACCCATGCGCTGACCTTCGACCGGGCCAGCGTCCCCGAGGACCACCTGCTGGGCGAGCGCGGTCGCGGCTTCGCCCAGTTCCTGGCGACCCTGGACGACGGCCGGGTCGCCATCGCCGCGCTCGCGCTGGGCTGCATCGAGGCCTGCCTCGAGCTCAGCACGACGTACGCGGGGGAGCGCACCACGTTCGCCGTCCCGATCGGCGCCAAGCAGGGCGTCGCCTTCCAGGTCGCCGACCTGGCGGTGATGGCCGAGGCGGCGCGCACGCTGACCTACAAGGCGGCGGCGCTGAAGGATGCGGGGGCCCCGCCGGCCCGGTTCAAGCAGGCAGCAGCCGTCGCCAAGCTGTACGCGACCGAGTCGGCGGTCACCGCCACCCGGATCGCGACCCAGGTCTTCGGCGGCTACGGGTTCATGGCGGAGTACCCGGTGACGCGGTTCTACCGCGACGCCAAGGTGCTCGAGGTCGGCGAGGGCACCAGCGAGATCCAGCGGATGGTCATCGCCCGGGGTCTCGGCCTGCCGGTGGAGTGAACCCTTCAGCCCGTCACCCCCGAGCCCGGCCGGCTCGAGCCCGCTGCGCACGACCCGGGAGGAGCGCACGGACCGACCCGCAGAGCGGTCGCGGCCCGCTGCACCGAGCACCGCACGAGGCGCGCTGACTCACCGGCGCCACAGCTGGTGCCAGCGCAGGCCGAGCTCGCCGACCAGGTCGCGCAGCAGGGGCAGGCTGATGCCAACAACGGTGTGCGGGTCGCCGTCGATGCTGCGGACGTACGCCCCGCCAAGCCCGTCGAGGGTGAACCCGCCGGCGACCGCCAGTGGCTCACCGGTCGCGACGTAGGCGTCGATCTCGTCGTCGGCGAGGTCGGCGAAGTGCACCACCGAACCGGCGACTGCGGCAGCCCGCCGGTCAGCCGCCCCGCCGCCGAGCAGCCGCAGCCCGTGCCCGGTGTGCAACACGCCCTCCCCACCCCGCATCACCCGCCAGCGGGCGGCCGCGGTGGCTGCATCGATGGGCTTGCCGTGCGCCACCCCGTGGAGCTCCAGCACCGAGTCACAGCCGATCACGAGGGTGGGTCGCTCGACGGGTCGCAGCCGCTCGGCCACCGCGGCACACTTGCGCTCGGCCAGCAGCAGCGCCAACGCTGATGGCGAGTCGGCCGACCAGCCCTCCTCGTCGACGCCCGAGACAACGACGTCCGGGTCGAGGCCGGCCGCCCGCAGGGTCGACAGCCGGGCCGGCGAGGCCGAGGCGAGCACCACCCGGGTTGCGGTCGATGGGTCGGCCCGCGTCACAACCGGCCCAGCGCCTCGCGTAGCGGGTCAAGACCGAGGCAGCCCAGGTCGAGGGCCGCCCGGTGGAAGTCCTTGACCTCGAAACAGGCGCCCTGCCGGGCCTGCACGTCGGCCCGTGCCTGCAGCCAGATCCGCTCGCCCACCTTGTACGACGGCGCCTGCCCGGGCCAGCCGAGGTAGCGGTCCCGCTCGAACCGCAGGCTGGCATCGTCCATCGAGCTGTGCGCCCGCAGCAGCTCGAACATCAGGTCGGGGGTCCACCGCTCGCCGGGGTGGAAGCCGAACGGGTTGTCGACCGGGATCGGCAGCTGCAGGTGCATGCCGATGTCGACGACGACCCGGGCCGCGCGGAACGACTGGCTGTCGAGCATGCCGAGCGTGTCGGCCGGGTCCTCGAGGTAGCCGAGGTCGTCCATCAGCCGCTCGGCGTAGAGCGCCCAGCCCTCGCCGTGGCCCGACACCCAGCACAGCAGTCGCTGCCAGCGGTTGAGCAGGTCGGAGCGGTACGCCGTCTGGCCGATCTGCAGGTGGTGGCCCGGCACCCCCTCGTGGTAGACGGTGGTCAGCTCTCGCCACGGCGAGAAGTGGGTGACGCCGTCGGGCACCGACCACCACATCCGGCCCGGCCGGCTGAAGTCCTCGCTCGGGCCGGTGTAGTAGATGACGCCGTCGTGGGTCGCGCCAAGAGGCACTGCACGCGACGCACCGGGTCGGGGATGTCGAAGTGCACGCCGGCAAGGTCGTCGATCGCCGCGTCCGCCTTGGTCTGCATCCAGTCGCGGAAAGCCGCACCGCCCGCGACCCACCGGCCGGGCTCGGCGTCCAACGTCTCGACCGCGTCGGCGTACGAGCCGCCGGGAACGATGCGCCGTGCGGCCGCGGCGCGCTCCTCGGCGATGCGATGCAGCTCGGCCCAGCCCCAGGCGTAGGTCTCGTCCAGGTCGACGGTCGCGCCGAGGAAGTAGCGCGACTCGAGCTCGTAGGTCTCCCGTCCGACCGCATCGGTCTCCCGCGCCAGCGGTGCGAGCTCGTGGATGAGGAAGTCGGCGGTCTCGCCCAGGGCTGCACGGGCCCCGGCGGCGTGCCGCTCGAGCTGGTCGCGCTGGCTGCCCGGACTGGTCGCCAGCCCGGCGGCCAGGTCGGCGAAGATGTCGTCACCACCCCCGCCCGGCCGCGCGCCGGTCCAACCCCTGGCCTGGTCGGCGGCGCCCAGCACCTGCCGCCGCGCGGGCACCCGACCCTCGCCGGCTGCCACCCGCATCGTCTGCCGCCAGCCCGCCAACGCGACCGGCACGGCGGCCAGCCGGGCGTCGATGGCCGCAACCGCCTGCTCGCCGTCGGTGTCCATCAGGTCGAAGACCTCGCGAACTTCGTGCAGCCCGCTGGTGAGCACGCTGAGCTCGATGTCGGCCAGGCCGGCCTCGTGCCGCTCGAGCTGCAGCCCGAGCCGCTCGGTCATCGCGGCCTTGGCGACCGCCTCCCGGTCGTCCACGGGCTCGGTCGGCGCCAGCGCTTCGAGGGTGTCGCGCAGCAGCTGCTGCCGGGCGACCACGCCGTCGGGGGACAGGTCGGTCATCTCGGCGTCATGGCCGGCGATCCCGGCGCCGGTGGCGCCGAGCGGGTCGACTTCCGCCCACTGCTCGACGTAGCGGTCGGCGAGCGCGTCCACCTGCCGGTCGGCGGGGTGCGGTTCTGGGCTCACGCCGGGACTCTAGGCGCATGCAGCCGCTGGACTACCCCGGGTCGCCGGCCACGGTGCCCGGGTTGCTCACCCGCGACGGCGACTGGCGCGAGCTGGGTGGCGACCCGGTGCCGGGCCGGCTGCGCCGCGGCCGCGTCTGCGTCGTCGCGGTGGGCAGCAACGCGGCGCCGCAGGTGCTGGCGGCCAAGCTGCGGGCGGCGGGGGTGCCCGTCGAGGTGGCGCTCGTGCCCTGCCGCCTCGACGGTCTCGCCGTCGCCCACTCCGCGCACGTCAGCCCGGCCGGCTACGTCGCCACCACCGCGTTGGCCGCGCCGGGCGAGCGGACGCCAGTGGTCGCGTCGTGGTTCACCGACGACCAGCTGACCGCGCTGGACGCCACCGAGCCCAACTACACGCGCCGAGCACTCCCCACGACGGTCACCGGTGCGCCGACCGGTGCCGAGACGTACGTGTCGCGCTGGGGCGTGCTTGCCCCCGGCGGCGTTGCGCTGGCCCCCACCACCCAGCGCGACGTGCACCGGCTGCTCGCCACCGACCCGGAGCTGGCGGGGCTGCTGCCGCGCGACGACGGGCCCGCCACCGTGCGTGCGCTGCTCGACCCGCCGGTGCGCGACCGGGTGCGGCAACGTCTGGTCGACCTGGGCTGGGTCTCCCCGACCGGGCTGTGACTGCGGTCACCCGCCATACTCGGCGTCCATGCGGGGGATCATCCTGGCCGGCGGCACCGGCTCGCGGCTGCACCCGATCACGCTGGGGCTGAGCAAGCAGCTGATGCCGGTGTACGACAAGCCGATGATCTACTACCCGCTGTCGACGCTGCTGCTCGCCGGCATCCGCGACATCCTGGTGATCACGACCCCGCACGAGGCCGACGCCTTCCAGCGGCTGCTCGGCGACGGCAGCAAGTTCGGGGTGTCGTTCACCTATGCGCAGCAGCCCGAGCCCAAGGGGTTGGCGCAGGCGTTCGTCATCGGTCACGACTTCATCGGCGACCAGCGGTGCGCGCTGGTGCTCGGCGACAACATCTTCTACGGCCAGGGCCTCGGCCTGCAGCTGCAGCGCTTCGCCGAGCTCGACGGCGCCGCGATCTTCGCCTACTGGGTGACCGACCCGCAGGCGTACGGGGTGGTGGACTTCGACGAGGACGGCCGGGCGCTGTCGTTGCAGGAGAAGCCGGCGCACCCGCGCAGCAACTACGCGGTCCCGGGGCTGTACTTCTACGACAACGACGTCCGAGAGATCGTGCGGGGCCTCACGCCGTCGGCGCGCGGGGAGTACGAGATCACCGACGTCAACAAGGCCTACCTCGACCGCGGGGACCTGCGGGTGCAGGTGCTCGCCCGCGGCACCGCCTGGCTGGACACCGGCACCTTCGAGTCGCTCAACGATGCCAGCAACTTCATCCGCACGGTCGAGAGCCGGCAGGGCCTGCGCATCGGGTCCCCGGAGGAGGTGGCCTGGCGGCAGGGTTTCCTCAGCGACGACGAGCTGCGGGAGCGGGCCGAGGCGATGCTCAAGAGCGGGTACGGCAGCTATCTTCTCGGGCTGCTGGAACGGCACAGCCTGCCCGCCATCCGGCCCCGACCGGGGGGCTGAGCGCTCGTACGCGTCCGCCAGCGGATCGACTGCGGCGTTTGTGGTCATCCGGCCGGCCCGTGGTGACCACCAACACCGCACTCGATCGGGTTGGGTAGGCCGTCGTCCCCGCCGACCGACCTAGCGGGTCAGCCGAGCCCGCTCCTTCAGCGGCTCCCACCAGTCGCGGTGCTCGGCGTACCAGCGCACCGTCTCGGCCAGACCCTGCTCGAAGTCGACCCGGGGGGCGTAGCCCAGCTCGGCCGCGATCTTGTCGATCGACACCGAGTAGCGCAGGTCGTGGCCGAGGCGGTCCTCGACCCGCACGACCCGGTCCCACCCTGCATCGCAGGCGGCCAGCAGGCGCCCGGTGAGCTCGCGGTTGGTCAGCTCGGTGCCACCGCCGATGTTGTACACCTCGCCGGGTCGCCCACCCTCGAGCACGAGCTGGACGCCGCGGCAGTGGTCGTCGACGTGCAGCCAGTCACGCACGTTGGCCCCCTCCCCGTACAGCGGCACCGTGCCGCCGTCGAGCAGGTTGGTGACGAACAGCGGGACGACCTTCTCGGGGAACTGGTACGGGCCGTAGTTGTTGGAGCAGCGGGTCACGCACACCGGCAGCCCGTGGGTGCGGAAGTACGAGCGGGCGATCAGGTCGCTGGCGGCCTTGGACGCCGAGTACGGCGAGGTGGGCTCGAGCGGCCGGTCCTCGTCCCAGCTGCCGTGCGCGATCGAGCCGTACACCTCGTCGGTCGACACGTGCACGAAGCGGTCGAGGCCGTGCGCGAGCGCGGAGTCCAGCAGGGTCTGGGTGCCGACGACGTTGGTCATCACGAAGTCGGCGGCGCCGAGGATGGACCGGTCCACGTGGCTCTCCGCGGCGAAGTGCACCACCGCGTCGGCGTCGGCCATCAGCTCGTCCACCAGCCGGCGGTCGCAGATGTCGCCCTCGACGAAGCGCAGCCGCCGGTCGTCCCGCACAGGTGCCAGGTTGGCCAGGCTGCCGGCGTACGTCAGCTTGTCGAGGACCGTCAGCCGGTCCGGCGCCGCCAGCCCCCACGCGTCGCCGAGCAACGTGCGGACGTGATGGCTGCCGATGAACCCGGCGCCGCCGGTGACCAACAGGTGCATTCTCACCCGCCGGCAGGCTTGCTGGCGGCCAACAGCACCGACGACCCGAACGGCAGGTCGCGGTGTTGCAGCACCCGACGGTCCAACGAGCACAATCCCATCAGCACCCGATCCATGACCGGTGAGACCGGGGTGAGCCGCTGCTCGGTGGCCGGCGTGCGACCACGGCTCGTGATCCGCCGCAGCACTCGCTCGCCGGCGAACAGCGGGAACACGCCGCCGAAGGCATACGTCGAGCGCAGCACCCGCAGGCCCGCCGCACGCGCCAGCGCCACCAGCCGCCGCTCGGTGTAGCGCCGGTGGTGCCCGGCCCGAACGTCGTGATCGGACCAGGCCCATTGGTATGCCGGCACCGACAGCAACAGTCGGCCGCCCGGGGCCAGCACCCGCACCAACTCATCGAGCGCCTGCCGCTCGGGGGCGCAGTGCTCCAGCACGTCGAAGGCACCGACGACATCGAATGTGCAGTCCGCAAACGGCAACGCAAGCGCCGATGCACACACCCCCTCACCGGGTTGCAGACCGCGCGGGTCGACATCGATGGTCACCCGCTGGTGGTCGCCCTGCATCCAGCCCACGCTCGGTCCGTCGGCGCTGCCGACGTCGAGCAGCCGCCGGGGCTCTCCCAAGAAGCCGCTCAATGCGGCCTGCAGCAGGTCGGTGCGGGCCCGGTACCACCAGTAGTCGGGCTGGTCCAGCGAGCCCGACCCGATGGGTGCGGTCGTCGTCATTGTGGTTGTCCCTCCAGCACGCGGACGAGGGTGTCCACCACTCGCTGTGCATTGTCGGCCGTCAGGTTGTTGAAGAACGGCAGCCGCAGAAGTCGACCGCTGACGTCGTCGGTGACCGGGCACTTGGTGGGTCTCGCTGCGTACCGACGCCCCGCCTCCGAGCTGTGCAACGGCACATAGTGGAAGGTCGTCTGCACACCTGCGGCGCGCATGCCCTGCAGCACCCGGTCCCGGGTCTGCTGGTCGGGCAGCAGCAGATAGAACATGTGGTGGGCTGACTCGGCGCCTGCGGGCACGACCGGCAGCCGTATCCCCAGCCGCTCGGCGTGCGGGGCCAGCGCATCGGCGTAGAAGTCGAACAGCGTCTGCCGCTTGGCCTGGATCTGTGCACGTTGTTCCAGCTGGGCGAACAGGTATGCGGCCAGGGTGTCGGACAGGCCGAACGACGACCCCACGTCCTTCCAGGAGTACTTGTCCACCTGGCCGAGTTGGAAGGCGCGGCGATCGGTGCCCTTGTCGTAGAGCACCCGGGCGCGGTCGACGTCGCGCGCCTCGTTCAGCAGCAGCGCACCCCCCTCGCCGCAGACGATGTTCTTGGTCTCGTGGAAGCTGAGGGCAGCGAACCGCCCCCAGCTGCCCAGCGGTCGGTCTCGCCAGCGGCCGAACAGCCCGTGCGCGTTGTCCTCGATGATCGCGACGTCTGGTCGGTCGGCGAGCGCCGCCGAGATCGCGTCGATGTCGCAGGCGATCCCGGCGTAGTGCACTGGCACCACCGCGCGCACCGAGTCGTCCAGCAGGCTCGCCAGATGTGCAGGGTCGAGGCCTAGGGTGCGTGGCTCGATATCGCAGAACACGATCCGTGCCCCTTGGCGGACGAAGGCAAGTGCGCTCGAAGTGAACGTGAACGACGGCACCACGACGGTGTCGCCGGGCTGCAGGTCGAGCAGCATGCCGGTCAGCTCGAGCGCCGCGGTGCACGAGGTGGTCAGCAGCACCTCCTCGGCGCCGGTCACCTGTTGCAGGATCGTTCCTGCTCGGCGGGCGAACTCGCCGGACGACGAGGTGTGCCCGCTGTGCAGAGTGGCCTGGATGTAGTCGAGCTCGGCGCCCTCGATCGCTGCACGGTTGAACGGGATCGTCTCGGACACGCCCGTCACCGTACGCTCATGGTCGCGCCCAAGGCAGCGGCCGACCCAGCCACTGCGACAGTCTCGCGTCGCTGTCCGCGAAGTGTTCCCGCAGCAATGCTCGAAGCGCGCCGTCGAGCACCGGCTCGGGACCGACGCTGGCGTTAACCGGGTCATCCTGGTCTCGGTGGGTCGGCTCCTCGTCCTCGTCAGCCGCCGGCCTCACGCCCAGCCTCTCGTAGAGCGCCGCCGGGGTCTGCTGCCCGCTGATGACGTCTTCGAGAAAGCGGACGTGCACCCCTTTACCGAAGCACTCCACCCACGGCTCCAGCAGCTCGAGGTAATGGCCGCGCTCCAGATAGGCGAACGGTGAGACCGACGATGCGCCCGCGTCCCATTCGCGTGGACCGCGCAGGTTCTCCCGCAGAGCCTCGTCCAGCGGGCGCTGCTCGGCGCCGTGCTCGCGGCTGAAGCGCCAGTTGGAGATCGCCCGGGCCACCGGATCGCGCAGCTGGACGACGATCGTCGGATGTCCCAACACGTCGGCCGCCCGCCGGGCCGCTGCCGGGTCCTCCAGATAGCTGGTGCTCTTCTCCGCGAGCAGCGACTCGGTGGTGGCATGCGCGAAGTAGGTGTTGCGATACCAGTCCAGCCCCCGACCGGCGTGCTCGGCGGACAAGAAGACCTTCGGCTCCGGTCGGGAGGGTCGGGCCATCGCAATGTCTGGGTGCGCCTCCAGCACCCGCTGCAGGGCGGTGGTTCCGCAGCGCTGCGCACCGATGACCAGCAGGTGCCGCGTCACTGCTGAGCCCGGTCGACCACGTGATACGTCTCCTCGGCGCTGACCGCGTTCAGGGTGCGCACCACGTACTCGCCGAGCATCGACAACAGCGCGATCGTGACCCCGTTGAACAGGGCGGTCAGCACGATCAGCGTGGTCCAGCCCGGCACCCGGGTGTCCGACACCAGACCCTGCACGAGATAGCCCGCGCCGAGCAGGAACGCCAGCGTGGCGATGATGGCTCCACCCAGGGCGGCCAACCGCAGCGGGAACAGTGAGTAGCTGAACAGGATCGTCAGCACCAGCCGCAGAATGCGTAGGGTGCTGTAGGTGCTCTTGCCGACCTTGCGCGACTCGTGTCGCACCGGCACGTCGGACCGGTTGCTGGAGTAGAGCAACGCCTGCCCGGTGATGTAGGGGTAGGCGGTGCGCGATGAGCAGATCCGGTTGACCACGTCGCGCCGCAGGATGCGGAAGTTGGACACGGTCAGATCGGCCGGCTGGGCAAAAACCCGGCGGTTGATCATCGAGATCAGCTTGCTGCCGAGCCGGCGATAGAAGGCGGCCCGCTTCACCTCGAAGGCGCCGAACACCACATCGCGGCCGCTCATTGCCTCGTCGATGAGCAGTCGCATCTGGTCGGGCGGGTTCTGCAGGTCGTCGTCCATGGTGATCACGTAGTCACCGGTGGCCTCACGAAACCCGGCGAGGTTGGCGTTGTGCTGGCCGTAGTTGCGCAGCAGCCGGACTGCCGTGATGTGCTCGTTGGCACGAGCCCGGCCGGCGATGACGTCCCAACTGCCGTCCCGGCTGCCGTCGTCGACCAGGACCAGTTGATAGCTGAGCCCCTGCTCGTCGAAGGCCCGGACGATTCGGTCAGCGGTCTCGCCGACAACACCGGCGCTCTCGTAGACCGGGATGACGACGGAGTAGGTGAACGCATGCGGGTCGAGCCGCTGCGGCTCCGGGCCGGATAGGGGCTGTGGCGAGCTGATGGGCGGTCTGTCCAATCCGCGCGAGGTTCACAATGCGAGCGTCCGTGCCGCGTGACTGTATCCGAACGGGGTGTTTCGGCGACTACGCTCGGGCAGCATGTCCGGTCGCGCGCGCGACACGACCGCGCTCGGCGCCGGCTCATTGGTCACCGGGTTGCTGGCGTACGTGTTCTTCGCCATCAGCACCCGCAGTCTGGGTGCGTCGGCGGCTGCCCCGGTGTCGGTGCTGTGGAGCTATTGGAGCCTTGCGGCTGCCGCGCTGACCTTTCCGTTGCAGCACTGGGTCGCCCGGTCGGTCGCCGCCCACCAGGGGGAGGGCGCGGTACAGCGCGCGCTGCCCGGTGTAGCGCTGGTGGTGGCCGTGATCGCCGGGCTCGCCGGACTGGTGTCGTACCTGGCTCGTGATCTGCTGTTTCAGCGCGGCGATGTCTGGTTCCCGTTGCTCGTCGGGGTGGTGACGCTCGGCTCCGGGCTGATGGGAGTGGTCCGCGGCGGACTGTCCGCGCGGCGGCACTTCGTCAGCGTTGCCTGGGCGCTGGTCGCCGAGAACGCTGCCCGATGCGCCGGGGCGCTGCTGCTCGTGCTGGTACAGGTGCGGGCAGCGGTCGGCTATGGCGTCTGCCTGGCCGCCGGCTCGTTGATGGCGCTGCTGTGGCCGTCCGCGACCCGTTTCGCTGCCGGCGGCGAGCCCAGCGTCGAGTCGCCGCTGCGCTTCCTTGGCGGGGCCGCAGGAGGTCAGCTGACCGCGCAGGTGGTGCTGACCGGCGGCCCGATCGTGCTCGCGCTGGGCGGCGGGTCCGCCGCCCAAGTGACCGCCCTGTTCGCCGCGCTGGCGCTGTTTCGTGCTCCGTACATGCTGGCGATCGGGCTGGTGTCGCAGCTGACCGGAAAGCTCACCGCGCTGGTGGTCCAGGGGCGTCAGGCGGCGCTGCGGCGAGTGCGGGTAACGCTGATCGGCGGCAGCGGTGTGGGCGTTGTCGCGTCGGCTGGCGTCGGTGGCCTTGCGGGGCCCTGGCTGGTGCGGCTGGTGTTCGGCGCCGACGTGGCGATAGGCCAGTTCCCAGCCATGCTGGTGGCGGTCGGCAGTGCGCTGGCGCTGGCCAACCTGGTGTGGGCGGTGATGATCTTGGCTCAGGACCGCAGCGGCGCAGTGGCCGGGGCGTGGGCGGTGGCATCGGTGTGCGGGGTGGCGGTGTTGCTGCTGCTCAGCGCCGAGCCCTTGACCCGCACCTGCTGGGCATTTGCCGTTGCCGAGGCGGCGGCCTTTGCCGCGCTGCTGGTCTCCCAGGTCCGCGGACAACAGGCTCAGCGGCGCCCTACGGCGCCAGATCGGTGAACGCCTCGGACAGCGGCTCGATCCCGTTCCTCAGGTGCTCGCGATAGCGCACCGCTTGCCACGCGTCCCAGCGCACCGGGTCGGCCGCCCAGGTCTGCTCGCCGAGTCCGACGGAGATGCCAATGTCGTCGATCTCGATCGTGGCCGGTGTCTGTCCCACGGTGAGTGCCTGCTTGCTTGACGGGTCTGCGAGGCCTGTCATCGCCCACGGCAACCGGATCCGGACGGTGGAGGTCTTGGCGCCAGATGGCCTGCCCGCTGTAGCCGGGGTCCTCGGGGTCGAGCATCCCTTGGCGCAACCGCCCGGCCTCTTGGTACTCGACGGGGAACCTACGCCCGTCAATTCTCAGCGACCGGTTGATGGCCAGTCGCTGCGGGGTCCAGTCGCGCCGATTAGTCGGCGCGAGACCCACTCCGTCGTAGCGGGTGGGGTCGAGGTCGGTGCGCACCCATGCCTGCCCGGTCCCGCCGGTCGGATCGAGTTCGAAGGCGTAGTCGGAGTCGGCATCGCCGGCGCCGGTGGGAGGTGTTGCGCCGCCGCCTTGAGTGCTGGTGGCGATGGTGATCACGTCCGTGGGTTCCTCGGGGCAGTCCAGGCGGAGATGGATGGAGGACTCGTCGGTCCAGGCGAAGACGAAGCCGCCGCTGATGCCTTGCACCTTGATCAGTCGCAACGTGTCGGCGTCGATGGCGAGGGCATCCTGCTCGGAGTGACCGCCTTGGTCGCGTCCCACCGGGCCGGCGTAGCGAGCCTGCTGCAGACCCGGCTCATAGCGCAGGAAGTCGGGGTAGTAGGGGTAGGCGTGATAGCTGGCGAAGGTGCCGCCTGGCCAAGCGGCAGTGGGGCGGACATTGTTGGCGTCGACGGCCAGTCAACGCTCGGTGGGGCTGGATCCCGGAGCGCTGCGGAAGAAGTCACCGTTGTGCTGGGGTGCGTCGACATTTCGCCGGACAGGCGGCCGAGGGCGTCTGCGCGAGGCAGGTCGCCGGGCACGGCGTCGGAGGCATCGGTGAGCTCGTCGTAGAAGGCTTCGGTCGGCTCCTCGGCCCACAGGTCCTTGGTGTCGATATAGGTCTCGTCCGGCAAGTACATGTATGAGGTACAGCGTGTCGTCCGGGTGCGCGCTGTTGTAGCGCTCGAGCTCGGTGTAAAAGGCCGGCGGGTGGATGGTGTAGATCCGCACTGCGCGGATGCCCAGGTCGCCCATCTGGGCGAACCAGCGGCGGTAGTCATCGCTCTCGATCGTGAGCTCTCCAGGTTGGCCACCCGGTGTGGTCGCACCGAGATTGATCCCGGGCAGGAACGACACGCTGCCTTTGCGGACGTTGAGCTGGAAAGCCGTTGGCATCAGCGGAGGCGAACATTCGCAAGCCGCGGCTGGTGCGGGTGCGCGGCGCCCAGGACTCGCTGACCGGCGACCGCGTCGCCTGTGCGGTCTGCTCGTCGCGTCAGCTTCCGCGTTCCTGGGTGTGTCGCCACCGCAAACTCGCCGCCGCCAGCAGCAGCGTTAGCACGCTCAGCGCAATGAAACGGTGTCCCTGCCGTGTGGGCCAGCGGAGTGCACGTCGGAGTGTCATCCGCAATTACGATAAGTCACGAACGGGTTGGTTCAACCAGGTTGCAGGCGCTCCAGCGTCTGGACGAACCAGTTATCAGACACCTGCAGCGCCCCGGTGATCTGCTGCGCCTTGTTGTTGGAGCGCCTGGCTGAACAAGGACCCGAGCTCGGCTTTGCGTCCCTCTACCGGAATCAGGTCCCGGCTGCGATACATCAGGCGCTCGACGTCTCACTTTGCGACAGGCTTCACCAGCAGCGGGGCAGCGCCGACGGGCGCCAACCGTGCGGTCCGGCCCGCAGCGGCTGGCGCATCGAGCCCGCGGGATGCCCCCAGGCGGACCGGGGTGCGGCGGCCCGTTCACCCGCTGCGGCCGCACGCGCTAACACGGCAGCCACCACGGTGACCACCGCAGCCAGCTCCTCGTCCGTGGGCTCGCCGCGTACGACCCGCAGTAGCGGCGGCCCGGTCACAGCGGGATGTTCCCGTGCTTCTTGGGCGGCAGCGTCTCCCGCTTGGAGCGCAGCAGCCGCAGCGACCGGACGATCTCCAGACGGGTCTCGTGCGGCTGCACCACCGCGTCGATGTAACCGCGCTCCGCGGCAATGTAGGGGTTGGCCAGCGTGTCCTCGTACTCGGTGATCAGCTCGGCCCGGCGCGCCTCCGGGTCGTCCGCCTCGGCGAGCTCGGTGCGATAAAGGATGTTGACCGCGCCCTGCGCCCCCATCACCGCGATCTGCGCGGTCGGCCAGGCGATGTTCATGTCCGCGCCCAGATGTTTGGATCCCATCACGTCGTACGCACCGCCGTACGCCTTGCGGGTGATGACGGTGACCAGCGGCACGGTGGCCTCGGCGTAGGCGTAGATCAGCTTGGCCCCGCGGCGGATGATGCCGCCCCACTCCTGTCCGGTACCAGGAAGAAATCCGGGCACGTCGACGAACGTCAGCACCGGCACGTTGAACGCGTCGCAGGTGCGCACGAAGCGGGCCGCCTTCTCGCTGGCGTCGATGTCCAGCGTGCCGGCAAGCTGCGCGGGCTGGTTGGCGACGACCCCGACCGCGTGCCCCTCGACCCGGCCGAAGCCGACCAAGATGTTTGGCGCGAACAACTGCTGCACCTCGAGGAAGTCACCGTCGTCCAGCACGCCACGGATGGCGGTGCGCATGTCGTAGGGCTGGTGGGGGGAGTCCGGCACCAACGCGTCCAGCGTCCGGTCGTCGTCGGTGGTCTCCTCGACGACCGGTTCGTCGTAGACCGGCGCCTCCTCCAGGTTGTTGCTGGGAAGGAACCCCAGCAGCGCCTTGACATAGTCGATCGCGTCGGTCTCGTCGCTGCCCAGGTAGTGCGCGTTGCCGGACGTGGTGTTGTGGGTGCGGGCGCCGCCGAGGTCCTCGAACGTCACCTCTTCGCCGGTCACCGTCTTGATCACGTCTGGTCCGGTGATGAACATGTGTGAGGTCTGATCCACCATCACGGTGAAGTCGGTGAGGGCGGGGGAGTAGACGTGCCCGCCGGCGCAGGCGCCCATGATCAACGAGATCTGCGGGATGACCCCGGACGCATGCGCATTGCGCCGGAAGATCTCGCCGTACAGCCCGAGCGAGACCACGCCCTCCTGGATGCGGGCACCGGCGCCCTCGTTGATCCCGACGACCGGGCTGCCGGTGCGCATTGCCAGGTCCATCACCTTGCAGATCTTCTCGCCGTAGACCTCGCCGAGGCTGCCGCCGAAGACGGTGAAGTCCTGCGCGAACACGCATACCTGGCGCCCGTCGACGGCGCCGTAGCCGGTGACGACCCCGTCGCCGTATGGCCGGCGCTTGTCCAGGCCGAATGCGGTGCTGCGGTGCCGGGCCAGTTCGTCGATCTCCACGAACGAGCCGTCGTCCAGCAACAGTTCGATCCGCTCGCGGGCGGTGAGCTTGCCCTTGGCGTGTTGCGACTCGACTGCCCGAGCCGACCCGGCATGCACCGCCTCATCCAGTCGCCGGTCCAGGTCAGCCAGCTTGCCGGCGGTGGTGTGGATGTCCGCGCCGTCGGGTTGGGCGGGCGATGCTTCGCTCACCCGCGGAACCCTAGCCGTCGGGCGGGCACCCGCAGACTCAGCCCGCCCGGGCGAGCAGCGCGGCCAAGTGTCGCTCGCCCACACTGTCGCTGCGGGGCGGGTGCGGGCTGCTGCCGGGTCCGAGCGCGGCCGGCGGCTGACATCGATGGGTGTGGCCGGAGGGCCAACGCCACTCGACGTCGGGTGCGTGCACGCGCAGGTGGTCCAGACCGTCGCCGACCGTGAGCGGCGGCAGCACGGTCACGTTGACCCCCGGGTGGTCCTTGAGCACATGAGCCAGATTGCTGAGGCTCTGCCCGTTCGCCGCCGCAGTCTGGCCCCCGTGTCGATGCTCACGGATGTGGTCGATGTCGACCACCTGCCCGCCCGAGACCCGGCACCCCTGATCCCGCCACGTGGCGAAGTTGCGAAGGTCGCCAGTGAAAAGCCGGGCGTTGGAGTCCATCGCCAGCAGGCGGCCGTCGACCGGGTCGCAAAGCAGGGCACGCAGCGTAGTGGGGGCACCTCCGGCCTGCGCGGACGAGACGATGTCGCGGATCACCGAAACCGGCACAGCGCCATAACCGCGCACAGGGGTATTCATCTGACCGGAGTAGCCTGAGGGCGTGACTTCACCTGCAGCCGCGCGCGGGCGTGCACTATCCGAGGTCGGCGGGTGAGTTCCGGTCGTGGTTCGGCTCCGACGCGGACTGCCTGGACTACCTGGACTGG
>JBBSNM010000019.1:0-33484 GCA_038232655.1 Propionibacteriales bacterium | reverse complement strand
GCGGGCGCGGCGGGTGGGGGGTGCGGCCTCCGGCGTGGCGGGCGGGCATTGCCGGGCGTGCGGGCGTTTCGGACGTGCGGTGGCCGGTGAGTGCTGCGTGCGGACAGACTGGTGTCCATGACAGCCGACCAGCCGCCACCGGTGTCCGAGCTCTTCGACCCGGCAGCCTGGCGCCCGGTGCCGGGCTTCGACGACCTCACCGACATCACCTACCACCGAGCGGTTGGCACCGGTCCGGCCGCCGGCACCGTACGGGTCGCATTCGACCGCCCGGAGGTGCGCAACGCCTTCCGGCCGCACACCGTCGACGAGCTGCTGTCCGTGCTGGAGCATGCCCGCACGACCGCTGACGTGGGCTGCGTGCTGCTGACCGGCAACGGACCCTCGGCCAAGGACGGCGGCTGGGCGTTCTGCTCCGGTGGCGACCAGCGGATCCGCGGTCGGACCGGCTACGAGTACGCCGCCGCCGGCGTCGCCGACGAGGCCACCCCCGCCACCACCGCCTCCCGCCCCGACCAGGCACGCATGGGCCGGTTGCACATCCTCGAGTGCCAACGGCTGATCCGCTTCATGCCGAAGGTGGTGATCGCGGTGGTGCCCGGCTGGGCCGCCGGCGGCGGCCACAGCCTGCACGTCGTCGCCGACCTGACCCTCGCCTCGGCCGAGCACGCCCGGTTCAAGCAGACCGACGCCGACGTGGCGAGCTTCGACGGCGGCTACGGCTCGGCGTACCTTGCCCGCCAGGTCGGGCAGAAGCTGGCCCGCGAGATCTTCTTCCTGGGCCGCCCGTACGACGCGGAGCAGGCGCACCGGATGGGCATGGTCAACGCGGTGGTGCCGCACGACGAGCTGGAAGCGACCGCGCTGCAGTGGGCCGCGGAGGTCAACGCCAAGAGCCCCACGGCGCAGCGGATGCTCAAGTACGCCTTCAACCTGGTCGACGACGGGCTGGTCGGCCAACAGCTGTTCGCCGGTGAGGCGACCCGGCTGGCGTACATGACCGACGAGGCGGCCGAGGGTCGCGACGCCTTCCTGGCCAAGCGGGACCCGGACTGGTCGCGACACCCGTGGCACTACTGAGCACCCGGCGCTGTCAGGAGACGCACCCGGGTGTCATAGGTTCGGCGCCGTGAGGATCTCGGTGGTCAAGGAGTCGCAGACCGGCGAGCGCCGAGTCGCCCTCGCACCGGAGGGCGTGCAGAAGCTGGTCGCCCTCGGGTACGACGTGGCGGTCGAGCCTGGCGCCGGGCGGAGCGCGGACATCGACGACGGGGCGTACGCCGACACCGGCGCCGACACCGGCGCGGACGGGCTGGAGGAGGCCGACCTGGTCGTGTCGGTGCAGCCGCTGCTGGTGGACCAGATCCGCCGCCTGCGCCCGGGCGCCTCGACGATCTCGTTCGTGCCGGTCGCGCAGAGCCTCGACCAGATCCGCGACCTGCGTGACTGTGGGGTGACCGCGTTCGCGCTCGAGCTGGTGCCGCGCATCAGCCGGGCGCAGTCGATGGACGCGCTGTCGTCGCAGGCGCTGGTCGCGGGTTACCGCTGCGCGATCGTCGCGGCCGGCATGCTGCGTCGCTTCTTCCCGCTCAACATGACCGCGGCCGGCACCGTGCCGCCGGCGGGGGTCGTCGTGCTGGGGGCCGGGGTCGCAGGCCTGCAGGCCGTCGCGACGGCCAAGCGCCTCGGTGCCGTCGTCAAGGCCTACGACGTGCGCGCCGCCGCCGCGGAGGAGATCCGGTCGATGGGAGCCCAGGCGATCGACCTGCAGTTGGACACGCTGGAGGGCGCCGGCGGCTACGCCCGCGAGATGACCGAGGACCGGGCGCAGTTGCAGCGGGACCGGCTCGCACCGCACATCGCCGCCGCGGACGCGCTGATCACGACCGCCGCCGTCCCCGGACGCACGGCGCCGCTGCTGGTCACCACCTCGATGGTCGAGCAGATGCGCTCGGGTTCGGTGGTCGTCGACCTGGCGGCGGAGTCCGGCGGCAACGTCGAGGGGTCGGTCGCCGGCGAAGTCGTACGCGTGGGCGCGGCGCAGGTGTGGGGCGGCGCCAACGTGCCCAGCCAGATGCCGGCGCCGGCGAGCCGGCTGCTGTCCACCAACATCGTCAACCTGGTGACGCTGATGAGCACGCGCGACGGGGACGACGGGCCGGCGCTGTTCGCGCCCGACTTCGACGACGAGGTCGTCACGGGCGCCTGCGTGGTCCACGCCGGCGACGTGCTGCACGAACCCACCCGCCTGCTGTTGGAAGGGGAAGCCGCGCATGGATGAGTCGATCGTCTGGCTCACGATCTTCGTGCTGAGCGTGTTCGTCGGCATCGAGGTCATCTCGAAGGTGTCGCCGACGCTGCACACGCCGCTGATGTCGGGGGCCAACGCCATCCACGGCGTGATCCTCGTGGGTGCGGTGCTGGTCACCGGCACGGCCGAGTCGACCGGCGGCCTCGTGGTGGGGCTGGTCGCCGTCTTGCTCGCCACCGTCAACATGGTGGGTGGCTTCGTGGTGACCGACCGGATGCTGCAGATGTTCGGCGGCCGCAAGCGTCCTGCGCCCGCTGGCTCCGACGGCTCCGGCGGCGGCAGCACCGAGGCGGCGCAGCGGTGATTCCCACCTGGGTCCAGCTCGCGTACCTGGTTGCCGCGGTCTGCTTCATCGTCGCGCTGAAGGGCCTGTCCAGCCCGCGCACGGCGCGGCGCGGCAACCTGGTCGGCGCTGCCGGCGCTGTGATCGCGACCGTCATCGTGTTCTGGGAGCGCGAGCTCGACCACGTGGTGCCGATCCTGGTGGCGGTGGCCGCGGGGTCGGTGGTGGGCGTCGCGGGCGCCCGGTGGGTGCAGATGACGCAGATGCCGCAACTGGTGGCGCTGTTCAACGGGGTCGGCGGCGGTGCGGCGGCGCTGGTCGCGCTGCTGGAGCTGGCCGAGCTCGGCGAGTTCGCGGCGCTGGGTGAGGTGGCCGAGTTCGACCTGGTGGCGACGGCATTCACCATCGCCATCGGTGCCCTCAGCTTCTCGGGTTCGCTGGTCACGTTCGGCAAGCTGCAGGGCCTGATGACCTCGCGGCCGGTGCTGTTCCCCGGCCTGCCGGTGGCGTTCGGCGGTGCGCTGCTGGCCGCGATCGCGCTGTCGGTGCTGCTTGTCGTCAACCCCGCGCTGTGGCCGGGTGTCGTGGTCGCGGTGCTGGGCCTTGCGCTCGGCGTGCTGCTCGTGCTGCCGGTCGGCGGCGCCGACGTACCGATAGTGATCTCGCTGCTGAACGCGTTCACCGGGCTGAGCGTGGCCGCAGGCGGCTATGTGCTGGGCAACACGCTGCTGCTCGTGGCGGGGACCCTGGTTGGCGCGGCCGGGACGTTCCTGACCCGGATGATGGCCACCGCGATGGGGCGCTCGCTCGCCAACATCTTGTTCGGGGCGCTCAAGGGCGGGTCGACGCTCGGCGCGGGCGAGGTCAGTGACCGGCCGGTGCGCTCCACCGGCCCCGAGGACGTGGCGATCCTGCTCGGCTACGCCCAGCGGGTCGTCATCGTGCCCGGCTACGGTCTGGCGGTTGCACAGGCCCAGCACACGCTGCGCGAGCTGGTCGACGTGCTGATCGCGCGCGGCGTGCAGGTGGACTACGCCATCCACCCGGTGGCCGGTCGGATGCCCGGGCACATGAACGTGCTGCTGGCCGAGGCGCAGGTGCCGTACGAGCAGCTGAAGGAGATGGACGACATCAACGGGGAGTTCAAGCAGGCCGACGTGGCGCTGGTCGTCGGCGCCAACGACGTGGTCAACCCCGCCGCGCGTACGACACCCGGCGCACCGATCTACGGCATGCCGATCCTGAACGCCGACGAAGCCAGGCAGGTGGTGTTCATGAAGCGGTCGATGCGGCCGGGTTTCGCGGGCATCGAGAACGAGCTGCTGTTCGAGCCGCACACCAACCTGCTGTTCGGCGACGCCAAGCAGACGATGGGCAAGCTGCTCAACGCGGTCAAGTCGCTGTAGCCCCGAGGGTCGATCGCTGCGCCCGCCTGCCACCCGCGCGCCCCGTCTGCTGCTCGCGCGCGCCACGTAAACGTGGCCAGCCGACTCTTTACGTGGCGTGCGTGCCCCGTCAAGTGTGCGCGCGCCACGTTTACGTGGCTCGCGGCGCCGCGATGGAGGGATGCCGCAGGCCTATTCGCTGCGATGGGCGAGCCGCTCAGCCGGTCACGCCGTACAACCGGTCACCAGCGTCGCCGAGCCCCGGCACGATGTAGCCGACCTCGTTGAGCCGCTCGTCGACCGCCGCGATGACCAACGTGACCGGCACGTCGAGGGCAGCCAGCTCTCGCTCGACCCGTTCGATCCCCTCCGGCGCCGCCAGCAGGCACCCCGCGGTGATGTGGTTCGCGTCGCGGGCCACCAGGAAGTCGATCGCCGCGGCCAACGTCCCGCCGGTCGCGAGCATCGGGTCGAGCAAGTAGCACTGCCGGCCGGCCAGGTCCGAGGGCAGCCGCTCGGCGTACGTCGACGCGGCCAGCGTCTGCTCGTCGCGGATCATGCCGAGGAAGCCGACCTCGGCGGTCGGCAGCAGCCGCTGCATCCCCTCGAGCATGCCGAGCCCCGCCCGCAGGATCGGCACCACCAGCGGCCGGGGCGACGACAACCGCACCCCGACCGTCTCGGCGACCGGCGTCTGCACCGTCCGCGGCTCGGTGCGTACGTCGCGCGTCGCCTCGTACGCCAGCAGGGTCACCAGCTCGTCGGCGAGTCGCCGGAAGGTGGGTGACTCGGTCTGCTCGTCGCGCAGCAGCGTGAGCTTGTGTGCCACCAACGGGTGGTCGGCGACGTGGATGCGCATGGGACCGCACGGTAGTGGGTGCAGCGATTCGCCCAACCCGGCCCCGGTGCGGGCTTCCCGCCCGGGGGTGGGCTCTGGGACGATCACAGCAACGGGACTAGCAGGGTCCCCGATTGATCTAGTGGAGGCAGCATGGCGCAGGATGGCGTCGACTTCGTGCTGGCCGCCCTCCGTGAGGAAGGCGCCTGGCAGGTTCAGCCGCTGCCGCTGCGCGCCGGTGAGGACCTCGACACGCTGGTGGCGGCGCTGCGCCCGCTGCCCAGCGAGAGCGGCACGATCGGCATGGTGTCGGTCGACGAGGACTTCTTCGTGCTCGTCCGGGTGCTCGGTCCGGACGAGCACCTGCTGTTGTCCGACGTCACGGCGGCGACCGACTGGCCGCTGGCTTCTGAGGTCGTCGACGCCCTCGACCTGCCCGAGCCCGAGGACGACGACGACCCGCAGCCGGCCGGCCAGCTCGACATCCTGGCCGACCTCGGGGTGTCGGCCATGGACATGGCGGTTCTCTGCGACGACCCCGAGCTCTACCCCGACGAGATGCTGTCCGATGTCGCGCACCGGCTGGGTTTCGGCGCCCAGTTCGAGGCGGCCATCGACAAGGCTGCGGTCTGACCTCGGGTACGCCCGCGGCCGGGGCCTGGCAGGCGCTGATGGGCCAGGCCCTCGGTATCGCCCGCGCCGCGCTGGCCTGCGGTGACGTGCCCGTGGGCGCCGTGGTGGTGGACGCCGGCGGTTTGGTGCTGGGCAGCGGGCACAACACCCGTGAGCGCGACGCCGACCCGACCGGTCACGCCGAGGTGGTGGCGCTGCGGGCGGCTGCGGCTCGCCGCGGTGGTTGGCGGCTCGACGGGTGCACGCTGGTGGTGACCCTCGAGCCGTGCACGATGTGTGCCGGCGCCGTCGTGGCGGCGCGGGTCGACCGGCTGGTGTTCGGTGCCTACGACCCGAAGGCCGGTGCGGTCGGCTCGCTGTGGGACGTGGTGCGCGACCGGCGGCTCAACCACCGCCCCGAGGTGGTCGCGGACGTACGGGCTGAGGAGTCGGCAGCGCTGCTGCGCGATTTCTTCGCCGGCCGTCGCGACTGCTGATCCTGCGGTCGGCCCCGCGGAGCGCCTGCCGATCTTCCGACGGTTCAGGCGGTCGAACCGGTCACAATGTCGGAAGATCCAGGGCCGGTGGCAGCGAGGGCCGGCAGCGCTCGTCCGGTAGCCTGCTCCGCGGTGGCGTGTCCGAGCGGCCTAAGGAGCACGCCTCGAAAGCGTGTGTGGGTTCACGCCCACCGTGGGTTCAAATCCCACCGCCACCGCCATCTGCCTCGTCAGCGGCTCCGTGACCGGGCTCGGCCGCCCGCCGCGGCCAGGGGCGTTGCGTGGTCGCTCCCGATTCAGGGCGAACCGCTGCTCGTCAGCCGCTGATCCGGCCGACCTCTAGGCTGGCGTCTCGCACGGACTCGGGAGGCGATACGTGCAAGGCGACGAGATCGGCAGCCTCCTGCTTGTGGTCGCTGGTGTCCTGCTGGCCGCGATCCTCGCCGTCCGCCTCAGCGTCAGGGCCGGGCTGCCCAGCCTGCTGGTCTACCTGGCGATCGGGGTGCTGCTGGGCGAGTCGGTCATCGGCATCGAGTTCGCCGACGCCGACCTCGCGTTCGTGCTCGCGATCGTCGGGCTGGTGCTCATCCTCGCCGAGGGCGGTCTGACAACCCGCTGGTCACAGGTCAAACCGGTGATGCCGCTCGGCCTGCTGCTCAGCACCGTCGGCGTCGCCATCGGCATCACCGTCATGACCCTGCTCGGCCGATACGCCCTCGGGCTCGACTGGCAGCTGGCGGTGCTGCTCGGCGCGGTCACCGCCCCGACTGACTCCGCGGCTGTGTTCTCCGTGCTGCGGCGGGTGCCGCTGCTGACCCGGGTGCGTGGGTCGCTGGAGGCCGAGAGCGGGCTCAACGACGCTCCCACGCTGTTGCTCGTGGTCATGGTCAGCACCGGTGAGGCCGCCGAGCATCCGTGGTACTACGTGCTGGCCGTCGTCGTCATCGAGCTGGTGCTCGGTGGCGCCGTGGGCATCGTGCTGGGCTGGGCCGGCGCCCGGTTGCTGGCCCGCGCGGCGCTACCGTCGTCCGGCCTCTACCCGCTGGCCGTGCTGTCACTGTGCGTCGTCTCGTACGGGGCGGCGATCCTCGTGCACAGCAGCGGTTTCGCAGCCGTGTACGTCGCGGCGCTGGTGCTCGGCAACGCCGAGCTACCGCACCGCGCGGCCACCCGGTCGTTCGCCGAGGGGGTCGGGTGGCTGGCCCAGATCGGGCTGTTCATCATGCTCGGCCTGCTGGCCTCGCCCGACCGCCTCACCTGGTGGCATGTGGCCGCCGGGCTGCTCGCCGGGGCGGTGCTCACGGTGGTGGCGCGGCCGCTGTCGGTGGCGGTGTGCGCGACGCCGCTGCGGGTGCCCTGGCGCGAGCAGGCCTTCATGTCCTGGGCGGGGCTGCGCGGCGCCGTGCCGATCGTGCTGACGACGATCCCGCTGGCCGAGGCCGTGCCCGGTGCGACCGACCTGTTCGACCTGGTGATCGTGCTGGTCGTCGTCTACACCCTGCTGCAGGGCCCCACCCTGCCCTGGGCGGCCGACCGGCTCGGTGTCTCGACCCGCGAAGCCCCACGGGACCTGGAGGTCGAGGCGGCACCACTGGAGGGCATCGCGGCCGACCTGCTGCACGTACGGGTCCCCCCCGAGTCGCGGCTGCATGGCGTCGAGGTGGGTGAGCTGCGGCTGCCGGGTGGCACCTCGGTGTCGCTGGTGGTGCGTGGCGACAAGTCGTTCGTGCCCCATCCGAGCACCCGGCTGGCCGTCGGTGACGAGATGCTGGTGGTGTGTCCTCGCGCCACTCGCGCCGCCACCGAGGATCGCCTGCGTGCCGTCGCGGAGCACGGTCGGCTGGCCGGGTGGAGCCACGGCACACCCGGGCGCGGCGGGCCCCGCCCCCGCGAGTGAGCCCGGCCGGGCTGGCTGGGCCGACTGAGCGGGCTGGGCCGGCTGTCGACGCCGCCGTACGGGCGGGCGGTCGGCACCCTCAGCCGCTCCGCTGCACCTCAGCCACCTGCTGGTGCCGCGCGGTCGCGCTGCTTGCGGCAGGCCTTCTTCTTGGGCTTGACCTTCAGCACCTTCGGCGCCTTGCGTTCGAAACCACCGAAGTTCGAGCCGACCACGAGGTCCACGCCATCGGCCAGGTTCGGGCGACGCACCACCCGGACCTTGTTGCTCAGATGCAGGCGGACCAGACGTACCTCGGGGGACTCGGCCCGCGAGCCGTAGATGACCGCCTTCTTGACCCGCAGCCGCGCTGGCGCGTTCTCGGACAGGCCGGGGGTGAAGCCGCGGCGCTGCAGGGTGGCGAGCGTCTTGCCGGCCAGCCCGGAGATGTCTCCGGCGTTGTAGACGTTGACGGTCACCTCACGGGTCCGCAGGCGCCCCTCAGCCGCAGAGCACGTGGGCTCGTCGTCGACGGGGTCGGCGGGCGACACCAGCTGGTCGTAGCCGTACCAACCGGCCCCGACCACCAAGGCGATGAGCACTAGCATGGTGATCGTGGTGCGCCACCTCACCGGCTAGCCCCGACGTCGCAGTCGTGGACGCGTGCGTGCACAACTGCCCGCTGCTGCAACGCGGCCCGCAGCGCACGGTGCAGTCCCTCCTCGAGGTAGTAGTCGCCGTGCCACTTCACCACATGGGGGAACAGGTCGCCGAAGAACGTGGACTCGGCATCCAACAGCGTTCTCAGGTCGAGGGTGTCCTTCGTCGTCACGAGCTGGTCCAGCCGTACCTGCCGGGGGGGCAGCTGCGCCCACTCCCGCTGGCCCAGGCCGTGGTCGGGGTACGGACGCTCGTACCCCACCCGTTTGAAGATCACTCGGGCAATACTAGAAGGACCGCCCACGACGGCATCGAATGCGCGCCTTGTCGGCGATCACCAGAAGGTGATCGAGATGGCGAGCATGCCGACGACCAACAGCGCGGTGCCGATCACCAGGCCCCCTGTCGGCGGGTTCGTTGCCCTCCTCGCGGTGCGCCGCCGCTGCGGTGCCGGGCGCCCAAGTCATCCGGTCGACCGTCTCGCGATCGGGAGCCGCCGTACGCAGGCGGGCGACGACGAATATCACCGTGCTGATACCGGCCATGATGTCGACATTGATGGTGAAGTGCCGCGGCCAGATCCCCATCTGGGTGAGGATGAATAGGCCAAGACCGATTACGTGGCCCAGCCCGAGCGCCCAGATCGCGCCCATTCAGCGTCGAGTCGACGCTGGACATGATCGCCGCGATCAGCCCTGCCAGCACGAGCCCGGTGATGCCCACCGGCAGCACCGTGGTCACCAGGGTCAGGAAGACCTTGTCCGGGTTGGACGGGTCAGGCAGGATGATGATGGCCATCGCTCCTGGTAGCACCATCGTGAACAGCGGGATCAGTTTGAGCAGGCCGCCCGGGATGGCACCCCGCTGCCCCCGGCCGGCAACTGCAGCGCCGTGGGTCCGCCCGCCGCCGGGCCCCGGGGGGCGCGGGCTTTGTGGGTGCGCCTGCAGCGTGGCGGAGGATGCGGGATTCGAACCCGCGAGGGCTGTTAACCCAACCCGCTTTCCAAGCGAGCGCCATAGGCCACTAGGCGAATCCTCCGCCGGGTAGGTTAGCGGCCCGCCGTGCCGCCGCCGTGCCGCGGCCCCGTACGATGGGGCAAGCCCCTCGCGTGGCGGCACCCCGCCCAACTCCCCCAGGGCCGGAAGGCAGCAAGGGTCAGCAGGCTCTGCCGGGTACGCGGGGGGTCTTCGCGTCCCCGTCGCGTCAAGTGGTCGCATCTGGCAGCGATCTGGGCCCTGAGCACGTCGGCTGTGACCACTCTCCGCTGGTGCCCGCCGGCAGCGGCGTCCGACCGGCGAGGTTGTCCACGCGTCGGACTAGGGTGCGGTCGTGGACGCCCCGCTCGCGCTGTACCGCCGCTACCGGCCCGAGACCTTCGCCGAACTGCTGGGTCAAGACCATGTGACCGAGCCGCTGCGGCGGGCGCTGGCCGACAACCGCGTCCACCACGCGTACCTGTTCTCCGGTCCCCGCGGCTGCGGCAAGACCACCAGCGCCCGGATCCTGGCCCGCACCCTCAACTGCGATCAATTCCCCGTCGGCGAACCCTGCGGGCGGTGCCAGAGCTGTGGCGACCTCGCCCGCGGCGGCCCCGGCAGCCTGGACGTCATCGAGATCGACGCCGCCAGCCACGGCGGCGTCGACGACACCCGTGACCTGCGTGAGCGGGCCACCTTCGCGCCGATGACCAGCCGCTTCAAGGTGTACGTCATCGACGAGGCGCACATGGTGTCGCCGCAGGGGTTCAACGCCTTGCTCAAGGTGGTCGAGGAGCCGCCCCCGCACGTCAAGTTCGTCTTCGCCACCACCGAGCCCGACAAGGTCATCGGCACGATCCGGTCCCGCACTCACCACTACCCGTTCCGCCTGCTCCCGCCGCGGCTGCTCGGTGACTACCTGACCCGGATCTGCGAGCGCGAGGGTGTCGCGATCGAGCCGCAGGCGATCCCGTTGGTCGTGCGTGCCGGCGCCGGCTCGGTGCGCGACTCGCTGAGCGTTCTGGACCAGCTGATCGGGGGCGCCGGCGACGGCGGCGTCACCTACGAGCTGGCCACCGGGCTGCTGGGATACACGCCCGAGACGCTGATCGACTCGGTTGTCGACGCGTTCGCGGCCGGTGACGGGGGCGGCGTCTTCTCGCTGGTCGACCAGGTCGTCGAGGGTGGCCGCGAGCCGCGCCGCTTCGTCGAAGATCTGCTGCAGCGGCTGCGCGATCTGCTGGTGCTCTCCCACCTGCCGAGCGCGGGCGAGAGCCTGCTGGACGTGCCGCTGGACCAGGCCGAGCGCCTCGCCGGGCAGGCCGCACGGTTCGGCGCTGCCGACCTGGTGCGCTCGGCGGAGGTGGTGGCCGCCACCCTCGCGGACCTGCGGGGGCCGACCGCGCCACGACTGCTGCTCGAGATCATGTGCGCCCGAGTGCTGCTGCCCAGCGTCGACGACGACACCCGCGGGGTGCAGGCACGGCTCGACCGGCTCGAGCGTCGGGTGAGCGTTGCTCCCGCCGCGACGTCGTCGCCGTCCTCTCCGGCTCGGCGGTCGGCTGCCTCAGACTCCCCCGGCGTCGGCGAGGCGTCCGAGGTCACACCCGCTGCTACTGCTGAGCCCGCGGCCGCTCGCGCGCCTGAACCCGCCCCCGAGCCGTCCCGCGAACCCGAGCCACGCCGCGAGCACGAGGCCGAGCCGGTCGACGTGTCCGGCGGCGGAGCGGCTGTGGGCAACGAGCTGCATCAGGTGCGCACGCTGTGGGGGGACGTGCTCAACGAGCTGCGCAGCTCGCGCTACGTCTGGTCGCTGGTCGGGCAGAACGCCCAGGTCGTCGCCGCCGAGCCGGGTGTGGTGACGCTGGGTTTCAGCACGGCCGGTCTGCTCGAGCAGTTCCAGGGCCGTGAACAGCCGGTGGCCACCGCGCTGTCCAAGGTGCTGCTCGGCCAGTGGCAGGTGCAGGCGATCGTCGACCCGGCCGCCCGCGGCGGGGCGGCGCCGCCGCGGCACGCACGCTCGGGGTGGTCACCGCAACCGCGCGACGAACCGACCCCGCCGAGCCCGGCGCCGAGCGCCGCAGCGGCCGCGTCACCGCCCTCCCCAGGGACGGCCACCGACCCCGGCGGGGGCGCCTCGCCCGACGACGCGAACATCGACGTCGACGCCAGCGGGGACACCCATGAACTGCTCACCCGCGAGCTCGGCGCCACCGTGATCGAGGAGATCCCGCACGAGCGATGACCACAGTGTCGGGCCGCACCCTTAGGCTCCTGGGTGTGGTCCGCCCAACCGGGCGGTCCACCGCCGCACCCACCTACCGGTCGGTGTCCAAACTTTCGAGGAGCGACCGTGTTTCCCAGTGGGACCCCTGACATGTCCGCCGTGCTGGCCCAGGCGCAGCAGCTGCAGGAGCAGCTGGTCGCGGCGCAGCAGACCCTTGCCGAGACGCAGGTCTCCGGATCGGCCGCCAGCGGGCTGGTCAGCGCCACCGTGACGGGCACCGGCGAGCTGGTGTCGGTGACGATCAAGCCCGAGGCGTGCGACCCCGACGACGCCGAGACGCTGGGAGACATGGTTGTGGCCGCCGTCCGTGACGCCACCGAGAGTGCCGAGCAGCTGGCTGCCGAGCGGCTGGGCCCGCTGTCCGGTGGGCTCGAAGGCATGGGTGATCTCGGTGCTGCGATCGGCGGCGGCTCGCCGGGCATGCCGGGCGAGCTGGGTGCCGCGCCCGACGACCCCGACCACCCCGACAGCCCCAACCCGCGCGGCGGCCCGGGCGGCCTGCCGCCCGGCTCCTGAGCAGACCACCTCACCGCTGTGTACGAAGGCATCGTCCAGGACCTCATCGACGAGCTCGGCGGGCTGCCCGGGGTGGGACCCAAGGGCGCCCAACGCATCGCCTTTCACCTGCTCGACGCCGACCCGGTCGACGTCAAGCGGCTGGCGGAGGTGCTCGCCGTGGTCAAGGACCGGGTGCGGTTCTGCTCGGTGTGCGGCAATGTCACCGAGGACGAGCAGTGCCGCGTCTGCCGAGACCCCCGGCGCGATCCCGCGGTGCTCTGCGTCGTCGAGGAGTCCAAGGACGTGGTGGCGATCGAGCGCACCCGTGAGTTCCGGGGCCGCTACCACGTCCTGGGCGGCGCGATCTCGCCGATCGACGGTGTTGGGCCCGACCAGTTGCGGGTCCGTGAGCTGATGACCCGGCTGGCAGACGGTGCGGTCACGGAGGTCATCTTGGCCACCGACCCCAACCTCGAGGGTGAGGCGACGGCGACCTATCTCACCCGCATGCTGCGGCCGCTAGGGTTGCGCGTTACGCGGCTGGCAAGTGGACTACCGGTGGGTGGTGACCTCGAGTACGCCGACGAGGTCACCTTGGGGCGGGCCTTCGAAGGGAGGCGGAATGTCGATGACTGACGATGCGACGAGCACGGCCGAGGACCTCCCGAGCGATCTTGAGGATCTGGCGCAGGGCGTCGCCGACCAGGTGGCGAGCTTCTTGATCGCCGTCCGCGAGCTGGCCCACCGAGGTGACAGCGGCACCGCCGTCCCGCTGCTGCTGTTGGAGGTCAGCCAGCTGTTGCTCGCCGGTGCGCGCCTCGGCGTGATGACCGACCTGGTGCCGCGCGAGCAGTACGAGCCCGAGACCGGCCCCGACCCCGACCTCGACCACATCCGCGAGGAGCTCGGCGAGCTGCTCGGGGCCGCCGACGAGTACGTCGAGGTGTTCGACCCGTACGCCGACCCGCCCGACCTGGTCCCGAGCCGTATCTCCGACGACGTGACCGCGATCGCCGGCAGCCTCGTGCACGGTCTGGCCCACCACCGGGCCGGCCGGGTCGGCGAGGCGCTGTGGTGGTGGCAGTTCAGCTACGTCTCGTCGTGGGGAGCCGAGGCCAGCGCGGTGCTGCGGGCGCTGCAGTCGGTGGTGGCGCACGACCGCCTCGACGAGGACCGCAACACGACCATCGAGATGGAGCGGGTCGCCATCGCCGACCAGCTGGAGGCCGGGACCACCTGACGGCATCGGCGTCGGCGCAGACGCCGCGCTCGATAGACTCCTCGGGGCGTACGCCACCGACCGAAGGAGACGTGTGGGCATCGTCGTGCAGAAGTACGGGGGCTCCTCGGTCGCCGACGCGGCTGGCATCAAGCGGGTCGCCCAGCGCATCGCCGCCACCCGCAAGGGTGGCGCCGACGTGGTGGTCGTGGTCTCGGCGATGGGTGACACGACCGACGAGTTGTACGACCTCGCGCACGACGTGTCGCCATTGCCGCCCGGGCGCGAGCTGGACATGCTGCTCACCGCCGGCGAGCGCATCTCGATGGCGCTGCTGGCGATGGCGATCGGCAACCTCGGCCACCAGGCGCGCTCCTTCACCGGGTCGCAGGCCGGCGTGATCACCGACTCCTCGCACGGCAAGGCCAAGATCATCGACATCACCCCTGGGCGAATCGAGCAGGCGCTCACCGAGGGAGCGATCGCCATCGTCGCCGGCTTCCAGGGCGTCAGCCAGGCCAGCAAGGACATCACCACGCTCGGCCGCGGCGGCTCGGACACCACCGCGGTGGCGCTGGCCGCCGCCCTGGGCGCCGACGTGTGCGAGATCTACACCGACGTCGACGGCGTGTTCACCGCCGACCCGCGCATCGTCCCCGCCGCCCAACGGCTGGTCACCATCTCCTCGGAGGAGATGCTCGAGATGGCCGCCTGCGGTGCCAAGATCCTCAACCTGCGCTGCGTCGAGTACGCCCGCAGGCACCGGTTGCCCATCCACGTACGGTCGAGCTTCTCCACCCGCTCGGGCACGTGGGTGACCGACCGACCCGCAGACATCTCAGGAGGCACCGTGGAGCAGGCGATCATCACCGGAGTCGCCCACGACCGCAGCGAGGCCAAGGTGACGCTGGTCGGTGTGCCCGACAAGGTCGGCGAGGCCGCGCGCATCTTCGACGCCTTGGCGTCCGCGCAGATCAACCTCGACATGATCGTGCAGAACGTCTCCGCAGCCTCGACCGGGCGTACCGACATCTCGTTCACGCTGCCTCGCTCGGACGGGGCGGTGGCGATGACGGCGCTGGCGAGCCTGCGCGACGAGGTCGGCTACGAGCAGCTGCTGTTCGACGACCGGATCGGCAAGGTCTCGCTGGTTGGGGCGGGGATGCGCAGCCACCCCGGTGTCACGGCGCGCTTCTTCACCGCGCTGGCGTCGGCCGGCGTGAACATCGAGATGATCTCCACCTCCGAGATCCGGATCTCGGTGATCGTCGACGAGGGGCAGGTCGACGACGCGGTCGCGGCAGCGCACGCCGCCTTCGACCTCGGCTCCGACGAGGTCGAAGCCGTCGTCTACGGCGGGTCCGGACGATGATGCGCGCAGGCGGGCTGCGCGTCGGCGTGGTGGGCGCCACCGGGCAGGTGGGCGCGGTGATGCGGCGACTGCTGGCCGAGCGGGCGCTGCCCGTCGCCGAGGTGCGCTACTTCGCCTCCGCACGCTCCGCCGGGTCGACGTTGCCCGGTCTCGACGGTGGCTCGCCGCAGGTGGTTGTCGAGGACGTCGAGACCGCCGACCCTGCCGGGCTCGAGATCGCGCTGTTCTCGGCCGGGGCGGGCGCCTCGCGGGTGCAGGCTCCGCGCTTCGCGGCCGCCGGGGCGGTGGTCATCGACAACTCCTCGGCCTTCCGCCAGGACCCGGGCATCCCGCTGGTCGTGAGCGAGGTGAACCCTGCGGCCCTGGACGCCGCCCTGGCGCCTGGCGGGCCGCGCATCGTCGCCAACCCCAACTGCACCACGATGGCGGCCATGCCGGTGCTCAAGCCGCTGCACGACGAGGCAGGGCTGGTCCGGATGACGGCCTCGACGTACCAGGCGGTCTCGGGCAGCGGGCTGGCCGGCGTCGACGAGCTCGACAAGCAGGTCCGCCAGGTCGTCGACCGGGCGACCGAGCTCACCCACGACGGCTCGGCGGTGACCTTCCCCCAGCCGCAGGCCTATGTCGCGCCGATCGCGTTCAACGTGCTGGCGATGGCCGGCTCGGTCGTCGACGACGGCAGCTTCGAGACCGGTGAGGAGCAGAAGCTGCGCAACGAGACGCGAAGGATCCTCGACATCCCTGACCTGCGGGTGTCCGGCACCTGCGTACGCGTGCCGGTGTTCACCGGGCACTCGTTGTCGCTCAACGTCGAGTTCGAGCGGGCGCTCACCGTGGGTCGGGCGTCGGCGCTGCTCGCGTCGGCGCCGGGCGTCGAGCTGGTCGACGTGCCGACCCCGCTGCAGGCGGCCGGTCGCGACGCCAGCCTGGTCGGACGGATCCGCCAGGACCAGGGCGTCGACGGCGATCGCGGTCTGGTGCTGTTCGTCAGCGGCGACAACCTGCGCAAGGGCGCTGCGCTGAACACCGTGCAGATCGCCGAGCTGGTCGCCGCCCGCCTCTGACCGCCTCTGACTGGCCGCCGTCCGCTTCGTCTGCTTCGCCCCCGTCCGACAACCTGCGTACGGGACGGTGCGTTGTCGGTTTGGTGGGGACGTTGACGCGCTAGCGTCCCGCTGTCGGATTGCGACAACGCCCGCACCGCCACCGGGGGAGACCACCGTGACTGAGCCGTCGACCGAGCAGAACTCCAGCAACACCCTGTCCATCGTGGGCATCGTGCTGGGGTGATCGCAGTCTTCTTCCTGCCGCCGCTGTTCGGCATCGCCGGGATCGTGCTGGGCGCCATCGCGGTGCGCAAGGGCGAGCGGCTCGGTTGGTGGGCCGTCGGGGTGTCCATCGCCGGCCTGGTGCTCGGCCTCATCTTGGGCGCGGTCGTCTTCCAGGCCACCACGACCGGCTGAGCGGCACCCCCCGCCCCCACCCAAAGTTGTGAAAACTTGCGTCGTGCGGGTGGATCAGCGGGCGAAGGCGGTGAAGGCGTCCAGCGACTCGGGGTTGGCCAGCGCCCCCCTGGCGGCCGCCTCGTCGACCGGCACGCCCAGCAGGATGCGCTTGACCGGCACCTCGAGCTTCTTGCCCGACAGCGTCCGCGGCAACGCGTCGACCACGTGCACCTCGTCGGGCACGTGCCGCGGCGACAGGTGGGTGCGCAGCTCTCGGCCCACCCGCCGGCGCAGGCCGTCCGCAGCTTCGATCCCGTCGGCAAGGACGACGAACAGCACCAGTCGCCCGGCGCCACCCCCGGCGCCCTCGAGGTGCACCACCAGGCTGTCGGCGACCTCGGGCATCGCCTCCACGACGGAGTAGAACTCCGCCGTCCCCAGCCGCACCCCGCCGCGGTTGAGCGTCGCGTCGCTGCGGCCGGACAGCACGCACGAGCCGTCCGCGTCGATCGTGATCCAGTCGCCGTGGCGCCATACGCCGGGGAAGTCCTCGAAGTACGCCGCCCGGTAGCGTGAGCCGTCGGAGTCCCCCCAAAAGCCCGCCGGCATCGACGGCATCGGGGCAGTGATCACCAGCTCGCCCTGCTTGCCGACGACTGACCGGCCGGCCGGGTCGTACGCCTCGACCGCGCAGCCGAGGCAGCGACCGGAGATCCGGCCGGCGTGCACGGGCAGCAGCGGTGACCCGCCGAGGAAGCCGGTGCACACGTCGGTGCCGCCGGAGAAGCTGGACAGCAGCACGTCGTCGCTGACCGCCTCGTACACCCAGCCGAAGCCCTCGGGCGGCAACGGTGCGCCGGTGGAGCCGACCCCGCGCAACGTGGCCAGGTCGGCCAGCTCGCGCGGCACCAGCCCGGCCTTGCGGCAGGCCAGCAGGAACGGCGCGCTGGTGCCGAAGTAGGTGACGGCGTGCTCGCCGGCCAGCCGCCACAGCGCCGACAACCCCGGCCAGGCCGGGTCGCCATCGAACAGCATCACCGTCGATCCCACCCCGAGGCCGGAGACCAGATAGTCCCACATCATCCAGCCGGTGGTGGAGAACCAGAAGAACCGGTCGGCGGGGCCGAGGTCCATCTGCAGCCCGAGCGCCTTGAGGTGCTCGAGAGTGATGCCGCCGTGCCCGTGCACGATCGCCTTCGGCAGCCCGGTGGTGCCCGAAGAGTAGAGCACGTACAGCGGGTGGTCGAACGCCAGCCGCTCGTACGCCGGCTCGGCCGGCTCGGCGAGCAGCTGCTGCCAAGTCAGGTCGCCGGCCGGCAGCCCGGCGCCAACGTCCAGGTCGGCGTCGAGGTAGGGCACCTGCACCACATGGCGCAGGCTCGGCAGCTCGGCGCGAATCGCCGCAACCTGCTCGCGTCGGTCGACCGGTTTGTCCCCGTAGCGGTAGCCGTCGACGGCGACCAGCACGACCGGCTCGATCTGACTCCACCGGTCGACGACGCTGCGGGTGCCGAACTCCGGCGCGCACGACGAGAACACCGCGCCCAGGCTCGCGCAGGCCAGCAGCAGCACCAGGGTCTCCCCGATGTTGGGCAGGTACGCGGCGACCCGATCGCCGCGCTGCACCCCGACGCGCAGCAGACCGGCTCGGGCGCGGGCGACCTGGTCGCGCAGCTCGGCTGCGGTCAGCTCGCGGGTCCCCCGGCTCTGGCTGACCCCGACGACCACCACGTCGTCGTCACCTCGGCCGGGCAGCGCCAGCATCGCCTCGGCGTAGTTGAGCCGCAGGCCGGGGAACCACCGCGCACCCGGCATGGACGCGTGGGCGAGCACCACCTCGGCGTCGCCCTCGTACGGCACCGTGAAGTGGTCGAGCACGGTGCGCCAGAAGCCGTCGAGGTCGTCGACCGACCACTGCCACAGGTCGCCGTAGTCGCCGAAGCGGCGTCCGGTCCGGGCCTCCGCGTCCTGCATGAACGCGCCGACGCGCGACGTCTCGCGGACGTCCGGCGGCGGCTCCCAGAGCAGTTCCGCGGTCATGGCCCGCATCCTGCCGTACGCCCACACTGACGACGAGGACACCGTGGTGGAGGCGCCCGGGTCTAGGACGGCTCAAGAGATCGCGCGGATAGGTCATGGACGTCGGGTAGGGCGGGTGTTCCAGCGGTGGCTTGTCCAGGCCTCGGCGAGGAGTCGACGCACGATGATGACGGCGTTGGCCAGGGCGATGAAAGGCCTCGATCACGCGGGTGCGTTTCTCGGTGCAGACGCCGAGTTTCTTGAAGCGGGGTTGGGAACGAGTGAAGTAGCGGCCCTCGGGGGCGAGCAGACCGTGGGCAGGCATCGGCGCCGCACGGCCAACAGGTCACGGCCCTACCGATCCGGAGGGCCTGTGACCTGCTGCTTCTGCGTCGGGCTGACAGGATTTGAACCTGCGGCCTCTTCGTCCCGAACGAAGCGCGCTACCAAGCTGCGCCACAGCCCGAACGGGGCGTCAGCCTACACGCGGCCAGGGCCCGGTCAGCCGGCCGGGGACTCCAGCGTGAGCAGGGTGGCTTCCGGCCGGCAGGCGAACCGCACCGGCGCGTACGGCGACGTCCCAAGGCCCGCGGACACGTGCATCCACGCCGTCCGTCCGCCGGCGTGGTGGCGGTGCAGCCCGCGGCAGCGCTCGGCGTCCAGGTCACAGTTCGTGACCAGCGCGCCCTTGCCCGGCAGGCGCAGCTGACCGCCGTGCGTGTGCCCGGCCAGCAGCAGCGGCCAGCCACCGGTGGTGAAGCGGTCCAGCACCCGCAGGTACGGGGCGTGCGCGGCGGCGATCGCGATGTCGGCCGTCGGGTCGGGCCACTCGTCGGCGACGTCGAGATCGTCGTAGCCCAGGTGCGGGTCGTCCACACCGGCCATCGCGACCACCCGGTCGTCGACGTCGACCAGCGCACGGGCGTTGTCCAGGTCGACCCACCCCCGGTCGGTCAGCGCGGCCACCAGCTCACGCCACGGCAGCTCCGCACCCGCTCGGTGCTTGTCCTGGCCGCGCGGCAGCAGGTAGCGGGCGGGGTTCTTCAGGATCGGGGCGAAGTAGTCGTTGGACCCCAGCACGAATGCGCCGGGGGCGTCCAGCAGCTCGTCCAGGCAGTCCAGCACCGGCGCCACCGCTTCGTGGTGGGCCAGCAGGTCGCCGGTGACGACGACGAGATCTGGGCCGAGGTCGGCCAGTTCGCGGACGAAGTCGGCCTTGGCGCGCTGACCGGGTGTGAGGTGCAGGTCCGACAGGTGCAGCACCCGCAGCGGGTGGTGACCGGCTGGCAGCACCGGGATGCTGGCCGTGCGCAGCACGTAGGCCTGTGCCTCCCACCGGGCATAGGCAAACCCGGTCACCGCGCCGAGGAGCGGCACCGCAGCCATCGAGCGGGCGGCAAAGGGGGTGAGTCGCACGCACCCAGGCTGTCAGACTGTGCGCATGAGCGAGCTCAAGGACCGGCTCCGCGCCGACCTGACCACTGCCATGAAGCAGCGGGACGGCCTCCGCGCCTCCACCTTGCGGATGGCGCTGGCAGCGGTCACCAACGCCGAGGTCGCAGGCAAGCAGGCCCGTGAGCTCAGTGACGACGAGGTCGTCGGCGTGCTGGTGACCGAGGCCAAGAAGCGCAGCGAGGCCGCGGCGGCCTACGACGGGGCTGGTCGGGGCGAGCTGGCTGCGAAGGAGCGGGCGGAGAGCGAGGTGTTGGCCGACTACCTGCCGCAGCCGCTTAGCCAAGACGAGCTGACCGAGCTGGTGACGGCCGCCGTCGAGTCGCAGGGGGCAGCCGGCAAGGGGTTGGCCGCGATGGGTCCGGTGATGGGTCAGCTGAAGCCGCAGGTCACCGGCCGGGCCGCCGGAGCGGCCGTCGCCGCCGAGGTGCGGCGCCAGCTCACCACGGGCTGACACAACCGCCGCTCAGCGGATCGGGCCCTCGTCACCGCCGCCGGGTCTGTTGCCGCCGCCGTCGCCGCCACCGTTGCCACCGTCGCCACCGTTGCCGCCGCCGCCAGCGCCGCCACCGTCGCCACCGCCGTCGCCACCGTCGCCACCGCCGTCGCCACCGCCAGCGCCACCGTTGCCGCCGTCGCCACCACCGTTGCCGCCACCGTTGCCGCCGCCGCCAGCGCCGCCACCGTCGCCACCGCCACCGCCGCCGTCGCCACCGTCGTCGCCACCGTCGCCGCCACCGTCGCCGCCACCGTTGCCGCCGTCGCCGGGCGGTGCGGGTGGCGGACTGGGGGGACCGCTGGACAGGTAGATAAGCACCCGCTGCCCCGGTGCCATCTCGGCGCCGGCGCCCGGCTCGGTCCTCGCTACGGTCCCCTCCGGGACGAACGACGTGACGCGGTCCGGCGCCGCGACCGGGACCAGATCGGCTTCGCGCAACCGTGCGGCCGCGGCCGCGAACGACTGCCCACCGACGAAGGGCACGTCGACGCCGAGCCCGCCCAGCTTGGACCTGTCGACCGGCGTGAAGTCCTCGTCGGGAAGCCACTGCTGGATGACGCCCATCGCCCGCTTCCACATCGGGCCGGCGAGGCTGGATCCGCCGATCTCGTCGAAGCCCAGGATCCGGCCGCCGACGGTCTGGCCGGCAAGCGAGATCGGGCTCCCCTGCTGGTTGGCGCCGGCGATCATCGACGAGGCCACCATGTTGGGGGTGTAGCCCATGAACCACACGGCCTTGTTGTTGGATGTCGTGCCGGTCTTGCCGGCGGACACCTGATTGAGGGCCAGCCCGTTGGAAGCGCCGAAGCCGCTGCCCTCCTGCACGCCGCGCAAGACGTCGTTGATGGCGTCACCGACGGCGGGGCGGAAGGTCCGCTTGCACTTGCTGGCGGGGAAGTCGATGGACCGGCCGTCCGCGTTGCGCACGCTCAGGATCGGCGTCGGCGGGCAGTACTTGCCCCGTGCGGGGAAGGTCGCGTACGCCGCCGCCATCGCCAGCGGGCTGACGTCGGTGGGACCCAACGTGAACGGGGCCACCTCGTCCTGCTCGGGCACGTTGATCCCCAACTGGCGTGTCAGCGTGACCGCCGGGCAGATGTTGGTGAGCTGCTCGAGCTGGGCGAAGTAGGTGTTGACCGACTGCTGGGTGCCCTTGTACATGTCGAACCGGCCGGTGCCGGTCGAGTTTTCGACCTCCCAGGGAGCGACGTTGTTGCCGTCGCAGTTCTGCACGGTGCCCTGCTCGACGCGGTACGTCTGGGGCGAGGTGAACGTGGTGCCCAGTGGAAGGCCCTGTTTCAGGGCGGTGGCCAGCACGTAGGACTTGAACGTCGACCCTGGCTGGAAGCCGGACGCGCCACCGAGATCCTTCGGCACCAGATAGTTGAGGAAGGTCTCGCCGCGCTTGCTGTTGCGCCCCATCGGTCGCGACTGCGCCAGCGCCCGCACCTCACCGGTGCCGGGCTCGACCAGCGCCATCGCGCCGATCGCGGAGTCGGTCGGGTTGACCCGCTCGCGCACCGCCTGGTCGGCCGCTCGCTGCATCCGCGGGTCGATCGAGGTCTTGATCGTCAGCCCGCCGGTGAGCAGCCGTTCCTCTCGCTGCGAGCGGGTCTTGCCCAACGCCTTGCTGTTCAGCAGGTAGCTGCGCGCGAAGTCGCAGAAGAACGGTGCCGTGGTGGACACACAACCGTTGGGTGTCTGGGTGACGTCGAGCCCGAGCCGGGACGCGATCGCGCGCCGGGCCACCTTGGGCTTGACCATCTTCAGCTCGGCCATCCGGCGCAGCACGGTGTCGCGGCGCTCACGCGCGGCCGCCGGGTTCAGCGTGGGGTTGTAGGCGCTCGGGTTCTGCACCAGCCCGGCGAGGGTTGCGGCCTGGTTGAGGTTGAGCTGGTCGGGTCGTACGGAGAAGAACTGGCGCGCGGCCGACGAGATGCCGTACGCCCCGTCACCGAAGAAGGCGATGTTGAGGTACGACTCGAGGATCTCGCGCTTGGAGTGCTCCTGCTCGTAGGCCATCGCGAACTGCAGCTCCTGCAACTTGCGGGCGACCGTCTGCTCGGTGGCGGCCCGGTACTGCTTGCGGTTCTCGGCCCGAGACACCAAAATCTGTTTGACCAGCTGCTGGGTGATGCTGGACCCACCCTGGGTCGGCTGTCCCAAGACGTTGTTGACCAGCGCACGGCTGGTGCCCTGGACGTCGAGCGCGCCGTGCTTGAAGAAGCGGGAGTCCTCGATGGCCAGCAGGGCGCGTTTCATCAGCGGCGACACCTTCTTGAGCGGCACGTTGACGCGGTTCTGCTGGTAGAAGTACGCGAGCGTCTTGCCGTTCTTGTCGAGCACCTTCGTGCGCTGCGGCAACGAGGCCTCGTCGAGCTCGGTGGGCAGGTTCTCGATGCCGGCCGCCACCTCGCGGGCGGCGATACCCGTCAGCCCGGCGAACGGCAGCATCAGCCCGGCGACGAGCATCCCGGCCAGTGCACTGACCAGGATGAGGGTGACGATTCGTCGCAGCACGACCGCGGTGACCGCCAGCGGGTTAGCAGACATGACCACGAGACTACGGCAGTGCGTCGACGGCCCGGACCGGCGCGACCGGCTGTCACCGGCTCGTCCCTGCGCCTGCCTGGCCCACCGGCTGGGCTACCGGCATGGCTACAAATGACTAGGTGGCACCCACCCGGTCTCGTCTGTTGGGTGCTGCCACCGGCTGGATACAGTGCCAGTTGGACAGGGCGCTGCCGGACTCCGCCGGACAGCCGCAGGGGGCGATCCCATGACGGGGGCTACACCATGACACTTGCCGGGACGACACTTTCCGGGACACTTACCGGGAGACTGGCCGGCGACTGGGCCGAGCTTGCTGCGTGCAAGCAGCGACCACCCGACGAGTTGTTCGTGCGTGGCGCCGAACAACACCGCGTCAAGCAGATCTGTACCGGCTGTCCGGTGCGTACCGAGTGCTTGGCCGAGGCGCTCGACAACGAGATGGAGTGGGGGGTCTGGGGCGGTATGACCGAGCGGGAGCGGCGCGCGCTGCTGCGCCGGCGCCCCAACGTCCAGTCGTGGCGCCGGCTGCTGGAGGCGGCCAAGGAAGAGCACGAGCGCGCCGCCGGCATCGCCGTCGCGACCGACGCCGTCGCTGTCGCTGTCTGACGATCCGCAGGCATCTCGGGTTTGGTGCCGCGACGAAAAGATTGTCGACGCGGATGGCAACCGATCGGGTCGCTGACACGTCTGAGTAGGTGACGGAGGGAAACGGCAGGGGGCCGTAAGAGGGCGGCAGGCGTGAGCCTGCCGCCCTGCGGCGGTTTCGGCGGTGCTCGTCAGGTCAGCGCCTCGCCGGTCACTGGGCGCCGAGCAGCTCACCGACCCGCCGCAGCCCGTCCAGGTCGTGCACGTCCCCAGCCAGGGCGTCGACACCCACCGTCGGCACCTCGGGATGCGCACCCGCGAAGCCCTTGCGCAACCGGTCCTGCCGCTGCCGCTGCCGGGCCCGGTCAGCCTGGATCAGCAGTAGCCCGGCGGTCGCCTCATGCTGCTCGCCGGCGTGGTCCGCCAGCCGTTGCGCGGCCTGCTCGGCGGCGCTGGCGCTCAGCGCGGGCACGGCCTCGACCTGCACCCGGTTGACCACGAGCCCGGCCAGCGGCATGTGCTCGCTGCTCAGCCGTTCGACGAAGTAGGTGGCCTCTCGCAGCGCGTCCGGCTCGGGCGTGGCGACGACGACGAACGCCGTGCCCGACGCCTGCAGCAGCGCGTACGTCGCCTCGGCCCGCTGCCGGAACCCGCCGAAGAGGGTGTCGCAGGCCGCGATGAACGTCTGCATGTCGGTGAGCACCTGCGCGCCCAGCACCTTGTTGAGCGCCGAGGTGACGATCCCGAGACCCACCGACAGCAGGCGCGCCGGGCCGCGCGCCGGCGCGAGCAGCATCCGGACGAACCGACCGTCCAGCAGCGAGGCCAGGTGCTCGGGCGCGTCCAGGAAGTCCAGCGCCGACCGCGACGGTGGGGTGTCGACGACGATCAGGTCCCAGCTCGCGTCGGCCTCGGCCTGGGCGTGCAGCTGCCCGAGCTTTTCCATCGCCATGTACTCCTGGGTGCCCGCGAACGAGCTCGACAGCGCGACGTAGAAGGGGTTCTCGAGGATCTGCTGCGCCTTCGCCTGGCTGGCGTGCCCTTCGACGACCTCGTCGAACGTGCGCTTCATGTCCAGCATCATCGCGTCCAGCCGGCCGTGGCCCTGGCTGCCCGCGACCGGGCGGGGGGTGTTGTCGAGCCCGTCCAGGCCGAGCGCCTGGGCGAGCCTGCGGGCCGGGTCGATGGTCAGCACCACCACCGAGCGCCCACGCTCGGCGGCCCGCAGCCCCAGCGCCGCCGCGGTGGTCGTCTTGCCGACGCCACCCGAGCCGCAGCACACCACGATCCGGGTTGCCGGGTCGTCGAGCAGCCCGTCCACGTCGAAGCGCACCGGTGATGCGGGACGCCGGGTGGTGCTGCCCCGTGGCGGCGAACCATGCCAGCGGGTTCGGCGCTGGCTTGCCTCGCCGCGTCGTCGGCTGCTCACGCCATCGCCTGCTCGCACAGGGCATCGGCGAGCTCGTACAGCCCGGCCAGGTCCATCCCGTCGCTGAGCTGGGGCAGCCGGTAGACGGGGCGTCCGAGTGCCTCGACGTCGGCCAGCAGCCGCTCCTCGAGATCGAGCCGCTCGACGTGCTCGACGGCACCGGCCAGCAGCCCGTCGGCGACGGTGCCCGGGGTGGCGGAGAGGTCGTCCAGCCCGGCGGTCTTGAGCGCGGGCAGCAGCTCGGCGGCGCCGAGGCTGCCCGTAGCGATCGCCTTCCGGGTGGTCGCGGTCAGCGGCGTGGACCTTGCCTGGTTGACGACGATCCCACCGATGGACAACTCGGCAGCCGACAGCTCGGTGATCGCATCCGCGGTCTCCTGCACCGGCATGTCCTCCAGCAGGGTCACCAGGTGCACCGCGGTGCCCCTCGACTGGAGCACCTGCATGATGCTGTCGGCCTGCTTGCGGATGGGTCCGACCTTGGCGATGCCGGCGACCTCGGCGTTCACGTTGAGGAAGCGCGCGATCCGCCCCGTCGGCGGCGCGTCCAGCACGATGTGGTCGTAGACCGGAGGACCAGCGCGCTGGCGTCGGCGGTAGGCCTCGAACACCTTGCCGGTGAGCAGCACGTCGCGTACGCCCGGCGCGATCGTGGTGGCGAAGTCGATGACCCCGAAGCGGTCGAGCGCGCGGCCGGCCCGGCCGAGGCGGTAGTACATGTCGAGGTACTCGAGCAGCGCCGCCTCGGCGTCGATGGCCAGCGCCCGGACCTCACCGTCACCGGGTGCCACCGCGACCAGCCGCTCCTCGTACGGCAGCGGCTCGACGTCGAAGAGCCGGGCGATGCCCTGGCGTCCCTCCACCTCGCACAGCAGCACCTTGCGGCCGTCGCGGGCCAGCGCCATCGCTAGCGCCGCGGCCACCGTCGTCTTGCCGGTGCCGCCCTTGCCCGTCACAACGTGCAGGCGTACGCGTGCCCAGTCGCTCACCGCTCGAGCCTAAGCGCCGGCCATGGGACGGCATCTCCAGGGCCGCTGCGATCACGTCCCCGGCGCGCCACGTAAACGTGGCTAGCCAAACCTTTACGCGGCCCGCACGCCACGTAAAGGCACCGGCCGCCACGTTTACGTGGGGCGCGTCGACGGGGGAGGGGTGGGTCGCGTGGGTGGCGGCAGGGCCCCCAGGACGTCGGGCCAGGCGGTCGACAGCGGGTCGATGAGGGCGAAGTGCTCGACGCCCGGCAGCGCCCGGACGTCGATTGCCGGGACGTCAGCGCCCAGGTCGGTGCTGTGCGCAAGCGGCACCGCGAGGTCGTCGGCCCCGTGCAGCACGCTCACCGTGCACCCCTGGGGCCACTCGCCGGCGCGCAGCCGGGCGGCGGGGTCGGCCGCCGCGGCCACCGGCGGGGCCGGCTCGCTGCCCAGCAGAGCCTCGACGGCGCCGTCGCCGAGCTGCTCGGCGCGGGCGCGGGCCAGGTCGGCCACCGGAGCCAGGGCCAGCACCTGGCGGGGCGGCAGCGCAGCCCCCTCGGGTGCTCCCGCAACGTCCAGCGCCCACCACAGCGCCAGCTGGCCGCCGGCGGAGTGGCCGACCAGCACGGGGCGCTCCCCGTTGACCCCCCCGGGCACCACCTCGGCCAACAGCCGCGGCACAAGGCGACGCACCGTGCGCAGGTCGTCGGCCAGCAGCGGCCAGGGCGCCTCCAGACCGGCGGCGACGTGCCGGCCGCCGGCGCGGGCGTACTCGGGGACGACCACCACCCACCCCTCGTTGCACAGCGCCCGGGCCAGCGGTCGCAGGTGCCGCCGGTCGTGCCCAGGGCCCCAGAAGCCGCCGTGCAAGGCGTACAGGGCGGGTGCCGGAGCCGCGGCGGCGCCGTGCGGCGGCAGGTAGACATCGGCAACGCCGTCCGCGTGGTCTGCCCACCGCAGCACCAGGTCGGGCAGCGACGACCCCCGGGTGAGCACGCTGCGCGGGTCGTGGCTTCCGCGCGGATGACCGCGGGCAGGGGGTGGAGGCACGCCGGGCACGCAGTGCACGGTAGTGCTGGTTAGCATCGCGGTCATGACCACCTGGGAGTACGCGACCGTGCCGCTGCTGATCCACGCGACCAAGCAGATACTGGACAACTGGGGGCAAGACGGCTGGGAGTTGGTGACCGTCCTGCCGGGCGCCAACCCGGAGAACCTGGTGGCCTACCTGAAGCGGCCCAAGGACGCGTCGTGACCGGGTCGGGTCCTGAGCAGCGGCTCGCCGACCTGGGTCTGGAGGTGCCCGAGGTCGCCGCCCCGGTGGCGGCCTACGTGCCGGCTGTTTCCACCGGCTCGCTGGTGTTCACGGCCGGCCAGCTGCCGCTGCGGTCCGGCCAGCTCATCGCCACCGGCCTCGTCGGCCAGGGGGTCAGCCCCGAAGAGGCCACCCTGTGCGCCCAGCAGTGCGTGCTGAACGCGATCGCTGCGGTCAAGGCCGAGGCCGGGGACCTGACCCGCGTCCGCCGGGTGGTGAAGGTGGTCGTGTTCGTCGCCAGCACGCCGGACTTCACCGGTCAACCGCAGGTCGCCAACGGTGCCAGCGAGCTGCTCGGCGAGGTGTTCGGCGACGCCGGGCGGCACGCCCGCAGTGCGGTCGGCGTGGCGGCGCTGCCGATGGCTGCGCCGGTGGAGGTCGAGCTCGTCGTCGAAGTCGGCTGAGTCCCATGCGCGCGCCGCGGGCCGAGCGGATCGCGATGCCCGAGTCGCTGCGCGCGGCGGCCGAGGAGTTCGCCGCCGGGGTGCGGGCGCCCGTCGAGCCGCGCGACGCGGCCACCGTCGTGCTCTTGCGCGACGGCACGCACCACAACGGCCGGGACGGGCCCGAGGTCTACCTGCTGCGCCGGCACGACCGGATGGCCTTCGCCGCCGGCATGGCCGTGTTTCCGGGCGGTGGGGTGGACGACCGCGATCGGCAGGCGGCGTTCACCGGCGGGTCGTGGGTGGGGCCGAGCGAGGCCTCCTGGGCCGACCAGCTCGGGTGCGACGCGGCGACCGCCCGCGGGTTGGTCTGCGCTGCCGTCCGGGAGACCTTCGAGGAGTCCGGCGTGCTGCTGGCAGGCCCCGACGGTGGGTCGGTCGTCGCGGACACCACCGGTGACGACTGGGAGGCAGACCGGTTGGCGCTGGTGGCCAAGCAGGTGTCGCTGGCCGCAATGCTGACGCGCCGTGGGCTGGTGCTGCGTACCGACCTGATGCGCGCCTGGGCGCACTGGATCACCCCCGACTTCGAGCCGCGGCGTTACGACACCCGCTTCTTCGTCGCGGTGCTCCCCGCCGGCCAGCGCACCCGCGACGTGTCCACCGAGTCCGACGCGGTGACGTGGGTGAGCCCGGGCGACGCACTGGCCAGCGCAGCGGCCGGCGAGCTGGCCATGATGCCGCCGACGATTCGCACCTGCGCCGAGCTGGCCGGCCTCGAGCGTGCGAGCGACGTGCTGCGGGTCGCACGGCGCCGGCACATCACGCCGGTCGAGCCGCGGCTGGTGCTCGACGGTGACCGGGTCTGGCTGGAGACGCCGTGAGCGACCCCGGCGCGGCGAGCCTCGACCCCCCGCCCTGGCGCGGCGGCAACGCCGGGTCGTACGCGCGCTGCCAGCTGGCCCCCAACGCCGGTCCGATGACGCTCGACGGCACCAATACCTGGGTGCTCCGCGGCTCAGCGAACGCCCGGTCGGTGGTCGTCGACCCGGGGCCGCTCGACCACGCGCATCTGGGCGCGGTGCACCGGGAGGCCGGCGACATCGCCGTGGTGCTGCTCACCCACGGCCATGCCGACCACTCCGCGGGTGCGCGCGAGCTCGCCGAGCGTGCCGGCTGCGGCGTGCGCGCTCTGGACGTTGCCCACCGGCTGGGGTCGGAGGGGTTGGCCGAGGGCGACGTCGTGGCGGTCGACGACCTGGTCGTACGGGTGGTGGCGACCCCCGGTCACACCGCGGACTCGCTGTCGTTCCTGCTGCCCGACCGGGCACTGCTCACGGGCGACACCGTGCTCGGGCGGGGCACGACCGTGGTGGCACATCCCGACGGCAGCCTCGGGGCGTATCTCGGCTCGCTGCGGCGGCTGCGGGACCTTGCCGAGCAGGCCGAGGTCACCTCGGTGCTGCCCGGGCACGGGCCGGTGCTCACGGACGCGCTGGGCGCACTGGAGGGCTACCTCGCCCATCGCGAGCAGCGGCTGGAGCAGGTGCGGGCGGCGGTCGCGGGGGGCGCCACCACCCCGCGGTCGGTGGTCGAGCAGGTGTACGCCGACGTGGACCGGGTGCTGTGGCCGGCCGCTGAACTGTCGGTCGAGGCCCAGCTCGCGTACCTGCGCGGCGACGACTGAGGCGCCGTCGTGCCCCGGCGGCTAGCGTGCGCGGCGCTTGAGCCGCTCGACGTCCACCAGAACCACCGAGCGCGGCTCGAGGCGCAGCCAGCCACGGTTGGCGAAGTCGGCCAGCGCCTTGTTGACGGTCTCGCGGGACGCGCCGACCAGCTGGGCCAGCTCCTCCTGGGTGAGGTCGTGGTGCACGTGGACCCCGTCGTCGGCCCGGCGCCCGAAGCGGGTCGACAGGTCGAGCAGCGCCTTGGCGACCCGGCCCGGCACGTCGGAGAACACCAGGTCGGCAACGACCTCGTTGGTGCGGCGCAGCCGGTGGGCGAGCTGGTACAGCAGTCCCCGCGCGGCGTCGGGCCGCGCGGTCAGCAACCGTTGCAGGTCGGCGTGCCCGAGGCTGGCCAGCCGGCAGTCAGTCACCGCGGTGGCCGTGGTGGAGCGCGGCCCCGGGTCGAACAGCGACAGCTCGCCGAACATCTGGCCGGGACCGAGCACGGCGAGCAGGTTCTCGCGACCGTCGCTGGAGGTCCGTCCGAGCTTGATCTTGCCGTCCAGCACGACGTAGAGCCGGTCGCCGGAGTCGCCCTCGCGAAACAGCACCCCGGCCCGCTTCAGCTGGCTCTGGGTCATCTGCTCGCGCAGCGAGTCGATGGCTGTATCGTCCAGCGTGGAGAACAGCGGGGTCTCGCGCAGCACGTCCTTGTCCACGTGCCGCAGCGTAGCGGTGTGGCTGGTTTCGCACCGCCCGCCCGCCGCTGCGGGTCGACGCTCGGCGTGGCCGGGCGCTGGCGGCGGGACGGGCGGCGGTGTCTGCGGCCCCCCGTACCCTGACGCAGTGACCGCCGATGCGCCGCCGAAGGTGTCCCGCACGTCGCTGGTGCGACGCGCCCGCAAGATCGACCGTGCGTTGGGACAGACCTACCCCGACGCGCGCTGCGAGCTGGACTTCGACGACCCGTTCCAGCTGCTCGTGGTCACCGTGCTGTCCGCCCAGACCACCGACCGGCGGGTGAACGCCGTACGTCCGCGGCTGTTCGCGGCCTACCCCGACGCCGCCGCCATGGCCGCCGCCGATCGAGCCGAGCTCGAGCAGCTCATCCAGTCGACAGGCTTCTTCCGGGCCAAGGCCGACTCGCTGCTCAAGCTCTCCGCCGCGCTGCTCGACCGGCACGGTGGAGACGTGCCGCCGCGGCTCGCCGACCTCGTCGCGCTGCCCGGGGTCGGGCGCAAGACCGCCAACGTCGTGCTCGGCGACGGCTTCGGGGTGCCGGGGATCACCGTCGACACCCATTTCGGACGGCTGGCCCGGCGCTTCGGCTGGGCCGCGCACGAGGACCCCGTCAAGGTCGAGCAGGAGGTTGGCGCCCTGTTCCCCAAGAGCGACTGGGTGCTGCTCAACCACCACCTCATCTGGCACGGTCGCCGGGTCTGCCACGCGCGCCGTCCTGCCTGCGGAGCCTGCTCGGTCGCCCGCTGGTGCCCCGCCTTCGGCGCCGGCCCGACCGACCCGGTGCAAGCCGAGAAGCTCGTCAAGCTCGAAGGCCGGGCATGAGACGACGCCCCCGAGCGCAGGCGCCGGCTGCCCGCCCGGCCGGTCAGATGTCCGTGCTGGCGCCAGCGGGGCCGGTGCTGGCTTTGCTGGCGGTCTTGGCGCTGCTGCTCGCGAGCTGCGCCGCAGGCGGCTCGGGCGCCGACGCCTCTGGCCCGGCGACAAGGGCGGAGCGGTCCGCAGCTGCCGAGCGGGGGTCGGCCGGCGACGCCCCCGACGTCGAACCCGGAAGCGTCGAGGTCGGTGGTGCCGAGCTGCGGGCGGCGCGGAGAGATGCCGGCATTCCGGCCTGCAAGCCCGCCCCAGCCGCGGACGGTACCGTCGCCGACGGCGGGCTGCCCGACGTCACGCTGCCGTGCCTCGGCGGGGGTCCCGGCATCCACCTGGCCGCGTTGCGCGGACCGCTGGTGATCAACCTGTGGGCCTCGTGGTGCGCGCCCTGCCGCACCGAGCTGCCGCACTTCGCCCGGCTGCACACCGCCGGCGTGGACGTGCTCGGCGTCGACTTCCAGGAGCCTCGTCCCGACCGGGCGATCGAGCTGGCGGCCGACACCGGCGTCGCCTACCCGTTGGTCGCCGACGTCGACGGCAGGTTGCGCGCCCCGCTGCGCATCACCGCGCTGCCGACCACGCTGTTCGTCGACGAGCGTGGCGTCGTGACGGCAACGCTGACGCAGGAGTTCAGCTCGTACGGCGAGCTCGTGGCTGCGGTCGAGCGCCATCTCGGGGTCAGCCCATGAGTGCGCTGCCCGCGCCGGTCGCCGCCATCGTCCGGGCCGCCGGCAAGCTCAGCCCACGCCAACTGTCGCACCGCCTGCCACCGCCACCGGACTCGGCCAGGCAGTCGGCGGTACTCGTCCTCCTCGCCAGCTCGGCGCGCGGCGCGAACGTCGCCAGTGCCACCGGTGCCGAGGGTGTCGACCTGCTGCTCATCGAGCGCGCGCACAACCTGCGCTCGCACCCGGGTCAGCTGGCCTTCCCCGGCGGGGGCGCCGACGCCGGCGAGGGCCCCGAGCAGACCGCCCTGCGCGAAGCTCGCGAGGAGATCGGCCTCGACCCAGCGGGCGTCGACGTGCTCGTCGAGCTGCCGGCGCTGTGGCTACCCCCGAGCAATTTCGCCGTCACCTGCGTGCTCGCCTGGTGGCGGGTGGAGTCCCCTGTCGGCGTCGTCGACTCCACCGAGGTGGCCGACGTCTTGCGGGTTCCCGTCGCCGAGCTGGTCGACCCGCGGCGCAGGGTGACCGTTGAACACCCGACGGGTTACCGCGGGCCGGGGTTCTTGCTCGGCGACCTGGTGCTGTGGGGCTTCACCGCCGGCGTGGTCGACCGGCTGCTGCAACACTCCGGGCTCGCGCAGCCCTGGGACGGCTCGCGCACGGTGCCGGCGCCCGGCCTCACCGCCGCGACCACGCCCGAACGCCCGGGAGACCCACGATGAACCTGCTGGACATCGTCCTGCTCGTGCTGCTGCTCGGGTATGCCTCCTCGGGCTACTGGCAGGGTTTCGTCGTCGGCGCGGCGTCCACCATCGGCCTGCTGAGCGGGGGTGCCGCCGGCATCCTGTTCGCGCCGAGGCTGCTCGAAAGCACCGACGACACCCTGCTGATCCGCTTAGGCGGGCTGATCATCGTCATCGTGGCCGCGGCCCTCGGGCAGGTCGTCGGCGGCTTCATCGGCGCCCAGGTCCGGGCGTACATCACCTGGCAGCCCGCTCGCGCGCTGGATGCGGTCGGCGGTGCGGCGCTGTCGGTGATGGCTGCGCTGCTGGTTGCGTGGGCCCTGGGCTACGCCGTCAGCGGGGCGCGCATCCCCTGGCTCGGCAACCAGGTCCGCAGCTCGACGGTGCTGTCCGCCGTGGACACGGCCATGCCCGACGACGCCGCGAAGGCTCTCGGCAGCTTCGACGAGCTCATCGGCTCCGACCGGTTTCCGCGCTTTCTCGAACCGTTCGTCCCCGAGCGCATCGTCGACGTCCCGCCGGCCACGGCCCGGGTGCTGCGGGACGCCGACGTGCGGCGGGCAGCCGAGTCGGTGGTCAAGGTCCTCGGCGAGGCACCCAGGTGCAACCGCGGGCTCGAGGGTTCGGGGTTCGTCTATGCCCCCGGCCGGGTCATGACCAACGCGCACGTCGTTGCGGGGGTCTCGCGTGCCTTCATCGAGGTCGGCGGCGACCGGTTGCCGGCCGACGTCGTGGTCTTCGACCCGACCCACGACGTCGCGGTGCTCGCCGTCGACGGCTTGAGCGCCGAGCCACTGCGCTTCGACCGCAGCGGCGAGTCGAAGGACACCGGTGCAGTGCTCGGGTTCCCCCAGAACGGGCCCTTCCAGGCGGCGCCGGCGCGCATCCGGTCCGAGCAGCGGCTACGCAGCCCCGACATCTACGACGAGGGAACGGCCCCGCGGGCGGTGTTCTCAATCCGGTCGACCGTGCGACCCGGCAACTCCGGCGGCCCGCTGGTGTCGCCGCGGGGCCGCGTCTACGGCGTGGTGTTCGCCGCCTCGGTGACCGACGACTCGACCGGGTACGTGCTCACCGCCAATCAGGTCGCCGCGGCGGCTGGTGATGGCCGGGCGAACAGCGAGCAGGTGCCCACCGGGGCCTGCACCTGAGGCTGGCGGGGTGCCTCGCGAGCTGCCCGCAGCCGGCGGAACCGAGTGCTGCCGGCTGCGTTGCCGGGGTTGGTGTCCTGCAGCCAGCGGGCGGGGCAGGGGGCCTGGCCGCCAGCGGGCCGGAAGCCAGGGGGCCAGGGGGCGGGGGGCGGGGTCAGCGAGCGGGTGTTCCGGGGTCCG
>JBBSNM010000018.1:0-34733 GCA_038232655.1 Propionibacteriales bacterium | reverse complement strand
CTTGTTGCCGGCGGCGGCAAGGTCGCGGGCGACCTCGATGCCGGTCTCGAGAGCGAGCAGCGCCTGCTCCCTGGTCATCGCCGGCCCGGCGGTCATGTCCGCGGTGCCCGCCCGCACCTTGCGGGGCAGCAGCCCGGGCACCGGGTCGAGTGGCGCCGCGACGCCAACGTCGACCACGCAGACCTCGGCGCCGACCTGTGCGGCTGCGGCGTTGACGACGGCGCCGCCGGCGACGAAGTTCGCCACCATCTGCGCGGTGACCTCCTGCGGCCAGGGGGTGACGCCCTGGGCGTGCACGCCGTGGTCGCCGGCGAAGATCGCCAGCGCCGCAGGCTCGGGCAGCGGCGGTGGGCAGGCGCCGGCCAGGCCCGCCAGCTGCACCGACAGCTCCTCCAGCGCGCCCAGCGAACCCCGGGGCTTGGTCAGCCGGTCCTGCCGCTCGCGTGCCTCAGCCACGGCAGCGTCGTCGAGCGGTCGGATGGCCGTCTGCGTCTCGGCGAGCACGGCGCCGAGGGCGAGTTGAGTCATGCGAGGACCTCCTGCAGGGCGTGGACGAAGTCGGTACTGGTCTGCGGGTCGCGGACGGCGACACGCAGCCAGTCGTCGCCGAGGCCGGGGAAGGTGTCCCCGCGGCGGACGGCGAACCCCCGCGTGCGCAGCACGGCGCGCACCCGCAGCCCGTCGGGGACGTGCAGCAGCAGGAACGACGCCGCCGCGCCGGGGACGACCTCGACGCCGTCGACACCGGCCAGCAGCCCCTGCAGGTTCGCCCGGTCACCCAGCAGGTCAGCGGCCCACGCGCCCGCCTCGGCGGTGGCCTGCTGGCCGACGCAGGCGGCCATCGCGGCGAGAGCGGGCGTCGACACCGGCCACAGCGGCTGGGCCGCCGCGAGCCGCGCGACCACGTCGGGGGCCGCCAGCAGGTAGCCGCAGCGCAGCCCGGCCAGACCCCACGTCTTGGTCAGGCTGCGCACGACGACCAACCCCGGCAGGTCGCGGCGAGGGGCCAGCGACTCGGGCTCACCGGGCACGCAGTCGGCGAAGGCCTCGTCGACAACCACGGTGCGCCCCGGGCGGGTGAGCCTGGCGAGTGCGTCGGCCGGGTGCAGCACCGAGGTGGGGTTGGTCGGGTTGCCGACGACCACCAGGTCCGCGTCGGCGGGCACGTCATCGGGGTCCAGCACGAACGGCGGCGCAAGCACCGCCCGCGCCACGTCGTGGCCGGCGGCGCGCAACGCCGCCTCCGGCTCGGTGAACTGCGGGTGCACCACCAGCGGCCGCTGTGGCGCCAGCGCGCGGGCCAGCAGCACGAACGCCTCGGCTGCCCCGGCGGTCAGCAGCACTTCGGCCACCGGGCGCCGGTGCCGCTCCGCGACGGCGGCGCGCGGCGCAGCCTGGTCGGGGTAGGCCGCCAGCTGATCCAGCGAGCCGACCAGCACGTGCCGCAGCCACCCGGGAGGCGGACCCGGCCGCACGTTGACTGCCAGGTCGACGAGGCCGGGGGCGGTCTCGCTGTCGCCGTGGTGGTGCAGGTCCACCGGCTGCTCGGTCCGGACGCTCACGGACGGGCCGGCTGGTGGTCGTGCGGATGCCCGTTGGCGTGTCCATGCCCGTGGTCGTGCCCGTGGTCGTTGGCGGGGTCGTCCGGGTGGTGGTGCGGGGTCTGCGGCGCACCGACCCGGTCCGCCACGCCGGGCATCGCGACCCGGTACAGGCAGGTGTCGCAGTTCATCCGGATGTCGCCGCGGAGCGCCTCGTGGTAGCGCTGCACGGCCAGGTCGGCGAGCTCGTCGCAGTCGCCGAGCAGGCCCGCGACCCGCACGTCCACCTCGGGGCGCTCGGCGGCGAAGGCGGCGGCCTGGTCAGCGACCCGGTCGGGCAGCACGCCGGGAAACAGGAAGTACGGCGCGACGACCACCCGGCGGGCACCCAGCAGCCGGGCCCGGTCGAGCCCGGCGGGCACCGACGGCTCGGCCAGTGACACGAACGCGGTCTCGACACCGGCGTACCCGCGCCCCTCCCACAGCAGCCGGGCGACCTTGACGATCTCGGCGTTCGCGTCGGGGTCGCTCGACCCGCGCCCGACCAGCAGCACAGTGGTGTCCGCCCGGCCGGCCCGGTCGGCCCCGCCCGGCTGCGCGTCGGCCAGCACGGCGTCGACCCGCTGCGCGGTCATCTCGAGAAGGACGGGGTGTGGGCCGAGCGGGCGGCCGTAGGCGTAGCTGAGGCCCGGGTGACGGACCTGCTCGCGGGCCATCGCACCGGGGATGTCGCCCTTGCCGTGCCCGGCGGCGACCAGCACCAGCGGCAGCGCGACTAGGTGCCGGTGCCCGGCCTCGACCAGGCTGCCGACGGCCTCGGTCAGCGGTGGCGGCGCCAGCTCGATGAACCCTCCGCCGACGTCGATCCCGTCGGTCGCGAGCCGGCGGCCGACGCGCCGCACCAGCTGGTCGAACTCGGCGACGCCTGCTGCGCTGCGGGTGCCGTGGCCGACGATGAGCAGGGGTGGCGGCGTCATGGGATCTCCTGAGTGCTCGGCAGGCGGTCGGTGGGCCCGGCGTAGGCGAGCGCGTTGAGGGCCGCCGCGGCGACCGCGGACCCACCCTTGGCGGAGGTGTTGCTCAGCGCCGGCAGCCCGGCGGCGCGCAGCGCCTGCTTGGACTCGGTCGCACCCACGAAACCGACCGGCAGCCCGATCACGAGCGCCGGGCGCACGCGCAGGTCGAGCACCGCGAACAGGGCGGTCGGTGCGCACCCGACGACCCACAACGCGCCGGGCCCGACCTCGTCGTAGGCGGCCCGGATACCCGCCGCCGACCGGGTCTCCCCCGCTGTCGGGGTGGCACCTCGGACACGGCACACGGCGTCTCGCCCGGTGATGCCGGCGGCGACCATCTCGACGTCGGTGACCACCGGCCGGCCCGCCGCCAACGCGTCGGCCCCGCCGCGCAGCGCGGCCTCGTCGCAGACCAGGTCACCCACGTAGTCGAGGTCGGCGCTGGCGTGCACGACCCGCTCGACGACGGCGCGGCTCAGGCGCGGCAGCCCGGACAGGTCCACCTGCCCCCGCAGGATCGCGTACGACTCCTGCTCGATGGAGTGCACGGTGCGCTCGTTAGCGGGGCGGGCGGTCATGAGCGCGCACCCCCGTATCGGCGCTCGAAACCGCCGATGCGCCAGCTCAAAGCCGCCAGCACCCAGGCGCCGACGAACATCGCGACGATCACGTAGCCCAGCACCTCGAAGTGGTCGCCCAACGCGGCGTACGGCCGCAGCGGGCCGGCCGCGCCGACGAAGTCGACGAGCAGGCCGGACAGGTAGACGGTGCCGACGAGCGTCGCCACCACGACGGTCATAGCCGTGGTCGCGATGTTGTAGTACAGCTTGCGGGCCGGGTTGCGGAAGGCCCACGAGTACGCCCGCGTCATCAGCAGGCTGCCCCTCGGTTGAGCAGCTGCAGCTCCAGCTCGCGCTCGTCCAGGCGGCCGGCGGGTCAGTTGCCGCCACAGCCGCCGGATCGTCGCGAGGACCGCGGCGTTCAGCCCGGCAACCAGCAGCAGGAACGTCATCGCGGTCGCGGCGGCGATGACGCCGACGATGCCGGACAGCCGCATCCGCTCGGCCCGGGTCCAGCGGCCGTATTCCATCACCGGGGCGGTCGTCGCGGTCACGGCAGCTCGTCTCCACCCATCTCAGCACCAATCTCGGGACCCACCTCGTCGCTCATCGCGATCACGTCGACCGGGCACACTTCGACGCACTCGCCGCAGCCGGTGCACTGGTCGAGGACGATGAGCCGGCCACCCGCCGGGCGGATCGCGTGCACCGGGCAGGTCAGCAGGCACGCGCCGCAGCCCTGGCAGGCGCCGATCGTCACCAGCGGGCTCACGGTTGCAGCCATCGATACCCCCTGGGGGTGACCATCCGCCCGGCGACCGTCCGGGTGTTGGTGCTGCCGACGATGACCACGCTGCGCATGTCGACCAGGTCGACGTCGAGGTCGGCCAGCGTGGTGAGCACGACGCTCTCCTCCTCGCGGGTGGCGTCGCGGACCACGCCGACCGGCGTCTCGGGCGGGCGGTGTGCGCGCAGCAGGTCGAGGGCACGCGGCAGCTGGCGCCGCCGTCCGTGGCTGCGCGGGTTGTAGAAGGTGACGACGAAGTCACCCGCCGCGGCGGCACCCACCCGCGCCTCGATCGCCTCCCACGGGGTGTGCAGGTCCGACAGCGACACGACCGCGTGGTCGTGCCCGAGCGGGGCGCCGAGCAGGGCGGCGGCGGCCAGGTTGGCCGTCACCCCGGCCACGCCCACGATGTCGATGTCGTCGCCGGCGACCTCCAGCGCCGGGCTGGCCATGGCATAGACCCCGGCGTCCCCCGACCCGACCAGTGCCACCGCCCGGCCGGTACGCGCCTGCGCAACCGCCTCATGCGCGCGGGCCTCCTCGTCACCAAGACCGCTGGCGTGCACCTGGGTGCCGGGGCGCAACAGGTCGCACACCTGGTCGAGGTACTGGTCGAGCCCGATCACGACCGACGCGGCCCGCAGCTCGGCGACCGCGCGTGGGGTCAGCAGGTCGCGTGCGCCGGGGCCGAGGCCCACCAGCGCCAGCCGGCCACGGGGACGGCGGCGGGCGACCGCGACGGTGGCCATCGCGGACTTGCGCTTGGGCACCACCAGGGTGCCGCCGCCATCAGCGGCGAGGGCGGCGGCCTCGGCCACGCTCGGCGACCCGACGGCAGCCAGCGGGGCGCTGCTCGGGTTGGGCACTTCGATCTCGGCGAGCCGGCTGGCGGGATAGGTGGTGAGCGGCAGCCCGAGCCGGGCGGCGGCGGCGACGATGCCGGGCTCGTCTGCCTTGGCGTCGACGGTGGCCATGGCACCCACCGACAGCGGTGACAGCCCTGCCTCGGCCAATGACTCGCCGACCAGCCGGTCGATCTCGTCGGCACCGACGCCGCGGCTGGCGCCGACGCCCACGACCAGGGACGGGGGTCGCAGCAGCACGGTGCGGTCGTCGCCGCCCAGCGCCCGATCGGTGACCACGATGCGGTGGGCCCGGCCGGACTCTGTGCCGGACTCTGCGCCCGGCTGGACCGCGGTCCGATCGGAGGGGGTGCCGGGCAGCGCGGGCAACGGCCAGGCCACCTCGGCGTGCACCTGCACCGGGTCGCCGTCGAGCACGGCCCGGCTCACCGCGGCCACCGCGCCCTCCACCGGCAGGTCGAGAGTGTCCAGCCCGGGCAGGCCGGTCGCGTCGGTGGCCGTGGTGACGACCGGGTCCGCGCCGAGCACCGCGGCGACCCGCTCGGCCAGCCGGTTAGCCCCGTCCCCCGACTCGCCCCCCGGCCCGCCGTGGTGCCCGCCGAGCAGGGCGACGGCGTGCCGGCCGGCCTCGTCGACGCAGACCACGGCGGGGTCGGTGTGCTTGTCCGCGAGCAGCGGTGCGACCAGGCGGACGGTGGCACCGGTGGCGAGGAAGCACACCAGCTGGTCGCAGTCGACCCAAGCCCGCCGCACGGCCTCGGCCGCCGGCGCCTCGTAGTGCCGGGTCTGGTCGGGCCAGGCGGCGGCGACGCGGGCCGCGGCCCTGGCCCCGGCAGCGGTCACGCTGACGAGCCCGATCACGACCGCTCACCCCACACCACGATGACCGGGTTGGTCGCCGCCAACCGGTGCCCGCCGGCTGGCAGGCCGGTCAGCCGGGAGGCCTGCAGCTGCACCCCGTCGACCCGGTAGCCGGCTGCGGCCAGCGCGCCGTACGTCGGGCCGACGCGCTCGAGGGTGGCGAGCGCAGCGACCACCCGGTCGGGAGCCCGGTCGGCGACAGCCGCCACGACCTCCGGCCCGCCACCACCTACGAAGACCGCGTCGGGCTTGGGCAGCCGGTCGAGCGCAGCCGGTGCGGCCCCGGTGACCACGTGCACGTCCACCCCGAGGCTGCGGGCGTTGGCCTCGATCCGGTCGCGCTGCTGCGGGTCGCGCTCGACGGCAACGACCGCGGAACCGAGGCGGGCGCTCTCGACCGCCACCGAGCCGCTGCCCGACCCCACGTCCCACACCGCGCAACCCAGGCGCGGCGCCAGCCGGGCCAGCACCAGGGCCCGCACTTCGACCTTGGTGATCATCTGGTCGCGGTGCTCGAAGGCGGTCTCCGGCAGCGCCCACCCGCCCTCGAGCGGCCGGTGGCCGGCGATCCAGCCGGGTGCGGGCCCGGAGCGTCGGGACTCGTCGAGCACGAGCACCACGTTGGGGTCGCGCCAGTCGTCTCGCCGCGCCGCCTCGGCCGGCGACAGTCGCGACACCCGCTCGTCGGGCTCGCCGAGCCGTTCGCAGACCACCAGCGTGCGGGTGGTGTCGGCCACCGCCCGGCCGACCTCCGCTGGCCCGGTCACCGTGTCGGTGAGCACCGCGACCGGCGCCGCCGCACGGCACACGGCCAGCGCCCGGCGGGGGTCACGGCCGTGCGCGGAAACCACCAGCGCGTCGTCCCAGGGGGTGCCCGCCCGCGCGAACGCCAGCGCGACCGACGACACCGCCGGGTGCACCACCGGGGCGGCGCCCGCAGCCCGCAGCCGGCGCACAATGCCGAAGAAGCCCGGGTCGCCTGAGGCGAGCACGACCGCGTCACCGAGCTGGTCGGCGTCGTGGCGCACCAGCTCGGCGACCGCCTGCCGCACGTCACCCAGCACGATCGTGCGTGCGCCGGCCGGTAGCTGCGACTCGTCGAGGTGTCGCCGCCCGCCTACGACCAGCATCGCCGAGGCCAGCGCCTCGGCCGCCGCGGGGCGCAGGGGCGCGGCGTCGTACCCGATGACGGTGATCACGCCGCCGTCACCCACTCCGGCCGGGTGGCACCGACGACCCGGTGCCCGGTGAAGTCGACCATCGCCACGTCCGCGGCGAGCCGGCCATCGCCGGCGCGCTGCAGCACCCCACGCACCCGCGTGCACAGCTCGTCCCCGGCCGCGCACAGCAGCCCCTCGCGTTCCCAGATCTCGTAGGCGTGCCGGCCGGTGTTGGCCGCGGCGACCTCCGCGACGACCGGCTCGGCGGCGCCCGCGGCGCGGGTGATCTCGCCGAGGAAAGCGAGGTCCACCTTCGAGCGGGTGTAGTGCGTCATCAACACGCCGGCGGCCAGCTTGGCGAGCTTGCCGGCCATGCCGACGAAGACCACCCGCTGCAGGTCGACGCTCAGCGCGCGCCGGATCGCAGCGCCGGTGAAGTCACCCACCTCGACGAAGCAGACCTCCGGCAGCTCGGGCAGCAGCGCCATCGCTCCCCGCTCGGTGCGGCCGCCGGTGCACAGCACGACGGTGCGCTCGCCCTGCGCGGCCATGACCGACACGGCCTGCTCGACGCTGGCCCGCCACGAGGCGGTCGAGAACGGCCGCACGATGCCGGTGGTGCCGAGGATGGAGATGCCGCCGACGATTCCCAGCCGGGCGTTGGTGGTCTTGCGCGCCATCTTCTCCCCACCGGGCACCGACACGGTGACCCGTACGCCGACCTCGGCCAGGTCCACGACCTCGCCGACCGCCTGGGTGATCATCGCCCGGGGCGGGCCGGTGATCGACGGAGCACCGACCTCGATACCGAGCCCGGGCTTGGTGACCACGCCGACACCCTCGCCACCCTCGAGGACCACGCCGGGCCCGTCGTGGCGGCACACCGTCACGGTCAGGTGCGCCCCGTGGGTGACGTCGGGGTCGTCCCCGGCGTCCTTGACCACGACCGCCGTGGCCAGCGCCGGTGTGTAGGTGCACGACTCGACCGCGAAGCTCACCCGCTGCCCGCTCGGCAGGGCGACGTCGACAACCTCCTGGGGCAGCTGGTCGCGCAGCGCGCACGCGGCCGCCTTCGCCGCTGCCGACGCGCAGGTGCCGGTGGTCCAGCCCGTGCGCAGCGCCCGCGGGCGCACCTTCGCGGTGCGCGGCAGATCGGGCTCACGCAGCTCCGGGCCGACCGCTGGGCCCTCTCCTGGGCCCCTTCCTGGGCCCTCTCCTGGACGCTCGGTCATCGCCTGGACTCCCGTAAATCACGTCGCGCCGCGCGCTCGGCCCGCCGGTAGCCGTGGAAGTGCCCCGGGTGGTACAGGTGCGACCGGGTGCCGGCGGAGCCCAGCGCCGGACCGACGAGGAACAGGGTGTGCTTCCACAGCTTGTGCGCCTTCACGGTCTGTTCCAGCGTGCCGATGGTGCACTCTACGACCAGCTCGTCGGGCCAGGTCGCCTGGTAGGCGACGACGACCGGCGTCTCGGGCGGGTAGCCGCCGTCGAGCAGCTCGTCGCGCAGCTGCCCGGACCGGGCGGCGGACAGGAACAGCGCCATCGTGGTGCCGTGGCGGGCCAGGTCGCGGATCCGCTCACCCGGCGGCGTCGGGGTCTTGCCCCCGCCGAGCCGGGTCAGCACCACCGACTGGGCCACCTCCGGCACGGTGAGCTCGCGGTCGACGATCGCGGCCACCGCCGAGAACGCGCTGACACCCGGCACGGTCTCGTGCGCCAGCCCGAGGGCGTCGCAGAGCTCGCGCTGCTCCTGCACCGCACCCCACAGGGCGGGGTCGCCGGAGTGGATGCGCGCCACCACCAGACCGTCGCGGACGGCCCGCTCGTACAGCGGACGCACCCCCTCCAGCGAGAGCGCGGCGGAGTCGACCACCTCGGCGTCGGGCCGGGCGCGCTCGAGGACGTCGGCGTGCACCAGGCTAGCCGCCCACACCACCACGTCGGCAGCGGCGATCACCCGGGCGGCGCGCAGCGTCAGCAGGTCGGCCGCTCCCGGCCCCGCGCCCACGAACCAGACCTTCGCCGCCGGCGCGCCCGCCGGGCTAACCGGGCTAACCGGGCTAACCGGGCTCACAGCTTGCCCCCTCGATGGTCGCGCCGGGCCGGCACCAGCAGCGTCGACAGGTACGGTCCCGGGCCGGCGTGCCCGGCGCCGGGACCGATCGCCTCGCCCGGCAGACCGAGCCGCTCCCCGTAGACCGCGTCGTCCAGCCGGCCGGCGTCGCGCACCGCGTCGAGCACGTCGTCCAAGTGCCGGCCGCCCTTGTAGGCCACGACGGTGTCGGCGCTGCTGAGCGCGGTGCGTAGCCGTTCGAGACCCCCGGTGAGCGGCACCAGCGCCAGGGTCTCGGTGCCCTCGCACAGCACGGTGCCGCTGCGGGCGGCCAGGTCCTGCATGGCCGTGATGCCGGGCACCGACTCGACCGTGACGTCGGGCATCCGCGACCGGACGGTCTGGGCCAGGTAGCTGAACGTGGAGTAGACGTTCGGGTCGCCGATCGTCGCGAAGGCGACCGTCTCGGCCCCCTCATCGAAGGCCGTGACGACGGCGTCGGCCGCGGCGTCCCAGGCGGCCTCACGCCGGGGGGTGTCCTGCCGCTCGTTGAGAGCGAACACCGCCCGGCGCACCCGGCCGTGGTCGAGATGGGCCCGCGCCGTGGTCTCGGCGTGGCCCTGCTCACCGGCAGCCATCACCGGCACTAGCACGACGTCGGCGGTCTGCAGCACGCGCACCGCCTTGACCGTCACCAGCTCGGGGTCGCCCGGTCCGACGCCGACCCCGACCAGGGTGCGGGCGCTCATGCTGCGGCCGCCACGAGCCGGCGGGCGGTGTCCGGATGGGCGGCCCAGTGCACGTGCACGTACGACGCGTGCACGCCGCCCTGCACGAACCCCTCAGCCCGCCCGTCGTCGAGCGTCCAGGCGGGGGTGGCGCCGCGGCCGGGCTCAACGGTGGTGCGGTGGAACTCGTGGCCGCGCACGGTGGCGCCCGCGGTCGCGAGCACCGAGTCGGTGACGGCCCGCGCCTCGCGGTAGCCGAGGGTCAGCCGCGGCGACATCTGTCCGACGACGTCCAGCACCCCGCACATCGCCAGCCCGTCGAGCTCGGCGCCGAGGTAGAGCAGCCCGGCGCACTCGGCCAGCACCGGCGCTCCGGAGGCAGCCAGCGCGTGCACCTCGGCGCGCAGTCGCTCGTTGGCCGACAGCCGTTCGACGTGCATCTCGGGGAAGCCACCGCCGATGACCAGCGCACGTGTCCCCGCGGGCAGCGCCTCGTCGCGCAGCGGGTCGAAGACGGCGACCTCGGCCCCGGCGGCCGCCAGCAGCTCGGTGGTCTCGGCGTAGGAGAACGTGAACGCCGAACCACCGGCGACCGCCACCACGCACCGGGGCCGCACCGCCGCGCCGGCCCGGTCCACCCGGCCGGTCGGCCCCGGCTGGACCGACGGCTCCCACCCGACCCCCGGCAGCGCGGTGCAGGAGTGGGCGAGCGCCAGCACAGCGTCGACGTCGACCGCGTCGGCCACCAGCGCGCCGAGCCGCTCGACCGCGGCGACGGCGTCGGTCGCCCGCTCGGCCGCCGGCACCAGCCCGAGGTGCCGCGACGGGGTGCCGACAGCGGCGTCGCGGCGCAGCGCACCCAGCACCGGCACCCCCAGGTCAGCGAGCGCCGCGCGCAGGATCTCCTCGTGCCGCTGCGAGGCGACCCGGTTGAGCACGACGCCGGCCAGCCGCACCGAGCGGTCGTGGTCGCGGAAGCCCTGCACCAGCGCGGCCACCGACCGGCCCTGCGACGAGGCGTCGACCACCAGCAGCACCGGAGCGCCCAGCAGCCGGGCGACGTGCGCGGTCGAGCCGTACGACGTGGCGCCGCGGCCGTCGAACAGACCCATCGCACCCTCGACCACGGCGACGTCGGCGCCGGCCGCGCCGTGCAGGAACAGCGGCCCGACCAGCTGCTCACCACACAGCACCGGGTCGAGGTTGCGGCCGGGTCGGTCGGTGGCCAGCGCGTGGTAGCCGGGGTCGATGTAGTCGGGCCCCACCTTGTGTGGGGACACCGCCAGCCCGCGAGCGCGAAGCGCGGCCATCAGGCCGGTCGCGACCGTCGTCTTGCCGTGGCCGGAGGCGGGCGCGGCGACCACCAGCCGGGGCGGGCTCAGGCTCACCATTCGATCCCCCGCTGGCCCTTCTGGCCGGCGTCCATCGGGTGCTTGACCTTGGTCATCTCGACCACCAGGTCGGCCGCCTCCACCAGCGCCGGGTTGGCGGCACGACCGGTGATGACGACGTGCTGCTGGCCGGGCCGCTCCCGCAGGGTGGTGACCACGTCGTCGACGTCGACCCACCCCCAGGTCATCGGGTAGGTGAACTCGTCCAGCACGTAGAACCGGTAGGTCTCCTCGGCCAGGTCGCGCTTGATCTGCCGCCAGCCCTCCAGGGCGTCGGCGGCGTGGTCGGTCTCGGTGCCCTGGTGGCGGGTCCACGACCAACCGGCGCCCATCTTGTGCCAGGCGACCGGGCCGCCCTCGCCGGTCTGCGCGTGCACCTCACCGAGGGCGCGCAGCGCGGTCTCCTCCCCCACCCGCCATTTGGCGCTCTTGACGAACTGGAACACCCCGACCGGCCAGCCCTGGTTCCACGCCCGCAGCGCCATCCCGAACGCGGCGGTGGACTTGCCCTTCATCTCACCGGTGTGCACGATCAGCAGGGCACGGTTGCGGCGCTGGCGGGTGGTCAGGCCGTCGTCGGGGACGGTGCTGGGTGTGCCCTGCGGCATCACGCCACCTCTTTCAGGGTGCGGACGGACTGGGTGAGGGTGTCGGCCACGAGCTCCTCGAGCCGCAGCACCGACCCGCCCAGCGCCCCGGCCAGCCGGGCGGCCAGTCCGAGCCGGACCGGACCGGACTCGCAGTCGACGACGATGGACGCGACGCCCAGGCCGGCGACCAGACCGGCCGCCCGCTGGGCGTGCACAACGGGGTCGTACGCGCCGACGCGGGCGGTGGCCCGGCCGTCGGTGACGACCACCAGCAGCGGACGGCGGCTGGGGTCGCGCAGTCGCTCGACCTCCAACAGCCGGTGCGCCCGCAGCAGCCCGGCACCCAGCGGCGTGCGCCCACCGGTGGGCAGCGAGCTCAGCCGGCGGGCCGCCGCGTCGACCGAGGACGTCGGTGGCAGCACGACCTCGGCGGCCTCGCCGCGGAAGGTGACCAGCCCGACCTTGTCGCGCCGCTGGTAGGCGTCGAGCAGCAACGACAAGACGGCGCCCTTCACCGCCCCCATCCGCTGCCGGGCCGCCATCGACCCGCTCGCGTCCACCAAGAACAGCACCAGGTTGCCTTCACGACCCTCCCGGTGGGCCTCGCGCAGGTCGTCGCGGCGCACCGCCAGCGCGCCGCCGGGGCCGGTGCGGCCGCGCGCGTGCTGGTGCGGCGCGGCCGCCGCCACGGTGGCACCGAGGTGCAGCCGGGTGACCCGGCCGACGGGCTGGCGGGCGCGGGTGGCGCGACCGGTGTCGGTCTCGGCGCGCGAACGCCGGCCGGCGGCACCGGTGCCGAGACCGGGCACCTCGAGCCGGCGGGGCCGGAACGTCTCGCCCGGCGCGCTCAGCTGTTCGTCGGCCGACGGGGCGGTGCGCGCGGCCTGGTCGGCACCGTCCCCGCCCGCCTGCGGAGCGCGGGTCCGGGCACCTCCACCGGGGCCGGGGTCGTCGTCGGGGCCGTCCGGCCGCGCGCCGTCGCCGGAGTCTGCGTCGGCAGGGTCGTCGTCGGGGCCGTCCGGCCGCGCGCCGTCGCCGGAGTCTGCGTCGGCAGGGTCGGCGTCGGCAGGGTCGGCGTCGGCAGGGTCGGCGGTGGTGTCCTGCAGCGCCTGCTCGAGCTGGTCGTCGTCCAGCCCGGGAGCGTCGAACGGGTTGCGCCGCCGCCGGTGCGGCAGCGCCAGCCGGGCAGCCACCCGGATGTCGTCGGCGCCGACCACGTCGCGACCCTCCCACGCCGCGTGCGCCACCGCGGCCCGGGCCATCACCAGGTCGGCGCGCAACCCGTCGACATCGAAGGCCGCACACACCGCCGACACCTGCCGCAGCGCCGAGTCGGGCAGCTGGACGCCGGGCAGCCGGCGCCGGGCCAGCTCGATCCGCGTCGCCAGCGCCGCCTGGTCGTCGGCCCAGCGCGCCGCGAACGCGGCCGGATCTCCGTCGTGCGCCATCCGGCGGCGCACCACCTCCACCCGGGTGTCGGTGTCGCGGGGGGCGGCGACCTCGACGTTCAGCCCGAACCGGTCGAGCAGCTGCGGTCGCAGCTCGCCCTCCTCGGGGTTCATCGTGCCGACCAGCAGGAAGGTCGCGGCGTGCCGCACCGACACCCCCTCGCGCTCGACGTACGACGTGCCGAGGGCGGCCGCGTCGAGCAGCAGGTCGACCAGGTGGTCATGCAGCAGGTTGACCTCGTCAACGTAGAGCACCCCGCGGTTGGCCGCGGCCAGCAGCCCCGGCTCGTAGGCCTTGACCCCTTCGGTGAGCGCCCGCTCGATGTCCAGCGACCCCAGCAGCCGGTCCTCGGTGGCACCCACCGGCAGCTCCACCAGCCGGGTTGGCCGGCGGTCGCCGGCGGCGCCGGGCGGGTGCGGCCCGTCGGGACACCACCGGTCGGGCGCGGACGGGTCGCAGCCGAACCGGCAGCCAGCGACGACCGTCACGGCGGGCAGCACCTCGGCGAGCGCCCGCACCGTCGTGGACTTGGCGGTACCCTTCTCGCCGCGCACGAGGACGCCACCGACGGCGGGCGAGACCGCGTTGAGCAGCAGCGCCAGCCGCAGGTCGTCCATGCCGACCACGGCGCTGAACGGGTAGGTCTGCTCCCTCATGCGTGCTCCCCCTCCACGTCGCCGGCGGGCTCATCGGCGGGGTCACTGGCGCGCTCATCGGCGGGATCACCCTCGAGCTCACCCTCCAGCTCGAGGTAGGTGCCGCGCAGACCGGCCAGCGTGTCGGGGTCCGGCTCTGCCCACAGCTCGCGGTCGGCCGCCTCCAGCAGCCGCTCGGTGATGCCGCGCAGCGCCCACGGGTTCGACCGGCGCATGAAGGCCCGCACGTCCTCGTCGAAGACGTACGAGCTGGCCAGCTGCTCATACATCCAGTCGTCGACGACACCGGCGGTGGCGTCGTAGCCGAACAGGTAGTCCACGGTCGCCGCCATCTCGAAAGCACCCTTGTAGCCGTGCCGCTGCATGGCCGACACCCAGCGCGGGTTGACCACCCGGGACCGGAACACCCGCTTGGTCTCCTCGGCCAGCGTGCGGGTTCGCACCCGGTCCGGCACCGCGGAGTCGCCCAGGTAGGCCGCCGGGTCGCCGCCGGTCAGGTGCCGCACCATCGCGATCATGCCGCCGTGGAACTGGAAGTAGTCGTCGGAGTCGGCGATGTCGTGCTCGCGGGTGTCCTGGTTCTTGGCCGCCACCGCGATCCGCCGGAACGCGGTCTCCATGTCCGGTCGGGCGTCGCGCCCGTCGAGCCCGCGGCCGTACGCGTAGCCGCCCCACACCGCGTACACCTCGGCCAGGTCGGCGTCGGTGCGCCAGCTGCGGGCGTCGATCAGCGGCAGCAGGCCAGCGCCGTACGCGCCGGGCTTGGAGCCGAAGATGCGGGTGGTGGCCCGTCGCCGGTCACCGTGCTCGCGCTCGTCCTGGTCGGCGTGCGCGCGGACGAAGTTCGCCTCGGCCGGCTCGTCGAGCTCGGCGACCGCCCGGATGGCGTCGTCGAGCATGCCGACCACGTGCGGGAAGGCGTCGCGGAAGAAGCCGGAGATGCGCACGGTGACGTCGATGCGCGGCCGGTCGAGCTCGGCCAGCGGCACCACCTCGAAGCCGGTGACCCGCCGCGACGCCTCGTCCCAGGTGGGCCGGCAGCCGAGCAGCGCGAGCACCTCGGCGATGTCGTCGCCCTGCGTGCGCATCGCCGAGGTTCCCCACACGGTCAGCCCCACCGAGCGGGGGTGCGTGCCGCTGTCGACGAGGTAGCGCTGCACCAGCGAGTCGGCGAGGGCGGCCCCGACGTCCCAGGCGTTGCGCGACGGGATCGCCTTGGGGTCGACGGAGTAGAAGTTGCGGCCGGTGGGCAGCACGTTCACCAGCCCGCGGGTGGGCGAACCCGAGGGTCCGGCGGGCACGTAGCCGCCACCCAGCGCGTGCAGCACGCCGGTCACCTCGTCGGTGGTGCGCTCCAGGCGGGGCACGACCTCGGTGGCGGCGAAACCCAGCACCGCCACCACGTCGGCCGGGGCCGAGCCGAGCACCTCGGCGGCGACCAGCGGTGCCTTCTCCGGCTCCCAGCCGAGCGTGTCCATGCCCTGCACGAGGTTGCGGGACAGCCGCTCGACCAGGTCGACGGCGTCGGCGGCGGTGGTGGCCGGGCCGTCGATGACGTCGGTCAGGGTCGCCGGCAACCCAACCCGGCGGCCGGGCTCGGCGAGCAGGACGGCCTCGTCCAGCCCGACCGACGCGGCGATCGCCGCCCGCAGCCCCGGCAGCGCGCCGGTGCGTCCGCCCCACACCTGGGCCGCCCGCAGGATCGCCAACACGGTGTCGACCCGCTGCTCGCCGGCCGGTGCCGCGCCGAGGATGTGCAGGCCGTCCCGGATCTGCACGTCCTTGATCTCGCACAGGTAGCCGTCGACGTGCAGCACGAAGTCGTCGAAGTCGTCCTCGCCCGGCTGCGCGTCGACGTGCAGGTCGTGGTGCAGCTGGGCGGCGGTGACCAGCGTCCAGATCTGCGCCCGCACGGTCGGCGTCTTGGCGGGGTCGAGGGCCTGCACGGTGGCGTACTCGTCGAGCAGCTGCTCGAGGCGGGCGATGTCGCCGTAGGTGTCGGCGCGCGCCATCGGCGGGATCAGGTGGTCCACGACGGTGGCGTGCGCGCGCCGCTTGGCCTGGGTCCCCTCGCCGGGATCGTTGACGATGAACGGGTAGACCAGCGGCAGGTCACCCAGCACCGCGTCCGGTGCGCAGTCGGCGGACAGGCCGAGCCCCTTGCCGGGCAGCCACTCCAGCGTGCCGTGCTTGCCCAGGTGAACGACGGCGTCGGCACCGAAGGACGCGTCGAGCCAGCGGTAGGCGGCCAGGTAGTGGTGGCTCGGCGGCAGGTCGGGGTCGTGGTAGATCGCCACCGGGTTCTCGCCGAACCCGCGTGGCGGCTGCACCAGCAGCACCACGTTGCCGAACCGCAGGCCGGCAAGCACGATCTGCGCCCGCTCCCCGTCGCCGTCGACGTACAGCGAGCCCGGCGGCTCGCCCCACTGCCGCACCACCGATTCGCGCAGCGCCGCGGGCAGCGCGGCGAACCAGCCGGCGTAGTCGGCGAGCGGCACCCGCAGCGGCGCGGCGGCCAGCTGGTCCTCGGTGAGCCACTCGACGTCGTGCCCGCCGGCGGCGATCAGCCGGTGGATCAGCTCGTCGCCGTCCTCGGGGAAGCCGTCACCGAGGTCGTAGCCGCCCGCGCGCAGCGCCTGCAGCAGCACGACCGCCGACGCGGGGGTGTCCAGGCCGACGGCGTTGCCGACGCGGGCGTGCTTGGTCGGGTACGACGACAGCACCAGCGCCAGCCGCTTGGCGGGGTTGGGCTGGTGCCGCAGCCGGGCGTGGCGCAGCGCCGTGCCGGCCACCCGGGCGGAGCGCTCCGGGTCCGCGACGTAGACCGGCACGTCGCCGTGCCGGGCGGTGTCGGTCTCCTTGAACGAGAACGGCACGGTGATCAGGCGGCCGTCGAACTCCGGGATGGCCACCTGCATCGCGGCGTCCATCGGGGTCAGCGCCGCCTCCGAGGCCTCCCACACCGCCCGCGGCGTGGTGAGGCACAGACCCTGCAGCACCGGCACGTCCAGCGCCGCCAGCGCACCCACGTCCCACCGCTCGTCGTCTCCGCCGGCGACCACGTCGCTGGCGGTCGTGCCGCCCGCGGCGAGCACGGTGACCACCAGGGCGTCAACGTCGCGCAGCAGGTCGAACACCCCGGCGTCCGCGACCCGCAGCGACCCGCAGAAGACCGGCAGTGCGTTGCCGCCGGCGGCCTCCACCGCGTCGGCGAGGGTGTCGACGAAGCCGGTGTTGCCCGCCACCGCGTGCGAGCGGTAGAAGACGATCCCCACCGTGGGTCGGTCGGCCCGGTGCGCCCGGTCGCCGTGCAGCCCGTACGCGGGGGTGGGTGCGGGCGGTTCGAAGCCCGCACCGGTGAGCCGCAGGGTGTCGGACAGGAACCGGGCCAGCTGGGCCAGGTTGTCCGGCCCGCCCTCGCGCACGTACGCCAGCGCCTCGGTGGCAACCCCACCCGGCACGGTCGACAGCCGCATCAGCTCGGGGTCGGGCGTGTCCTCGCCGCCGAGCACGACGACCGGCAGCCCGCTGTCGAGCACCGCGGCCAGCCCCTGTTCCCACGTCGCCCGGCCGCCGAGCAGCCGCACGACCACGCACCAGGCCGCGTCGAGCAGCGCGGGCACGTCCACCGCAGTGGTGCGCGCCGGGTTGGCGGTGCGCCAGCCGGCGCCGCTGGCTTGGGCGGCGAGCAGGTCGGTGTCTGCGGTCGACAGCAGGACGATCACCGGTGGCTGACTGTGCTGACTCACTCGGGGGCTCCTGGCGGGATGAACGGCAGCTCGGCGGGGGCGCCCCCATCCAACAAGGCCAGCAGTGCCGGGGTGTCGAGGTGGTCGGCGACCAGGTCGCCGAGCACGTCCAGCCGCCGCTCGCGGACCGCAGCGAAGCTGACGTCGTCGGCGGGCACGAACCGGCGTCCGGCCGCGGCCGCCACGTCGCGCAGGAAGGACCGCCGGAAGCCGTCGTTCTCGAACGTGCCGTGCCAGGTGGTGCCCCGCACCGCCCCGGCCGCGCACCCGTCCAGGAAGGGCTCGCCACCGTCGACCGACACGACGCCGTGGTGGATCTCGTAGGCCTTTACGGGCTGTCCGAAGGCGGTCCCGCGTGGTCGGCCGAGCACCTTGTCGACCCCGAAGCGCACGACCGTCGGCAGCAGCCCCAGCCCGGGCACCGCGCCGGCCTTGCTCTCGACGTCGTCGTGGATCTCGCGGGCGAGCATCTGGTAGCCGCCGCACACACCGAGCACCGGGCGATGCTCGGCGGCCCGACGCGCGAGCGCCCGGTCGAGACCGCGTTCGCGCAGCCAGCCCAGGTCGGCGACGGTGGCCCGGCTGCCGGGGAGCACCACGAGGTCGGCGTCGGCCAGCTCCTCGGGCCGGGTCACGAAGCCGACGACGACGCCGGGCTCGGCGGCGAGCGCGTCGACGTCAGTGAAGTTGCTGATGCGCGGCAGCCGCACCACCGCGACCCGGAGGGTCTGCTCGCCACGCGGGGCCGAGGGCTCGCCGCCGCGCTCGGCGGACAGGTCCAGCGAGTCCTCGACGTCCAGCCACAACCCGCCCGCCCACGGCAACGCACCGAGCACCGGCCGGCCGGTGACCGCCTGCAGCTGGGCCAGCCCCGGGGCGAGCAGCCGCTCGTCGCCGCGGAACTTGTTGACGACGAAGCTGGCGACCAGCCGCTGGTCCGCGGCCGACAGCAGCGCGAGCGTCCCGTACATGGCGGCGAACACGCCGCCCCGGTCGATGTCTCCCACCACGATGACGGGCAGGTCGGCGGCGCGCGCCAGGCCCATGTTGGCGATGTCGCGGTCACGCAGGTTGATCTCGGTGGGGCTGCCCGCCCCCTCACAGATGACCGCGTCGAAGCGGGCGCGCAGGTCGGCGAGGCAGTCGACGACCGTGGTCTGCAGCCGTGGCTTGAGGTCGCGGTAGCTCACCGCGTCCACGTCGGCGACCGGCCGGCCGAGCAGCACCACCTGGCTGCTCCGGTCGCTGCCGGGTTTGAGCAGCACCGGGTTCATCGCCGCCTCCGGCTCGACGCCGGCGGCGGCGGCCTGCATGGCCTGAGCACGCCCGATCTCGGCACCGTCCCGGGTGACCATCGAGTTCAGCGACATGTTCTGCGCCTTGAACGGCGCGACCTTCACCCCCTGGCGGGCGAGCCACCGGCAGATCCCGGCGGTGACGACGCTCTTGCCGGCGTCGGACGTGGTCCCGGCCACCAGCAGCGCGCCGCTCATCGCGCCGCCCCGTGCTGCGGCTGAAGCAGCCAGGCGGCGGTTGCGGCCAAACCGACGGCCGCGCACCCGACCAGGCGCGACAGCCGCACCGCACGGGCGATGTCGGTGACCCGCGGCGGGTACCCGTCGCCGAGCGGGCCCCGGGGCTCGACCCGATCGCCGTAGCGGTTGTCGCCGCCGAGGCGCAGGTCGAGCGCGCCCGCGAAGGCCGCCTCGCAGCGGCCGGCGTTCGGGCTCGGATGGGCCGCGCCGTCGCGACGCAGCACCCGCATCGCGGTGGCGGGGCTGCCGCCGACCAGCGGGGCCAGTGCCGCCGCCAACGCGCCGGTGAGCCGCGCGGGGACCAGGTTGGCCACGTCGTCGAGGCGCGCCGCCGCCCAGCCGAAGCGCTCGTAGCGGGGGCTGCGGTGTCCGATCATGGCGTCCAGGGTGTTGACCGCACGGTAGGCCAGCAGCCCGGGGACGCCGGCGACGGCGCCCCACAGCAGCGGCGCCACGACGGCGTCGGAGGTGTTCTCCGCCACCGACTCCACGGTCGCCCGCGCCAGCTCGTCGACGTCGAGCGCACTGGCGTCGCGGCCGCACAGTCGGGCCAGGTGCGATCGGGCCGCGGTCAGGTCACCGGCCGCCAGCAGGCGCTGCATCCCGGTGGCCTCGTGCAGCAGGCTGGCCCCCCCCAGCACCGCCCAGGTGCTCGCGGCGGTGCTGACCGCCAGCCGCGAACGGGTGGAGCCGGTGGCCGCCTGGGCGACAGTCGCGGCGACCGCGACCAGACCCACCCAGGCGAGCACGAACCACGCGCCGCGCCGGCGCGAATCGGCCCACACGCGCGTCTCGACCGCGGCAGCCGTACGCCCGAACGCGGCGACCGGATGCCCTCGTCCCGGGTCCCCGGCAACGGCGTCGACGACCGCACCGAGCAGCAGCCCGAGCGCCCGCCCGGGCCTGGCGGCGCTCACCGGCGTTGGTGGTGGGGCGAGCAACCGGCGGCCGCACGGGTCGTCCTCACGGGCAGCGAGCAGTGCATCGGTCATCGAGCCTTCCTCGGGGTGTCCGCGCCCCGGGTTGACGGATCGACGGCTGGAGTCTCCTGGCTCCCGGATCGCTGCTTCCCTCAGCCTTCCCACCGCAGGTGCGGTCGTGGCTGGTGTGAGGGTCGCTCCCCGGTGACAGTGGCGGGACCGCGTCGGATTCGCACCGACTTCCTCGTCTGCCGTCGACGAATGCTGCGAGGACACCACACCGGAGCACCGGGGTCAAGCCACCGCTACTGTCTGGCCGGGTGGGAGGTCTGACCGCACCGCCAAGCCCGCTCGAGCGGCACCGGCGGGCAGGGGCGCGGACGTTGCACCTGGTGCGGCACGGTGAGAGCTTGTGGAACGCGCAGGGCCGGCTGCAGGGGCAGACCCCGGACGTCGGTCTCACCCCGCTGGGCCTGGCACAGGCCGAGGCGGTGGCAGCGGCACTGGCCGACAGCGGGGCCGCCGCGGTGCTCACCAGCGATCTGCTTCGGGCCCAGCAGACGGCCGCCGCGGTGGCGCGGCGGCTGGGTCTGTCGGCGCAGCCCACGGTGGCGCTGCGGGAACAGGCGCTGGGCGCGCACGAGGGGCGGCTGCTCGGCGACGTCGCCTCCTGCTGCCGGCCGGCTCGGCCCGACACCGATCCGGATCGACGTCCGGGCGGCGGCGAGAGCCTGCGGATGGTGCATGCGCGGGTCGGCGAGCTGCTGGCCAGCCTCCTCGCGGAGGACGCCGGTACGCCGGTCGTGCTGGTGAGCCACGGTGACACCATCCGCGTCGCCACCACCTGGCTACGCCGGCTGCCCGTCGAGCAGGTCACAGCGAGCCTGCCGCCGAACGGTTCGATCACCACCGTGCGTGTCCGGGCGGGTGCGGCGGTCGAGGTGAGCAACCTGGTCGCTGGTCCGTAACCCGCGGCTCGGGCGTACAGAACGCGCGGATCATGCTTCACGAGGGCCGCGGATCCAGCGGCGTGGGGGCGGACGAGCCGGCCGATAGGCCGGATTCTGTCGGCCACCTGACGGCGACCGTGGCGACCATCCATCTAGGGGCGCCGTCACCGACGCCCTCCTGCGGCCTACCCGCGGACTCGGGCGAGCAGCCCTCGAACGTCCGCGCAGGCCGGTCGCAAGCGACCGGCCCTCTTGGCCTTGCTCCCGGTGGGGTTTACCGAGCCGCCCCGGTCGCCCGGGGCGCTGGTGGTCTCTTACACCACCGTTTCACCCTTGCCCGCACCGTCGGCACCGGAGCGCCGACGGCCGCTGGCGGTCTGCTTTCTGTGGCACTGTCCCGCGGGTCACCCCGGGTGGGTGTTGCCCACCACCGTGCTCTGCGGAGTCCGGACCTTCCTCGACGCGACACCGTGGCGCGCGCCGCGGCCGCCTGGCCGGCTCGTCCGCCGTTCAGCCTACCGCGCGGCGTCGTCCCCCGACCTCCAGCGCGCCACGTAAACGTGGCGGAGTGACCCTTTACGGGGCGTGCGCGCCACGTAAAGCAGCGGCCGGCCACGTTTACGTGGCGGGCGTCGAGGTGCCACGGTGCGGCTCGGTGCGGCTCGGTGCGGCTCGGTGCGGCTGGCGGGGGTCACTCCGGCTCGTAGGAGAAGGTGCGCAAGACGGCCACCCCGTCTGGCCACCACTGCGCGACCGTCAACGAGGCCGGCGCCAGCTGGAGCCGGTGCATCAGCTGCGGCGGAGCATCCAGGGTCTCGCGCACGATCGACTTGATCGGCGTCACGTGGCTGACGAGCAACACGGTGCGGTCGCGGAACTCGGCCAAGACCAAGCGCAGCGCCCGCCCGACCCGGACACCGACCTCCCGGGGGGTCTCGCCGCCCGGTGGGCGCACGGTCTCGTCGCCGAGCCAGCTGGTGAGCAGGTCGGGCCAGCGCTGCTGAACCTCGGCGAACGACAGCCCGTCCCAATCCCCGAAGGCGGCCTCGGCGAAGTCGTCGACCACAGTCACGGGCATCTGCAACGCATCGGCCGCCGCCTGCGCGGTCTCGCGACAGCGCCGCAGCGGTGAGCTCACGATGACATCGACCCGGCCCACCCCCTCGAGCCCGGCGCCACCGGCGCCTCGACGGGCGAGCCAGCCCGCGGCCCGCTGCGCCTGCTCATGGCCGCGCTCGGTGAGGCCCGGGTCGCTGCCACCGCGGCCGCAGAACTGCTTGGCCTCGGTGCTCGCGGTGGCCCCGTGGCGCAGCAGCACCACGGTGGTCGGCACGGTCTGCATCCGGTCCCGCCAACCCACCAGCGGGTCACCCTTGGAACCGGTGCCACCGGCGGCCTCGCCACCAGCAACCTCGCCACCAGCAACCTCGCCACCAGCAACCTCGCCACCAGCAACCTCGCCACCAGCAACCTCGCCACCAGCAACCTCGCCACCGGCAAACTCGCCATCGGCCGCCCCGCCGTCCGGGACTGTGGACCCGGCGGCCGCTGCGAGGGCGGCATCCTCGGCGGCACGTTCGACGTCGTCCACCACCCGGGCACCTTCGGCCCGCTCGCCGTCGAGCACGGCGTTGACAAGCCGGTCGGCGGCGGCGTTCTCGGCACGCGGCACCCACGTCCACACGGTGCCCTCGGGGGCCAGTCTCCGCGCCCGCAGCGCCAGCGCCTTCATGTCCGGATGCTTGACCTTCCATCGCCCGGCCATCTGCTCGATGACCAGCTTGGAGTCCATCCGCACCTCGACCGCGGCACCGGGGGCGTGCACGTCGACCAACTCGAGCCCGGCGATCAGGCCGCGGTACTCCGCGACGTTGTTGCTCGCCGTGCCGATCGTCTCGGCCGTCTCGGCCAGCACCCGACCAGTGTCGCGGTCGCGCACCAGCGCGCCGAAGGCGGCCGGTCCGGGGTTGCCGCGTGCACCCCCGTCGGCCTCGACCACGACCCGGCGCGCCGGGTCGCTCACAAGCCGGACTCGGCCGTGCGCACGAGCAGCCGGGTGCACTCCGGGCAGCGCAGCACGGCGTCGGCGGGCTCGGCCGCGAGCTCGCGCAGGTCGGCAGCGTTCAGCTCGAGACGACACCCCTCGCAGCGCCGCTGGTGCAGCGCGGCGGCGCCGACGCCGCCCTGCTGGGCGCGGATCTTGTCGTACAGGGCAAGCAGCTGATCGGGTACGAGCCCGACGGCGCGATCACGCTCCGAGCGGGCCAGCGCACCCTGCCGGTCGAGCTCGGCTACCGACTCTTCGCGGCGCTTGGTGGCGTCGGCAAGCTCGGTCTCGAGCTCGGCAACCTCCTTCTCGCTGCCGGCGAGATCGGCGCGGGCCTGCTCGAGTTGCTCCATCACCTCCAGCTCGGCGTCCTCGAGCACCGCGATGCGCCGGTCGAGGGTGGCGACCTCATGCTGCAGTCGTTCGAGCTCGCGGGGAGACCCGACGGCGCCGGTGTCCAACCGCTGCTGGTCGCGCTCGCGGCGGGTACGCACCTGGGCGACGTCGGCGTCGGCCGTGCGCACGTCCGCCTCGAGGTCGGTCGCGGCGACGCGCTGCAGGCCGAGCCGGGTGGACATCTCGGCGCGCCGACCCTGCAGCTCCTCGACCTCCGCAGCCTCGGGCAGCGTGCGGCGCTGGTGGGCCAACCGGTCCAGGCGGGCGTCGTGGCCCTGCACGTCGAGCAGGGCGCGCTGGGCGGTGGCGTCGGCTTTCAGCGGGAGCTCCTCGAAATCGTGGTCTGCGGCCGGCGATCTCAGCCCGTCGGCCCGGTCATCGCCAGATGAGCAGTCCAGGGATCGGTCACCGCGGTCGACACGCGGACCTCCACCGTAGCCCTCGTGGCCGGCCCGTCCACCGCCAGCGCCGCGGACAGCCGCCGCGCCAGCCTCGGCAGCCAGGTCCACTCCGCGGCCATGTGCGGCACGTCGACCACCGCGGGCGTCGCCGGCTCGTCCCGGGCATGCTCGAGGAACTCCGAGACCGGGTGATGGCGCAGGTCAGACGTCACGTAGACGTCGACCCCGGCAGCCCGCACCGGGTCCAGCAGGAAGTCACCGGCACCACCGCACACCGCGGCCCGCTCGACCAGTCGCTCGGGGTCGCCGGCCACCCGCAGCGCGCTCGGGGTCGCCGGCAGGGCGGCCACCACCAGCCGGGTGAAGTCGGCCAGCCGCACGGGTTCCGGGACCCGCCCGATCCGGCCACTGCCCCGGGCGCGGGCCGGGTCGCGCCCCCCGTCACCGGGCAGGTCGGCCAACTCGAAAAGGTCGAAGGCCGGCTCCTCGTACGGGTGCGCGGCGCGCATCGCCGCGACGACCGGGCCGCGGCGGTGGCGCGGCAGCACCGTCTCCAGCCTGGTCTCCGGAACCGACTCGACCCGGCCGACCTCGCCCACCGCCGGGTCGGCGCCCGGCAGCGGCCGGAACGAGCCGGTTCCGGTCGAGGTGAACGTGCAGCCGTCGTAGTCGCCGATCGCCCCGGCGCCCGCAGCGGTCACCGCGGCGGACACCGCGGCGGCCGCCTCGTGCGGCACGAAGACGACCAGCTTGTCCATCGCCGCACCGGGGTCGGGGTCGATCGGGCGCAGGTCGACCAGACCCAGCGCCAGCGCCAGCGCCTCGCTGACCCCACCGGCCGGCGAGTCGGCGTTGGTGTGGCACACGTGGAGCGCCACGCCACCGGTGACCAGGTCGTGCACCACCCTGCCCTTCGGCGTCGTCGCGGCCACACCGTGCACCGCCCGTAGCAGCAGCGGGTGGTGCACCACCAACAGGTCGGCGTCCCAGGCGAGCGCCTCGTCGACCACCTGCCGCACGGGGTCGACGGCCAGCAGGACCCGGCGCACCGGAGCGGCCGGGTCTCCGCAGACGGTGCCGACGGCGTCCCAGGAGTCCGCCGTCGACGGGGGGTACCAGCCGTCCAGCAGGTCCGTCACGGCACCGACGGTGCGGTCATCAGGAGCAGGTGTTGGCGCGGGCACCGCGCCAGGCTAATGCGCCGCCGGTCTGGGACCATCGCTCCCATGCCAGCCGACAGCCAGCACCCGGTCGCCTTCGTGCTGGGCGGCGGCGGACTGCTCGGCGCCAGCGAGGTCGGCATGCTGCGGGCGCTGCTCGAGGCCGGGGTGACGCCGGATCTGATCTGCGGCACCTCGGTCGGCGCGATCAACGGGGCCGTCGTGGCAGCGACCCCCGGCCTCGACGCCGTCGAGCGGCTCACCGGGCTGTGGGAGCAGCTGGCACGCAGCGACGTCTTCGGCGGCTCGCTGCTGCGGCGCACCGCGACGCTGGTGCGCACCCGGACGCACCTGCACCCGCCGGAGCCGCTGCGCGACCTGGTGACCGAACATCTCGGTGACGCCCGCATCGAGGACCTTGCGGTGCCCTTCCAGTGCGTGGCAGCCAGCATCGAGCGGGCCACCGAGCACTGGTTCACCGACGGACCACTGGTCGAGGCCGTGCTGGCCAGCAGCGCGGTGCCGGGCCTGCTGGCACCCGTACGGATCGGCGACGAGCACTTCCTCGACGGTGGCCTGGTCGCCAGCATCCCCGTCGACCGGGCGGTAGCGCTGGGTGCCCGCACCATCTACGTCTTGCACGTCGGCCGGATCGATGCCCGGCTGCGGCCGCCGCGCTTTCCGTGGGAGGTCGGCATGGTGGCCTTCGAGATCGCCCGCCGGCACCGGTTTGCCAGCGCGATGGCCACCCTCCCCACCGGCGTGGACGTGCAGGTGCTGTCCACCGGAGGCGAACCGGTGGGATTCTCCGACGTCCGGCAGCTGCGCTACCGCAACTTCGCCGCGGTCCCGCGCCGCATCGCCGACGCGTACGCCGCCACCGTGGACCACCTGCAGGACCGGGAGCTGCCATGAGGCTCCCGCCCACACCGGTGCGCCGCGTCGTCGGCCCCCTGCTGCTCGCCGCCGGCTGGCTGCTGTGCCTGGTCACCCTGCCGGTGCTGGCCGCGCTGGCCGCGGTGGCATCGCTGCGCCTGCCGGGACATTGGCGCGGGCTGCGGCTGCTCGGCTTCGCCCTGGTCGGGTTGAGCGTCGAGCTGGTGGCCCTGGTGGTCGCGGCAGCCCTTTGGGTGGCCAGTGGCTTCGGGGCCCGGCTGCGCAGCCCCCGTTACCAAGCGCTGCACTACGGTCTGCTGCGTCGGCTGCTGCGGGTGCTGGTGCGCACGGGGCAGCGGCTGTTCGCGCTGCGCATGGAGACCGACGAGGTGTCGTGGAGTCCGCTCGACGACGGATTGCCCGGCTCCAGCAACGCCATGATCGTGCTGAGCCGCCATGCCGGCCCCGGCGACAGCCTGTTGCTGCTGGACACGTTGATGAACCGCGACCACCGGCGGCGGCCACGCACGGTGCTGCTGCACACCCTGGCGCTCGACCCGGTGGCCGACGTGCTGTTCCACCGGCTGCCGTCGCGCTTCGTCGACCCGCATCCCGGCGACGACGAGCCGGTGGAGGCCGGCAGCGCCGAGCTGGCCGGCGAGCTCGGCGACGACGATGCCCTGGTGATCTTCCCCGAGGGCGGCAACTACACCCCGCACCGCCGGCGCCGGGCCATCGACAGGTTGCGCCGCCGCGGTCACGAGTCGTACGCCGACCGGGCCGAGGAGATGGCGCACGTGCTGCCACCGAGGCCGGGTGGGGTGCTGGCCGCCATCGAGGCCGCCCCGCACGCCGACCTCGTGCTGGTTGCACACACCGGCCTGGAGCACATCACCGGCGCCCGCTCGGCCTGGCGGGTGCTGCACGAGCACAAGACGCTGCACCTGCGGTGGTGGTTCCACGCGGCGAGCACGCTGCCGGCCGGTCGCGAGGCCCGCATCGCCTGGCTGTTCGACCGCTGGACCGAGATCGATGCCTGGATCGCCGAGCAGGAGGGGCTCGAGCAGCCTCAGCGCAACGGCACGAAGCGGTAGCTGCCGTGCTCGGTGACCGCCACGGCACCAGCGTCGGAGCCCGCACGCAGCCGGCGCACGCGCAGCATCTGGCTGGCGACCGGCAACACGAGCACGCCGCCGTCGCCGAGTTGGTCGACCAGCGCCGGCGGCAGCTCGGCGGCGTTGGCCGATACCAGCACCCGGTCGTACGGCGCACCGCTCGGCCAGCCGAGGGTGCCGGGCTCGGCTGGGCGGATCGACGCCCACGGGCAGTCGACGGAGGCCAGGTTGGCGGCCCCCCAGCGCGCCAGTCGGGGATCCAGCTCGACACCGACGACGGCACCCGTCGACCCCACCAGGTGGGCCAGCAGGGCCGTCGTCCAGCCGGAGCCGGCGCCGACGTCGAGGACGCGTTGCCCAGGGCGCACATCCAGCAGCCGCAACATGTTCGCGACCGTGCGCGGCTGCGAGCAGGTTTGTCCGGAGCCGATGCTCAGCGGTCCGTCATGGCCGGCCAGCCCGCGGTGGCGCCGCCGCAGGAAGCGGCTGCGCGGCACCGCGTCCATCGCGCCAGCCACGGTGTCGCCTGGCCGTGTGTCGCCTGGCCGGGTGCCGTCCGGCTGGGCGTGGTCCGGGTTGACCATCCGACCAGTGTGCCGCCTCAGCCCCCGACCTGGAGCCGGACGGTGAATCCCTCCTCGCTTTGGTGATAGCTCACGCGGTCGCACAGCTGGTGCACCGCCCACAACCCCATGCCGTAGTCAGGAATGGCGTCGGCGGCCAGCGGGCGCAGCGTCGGCTCGCCGTGGATGCCGTCGCCACCGTCGGTCACCGTGCAGGCCAGCGAATGGGTCGCTGCCCACATCACCGTGCAATACGGCGGGGTGCCGTGCTTCAGCGCGTTGGTCGCCACCTCGCTGACGGCGACGAGGAAGCCGTCGACCGCCTCGGCCGAGACCTCCGTCCGCAGCGCACTGGCATAGACCGCTCGGCGCAGCGCGGCGAGGTCGTCGAGCCCGTCGCACGTCCAGGTGGTGGTGGCCAGCGCGTGCTGGTCGCTCACGCCCGACACCTCCAGGACCGGGCGACGGGACGTGCTTCGGCAGCCGTTCGCCCGCCGGCCACTCTGGCCAAAAGTACCCGCCGGCAGCCTCCGCAAACGGCCAGGGCCGTCGGTCTATCGGTCCGAGGCTGCGTTGTGCGGGCGGCGACCCTGTGCGGGATGCGCTAGCCCGCGCGGTACGCGAGGTAGCTCATCGCCATCCGATCCTCCTGGCCGAAGGTGAAGCGGTCCATGCATTTGTCGCCGGTGTAGTTCATGAAGTTGTGCACCGGGTCGTAGTGCGCGTCGAGGCCGGTGTTGTTGCCACAGGTGTTCAGGGTCTCGTCACACACGAAGACGTTGTCGCCGTTGTTCTGGCGCGGCGTGTCCTCGACCATGTCGCCCGGGTCATCACAGCCGCCCTGGAACGTGTGCAGCAGGTTCAGCCAGTGCCCCACCTCGTGGGTGCCGGTGTCCCCGCGGTTGTAGGTGGCAAAGGAACCGCCGGGCAGGCTCGCCTTGTGCAGGACGACTCCGTCCCTAAAGGGCCGGTCCTGGACCGACTCGGGCAGGAACGCATAGCCGAGCACGCCGCCCGCGAGCTTGGTGATGTAGATGTCCAGGGACCTGAATTGGTTGTCTTGGTGCAGCGCCTTCTTGGCGGGCTTGTCGTCGTCCTCGAAGGTCCAGTTGAACCAGTCGGTCTTCCTGGTGCGGTCGATGTTCTTCAGCCGGAACCGGAACGGCGTGTTGATGGCCGGCCCGGAGGTGTCGCCCCGGAAGGCCCGGTTGAGGACTCTCACCTGGCGGCGGACGGACCTGTTGGTGGTGTTGCCGCTGCCGTTCTTGCGACGGATGACGTGCGCGTAGACCGGGATCTTCACCGAGCCGTTGGCCAGCTTCGGCTCCGATGCCTTGTCGTAACCCATCTTGGCCAGCCGGTCCTGCAGCGCAGCCTCGAACTTCATCACCTTCTGCGGGCTGGGACTGGCCGGCTCGGACCTGACCTCGCTCCCCTCGGCCACCCTGGCCGAGGCCGGCGTGTCGGTCGGAGGGCACGCGTTCGCGCCGGCGCCAGTGGCCGCACCCGCGGCTGCTGTCGGTGCGGCCGCGGCCAGGCCGGTCCCGACCAGCGCCAGTGCGCCGATGCCTGCGGTCAGTCGTGTTCTCATGTGCGAGCCTCCCTGGGTTCACCGCCGGACCGGTGTCCAGACGCTGCGTAAGTAATCCTCACCTGACGTAGCCGTCATGGCATCGGCGGAACGGGCAGCCTCCACTGGCCACTCGGTCCACAACCACAGCACCCGGGGTGCCGGAGCAGTTGCTCCGTCACCCCGGGTGCTGACTTGTGCGGTGGTTCAGGCGGTGCCTGTGCTGGGGCCTACTGGTTCTTGCGGTAGGCCAGCCAACTGAGCTCCATCCGGTCCTCCTGGCCGCGGGTGAAGCGGTTCATGCACCTGTCGTCGGTGTAGTTCATGAAGTTGTGCACCGGGTCGTAGTGCGCGTTGGGCCCGTCGTTGTTGCCGCAGGTGTTGAGGTTGCGGTTGCACTCGAACACGTTGTTGCCGGCCCGCTGCCGGGCGGTGTCCTCCACGTAGTCGCCCGGGTCGGAGCAGCCGCCCTGGAAGGTGTGGTAGAGGTTCAGCCAGTGCCCGACCTCGTGGGTGCCGGTGTCGCCCCGGTTGTAGGGGCTCAGGTTGCCGCCGGGCAGGCTCCCCTTGGTGAGCACGATGCCGTCGAGCTTTCGCTTGCTCCGGTTGCCCGTCGGGAAGGTCGCGTAGCCCAGCAGCCCACCGTCGAGCTTGGCGATGTAGATGTTCAGGTTACGGAAGCCACCACGGTGCAGCTCGGTCTTGGCCGGGCCGTCGTCGGTCTCGATGTCCCACTTGAACCAGTCCGTGTTGTTGGTGCGGTCGATGTCCTTGATCCGGAATCGGAAGGGCGTGTTGACCGACTTGTCGTTGGTGTCGCCGCCGAAGGCCTTGTTGAGCACCCGGATCTGGCGCCGGACCTGCCTGTTGGTGGTATTGCCTCGGCCATCGTCCTTGCGGATCACGTGCACGATCGTCCTGATCTTCTGCGAGCCGTTGGACAGCCTGGGGTCGGACGACTTGTCGTACCCCAATCGGGCCAGCTGCTTGGACAGGTCGGACTCGCGGGCGGCGACCTGACGCGCGCTCAGCGAGTTCGGGTCCGACTTGATGCTGCTGCCGTCGGCGACCCTGGCGCCGCTCGCCGCGCCAGGAGTGCAGTCGTCGGCACCGCTGCCGACCAGCGTCGCCGCGGACGCCCCCGACGCGGAAGCCGTCAGGCCGGCTCCGACCAGGGCAAGTGCGGCGATGCCGCCCCATAGGCGTCGTCTCATGCTGGCATTCCCCTCGTTTCCGCTCCCGGCGCCAACTCGGCCCGGCGTCGCGTCGGGCAATCATTACTCATAGCGACGACAGTGTGAACCCATAGGAGCGACACAGTGCGTCGCCGTGGGCGCAACAGGGATCGAACCTGTCTGTCTCGATTGTCACGTAACAGGGTGCGACCTGCGGAAAGTGCCTCTGACCTGCGGTGATGTGACCCTGTTGCGCGTGTCATAAGGTGCCACAAGTGGACTCGGTGGTACTCTGGTTGGGCACGTAGTGGGCACGACCAGGGAGACACGATGGCACGAGGCAAGGCATCATTCGGCTCGGTCCGGCGGTTACCGTCCGGGCGCTGGCAGGCCCGCTACACCGCACCTGACCTCGCGCGGCACACCGCCCCGCTCACGTTCGACACCCGTGGAGACGCCGAAACATGGTTGGCGATGCGCCGCTCCGAGGTCGCCCGAGGCGTATGGCAGCCGCCTCGCACCGTCGTCGAGGTGTTGACGTTCGGCGCCTACGCCGAGACGTGGCTCGCGGACCGAGATCTCAAGCCGCGCACCCGCGAGCTGTACCGTTCACTGCTGGACCGGCGCATCCTGCCGACGTTCGCCGACGTGGTGATAACAGCAATCACACCGGCCGCCGTCCGGCGCTGGTACGTCGGCCAGCCACCCGCCACCCCGACCGCCAGAGCGCACGCCTACGGGCTGCTGAAGGGCATCTGTGCCACCGCGGTCGCCGACGAGCATCTCGCCGCCAACCCGTGTCGCATCCGTGCCGCCGGCACATCGAAACGGGTCCACAAGATCAGACCCGCCACGCTGCCCGAGCTGGAGGCGCTGGTCGCGGCGATGCCAGAGCGGCAACGGCTGATGGTGCTGTTCGCTGCCTGGTGCGGACTTCGTTTCGGGGAGGTCACCGAGCTGCGACGCAAAGACATCGACCTCACGAACGGGGCGCTACGGATACGCCGAGCAGTCGTACGGGTCGACGGGCGCGCCGAAGTCGGCACCCCCAAGAGTGACGCTGGCATCCGCGACGTTGCGATTCCGCCGCACCTAATCCCGCTCGTACGCCAACATCTGCGCACCTACATCACCGGAGGCCGCGACGGACTGCTGTTCCCCGCCGCTGACGGCACCCACCTGGCACCGTCGACGCTGCACACAAGCTGGCGTGCAGCCCGTACGGCCGCTGGACGGCCTGATCTGAGGTTCCACGACCTGCGGCACACCGGCGCCGTCCTGGCGGCCTCGACGGGTGCATCGTTGGCGGAGTTGATGGGGCGACTAGGACACTCCACCCCCGGTGCCGCGCTCAGGTATCAGCACACGGCGGAAGGTCGGGACCGGGTGATCGCCGAGCGGCTCAGCGAGCTGGCAGGGGGTGCGCAATGACCGAGCGATGCGCCCTGCGGGTCAAGTGCGACCGGAGCAAACACACCGTCGCCACCGTGGTGGCGACCTCACAAGGGTATGAGGTTCGACTGCGTGAGGTCGTGCTGAGTGGGTACGGCAACCGCTTCGACCTGGTTAGCAGCGTCTACCCAATCGACGGCCCTACTGACGACCCCGAAACGTGGTTCGCGAAGGCCGGTTGTCGCTGCGGCCACCAGTTCCGTATCAGCTCATCCGACCTACGCGCCGCGCTGGCTGCCGGTCGGTCCGTCTTGACCGCCACGGAGTGGCGTGAGCACCCCTGACCACCCGTTCGGTGGTACAATCGACTTGATCGAGCTCCGCGGGCGTTCCGCGAGACCGTCACCTTCAGCAAGTGGCACGCACCGAAAGGTCCGTGCCCATGCACGCCCAGACATCACCACATCGCCGTCGCCTCGCCGCTCCCGCTGAGGCCGCGGCCTACGCCCACGTCTCGCCACGGACGATCCGTCGCCGTGTAGCAGACGGCACCCTCACCGGCTACAGGTTTGGCCCCCGCCTGATCAGGGTTGACCTGGACGAGCTCGAGGCCCTGTTGCGCCCCATCCCGACCGCCGGAGGCGGTCACGATGGCTGAGCCACGTAAAGGCCCCCCGGCGGCGAACCGAGGGGCATCGAGCGGGGCCAGGACGGGCGAAGCTCGCGACGCTCATACTACACCTCGCCGCTCGACTTTCGCGGGACCACGCGCCGAACTCAGCGCCTGGATGCGCGGCGCCGTCGCCCGCCGCCGGCGGCAGATCGAAGCCCTACACCTCGACCTCGACGGCGACACCACCGTCGTCGCACCGCTCGGTCGCCCGTCCGCACCGGGTAGCGACGAGGACCGGAGTTGTGACCGCTGTGGACACTTCACCGCGGTGGGTGACCTGTTTTACCCGATCGTTGTGCGGGCGACGTCGTGGCTGACGCTGTGCGGCGGACTCTGCGCCGGGTGCCGCGACAGGGAGGTGTCGCTGTGAGCGCCGCGACCGGACACCGCCTGGCGGCTCCGTCGGTCCCGGACATCGCACCGGACACCGACGTGCTCAGCGCAGCCCTGGCCTACGCCGCGTGCGGCCTGTACGTCGGACCCGTCCGAGCCGGCACGAAGCATCCCGGCTCGGTGCTCGGCGCTGGCTGGCAGCGGCTCACCAGCCGCGACCCGGACGTGATCGCCGCATGGTTTGCCGGCGCCGACCACGGCGTGTTCATCCACGCCGGCCGATCCGGTCTGCTGGTGTTCGACGTCGACCGGCCCGAGCTGGTGCCCGACGACCTGCGCCAGGCACTGGCCGAGACGCAGCCGCCGTACCAGACGACGCGTCATGGCGACACCCGCCGCGGCCACTACCTGTTCCGGCAGCCGCCCGGACGCGACCTCGGCAACAGCGTGGGCGCGCTCGGTGGAGCCTGGGGAGAGGTCCGCGGGCGCAACGGGGTCATCGTGGTCGCGCCGTCCACCCACGCCGAGGCTCACACCGGCGGGGAGTACGCGTGGCAGCGGACCGGGCCGGTGCCGGCGCTGCCGTCGTACCTGGCGGACGCGATGCCGGACGCGATGGACGCCGCCGACGCGGCCACCGACCAGCAGGTCACCTCGTTCCTGGCCGAGCATGCACCGACCTCGCCGCCGCGCCCCGAGCTGGTGGGCGTGCACGTCACCGCGTTCGAGCGCAAGATCGACGCCGGCGCGTCCCGCCACGACTCGATGACAGGCCACCTGGCCGGTGCGATGAAAGAGGCTCGAGCCGGACTCGTCGACGCGGCCACCGCCGCCGACACCCTGCAGTCTGCGTTCCTGGCAGCGGTGGCACGCCCACCGACCGGCCAAGGCCAAGGCCAGTCCCGCACCGGCGCCACGGCTCGCAGCGAATGGGCCGGGCTGCTGGCCTGGGCCGTCGCCCAAGCCCGTGCCACCGACCCGGCCGAAGTCCGGGCCAGGGTTGAGGCCAAGGTGCCCGACGCCGCCGCCCACCTGTCGACGCCGGGCGTCACACCGCTCGACGAGGACGAGGCCGCGCCGGTCGGCGAAGACCCGGCCGACATGGTGCGGCGCTGCTTCCCCCGCCTCGACCTGGCCAAACTGCTAGCGGCCGACCGCCCCGAACGTGAGTGGGTCATCGCCGGACTGCTCCCGGCCGGGGTGTCAGCATCGCTCATCGCACCAGCCGGCACCGGCAAGTCACTGCTGATGCTGGCCGGCACGATCGCGGTCGCACGGGGTGACCGCACCTTCGCCGGCCTGCCCGTGACACCTCGGCGGGTGCTGCTGGTCGACATGGAGAACAGTGAGGACGACCTCGCCGGCCGGCTCCGCGCGCTCGGAATCACCCCCGCCGACGTCGCCAGCCTCGACAACCTGATCATCGTCCACCTGCCACCGATGGCGCCGCTGGACACTGCCGCCGGCGGTCTGCAGCTGGCCGCGATCCTCGACACGTACAACATCGAGCCGGGCGACGTCGTGGTGCTCGACTCACTGCAGCGGGTCATCAACGGCGCCGAGAACGACTCCGACACCATCCGCGCCTACTACCGGCACACCGCGATGATGCTGAAACGGCGCGGCGTGACCGTGGTGCGCACCGACAACACCGGCAAGGACGCCGAGCGGGGTGCTCGCGGGTCGAGCGGGAAACGTGACGACGTGGACGTTGAGCTCATCCTGACCCGCGACGCCGAGCAACCGAACCGGCTACGCATCAAGCCAGGCAAGGTCCGCCTACCCGGCGTCGAACCGCTGGTGCTCACCGCCACCGTCGACGACGACGGCCAACTCGTCTACTCCAGCGCCGGTGACCCGTTCCGGCTCGCGATCGCCGACGCGCACCGGGTGCTCGACGAGCTCGACGTGCCGATTGAGGCGGGAGAGCGCAAGGCCGCCGAGGCGGTCAGCGCGACAGGGCACAAGGTGCCGCGGCGTGCGCTGCGGGTAGCGATCCGGGAACGGCGAGACACCCCAGATGTAAGGGGCCTTAGCGCGCCGTCCCCTTACGGCGCACCTAACAACGCACCCGGGCGTGTCGAGGTGCGCCGCGACCAAACGGCGCACCTCGGCGCACCTAACGGCGAACCAGCAAACATGCAGGTCAGCACGGGTGAAGACTGCGCCGAAGGCAAACGGCGCACCCCGGCGCAGCCTGACTCCGGTGCACCTGAGGGGGGT
>JBBSNM010000017.1:0-37070 GCA_038232655.1 Propionibacteriales bacterium | reverse complement strand
GCAATGAACCCGACACACGTCGTGGGGTATCCAGGGTCGAGGAGGCAGGCATGCCGGACTTCGTAGTGGTCGAAGCAGACGACGAGACGGACGAGTTGGACTGGCAGGAGCGCGCCTTGTGCGCCCAGACCGATCCCGAGGCGTTCTTCCCCGAGAAGGGCGGCTCCACCAGGGAGGCCAAGCGGGTCTGCCTCACGTGCGACGTCCAAGCCGAGTGTCTCGACTACGCCCTCGAGCACGACGAGCGCTTCGGCATCTGGGGCGGATTGTCGGAGCGGGAGCGGCGCAAGCTGAAGAAGCGGGCCGGCTGACCGAGGGACCACGCCGCTGCCCGGTCGGTAGGGTGGGCCGGTCCCGCGGTCGCTGACCGCGCTCTCCGGCTCGGCGAAAGGTGCCGCGTGGTCCCTGCGACAGCTGCCTCGTCGCCGCAGGTGGTCGCAGTGCTGGTCAGTCACGACGGTGCCCGCTGGCTGCCGCAGGTGCTGACGGCGCTGACGGCGCAGACCCGGGCACCGGACGTGCTCGTCGCGGTGGACACCGCCAGCGACGACGACTCCGCCGACCTGCTCACCGCCGCCGTCGGTGCGGACCGGGTGCTCGCAGCGGATCGGGGGACCGGCTTCGGCGCTGCCGTCGACCTGGCCCTCAACGACCTGAACGAACGCGGCTCCCCGCTCGGCGACGACGGCTGGGTCTGGCTGCTGCACGACGACTGCGCCCCCGCCCCGGACGCACTCGAGCGGCTCCTCCACCAGGCGCTGGCCGGGCAGCCCAGCGAACCGCCGATCGGCATCGTCGGTCCCAAGCTGCGCGAGTGGTCCTCGCTGCGCCGGCTGCTCGAGGTCGGCGTCACGATCTCGAGCACCGGCCGGCGCGAGACCGGGCTCGAGCGCGGTGAACCCGACCAGGGCCAGCGAGACGACCCGTGCCAGGTGCTAGCGGTGGGCACCGCCGGTGCGCTGGTGCGAGCCACCACCTGGTCGGCGCTCGGTGGCCTCGACCCGCAGCTACCCCTGTTCGGCGACGATCTCGACCTCGGTTGGCGGGCGACCCGCGCCGGCTGGCAGGTGCAGACGGCGCCCGCAGCGGTGGTCTTCCATGCCGAGGCCGCGAGCCGCGGGCAACGCACCCCGGGCGCGGTGGCCGGCTCGGTGCGTCGCGAGCAGCGCAGGGCGGCTCTGTTCGTGCTGCTGGCCAACTGTCCCGGGTCGACGCTGCCGGTGCAGTACGCCCTGCTGCTCGTGGGGTCGGTGCTGCGGGCCGCCGGTCTGCTGCTGCTCAAGGCCCCGCGCGAGGGGTGGGACGAGTTCGCTGCTGCTGGCGCAGTCCTCGCCCGACCCTGGCGGCTGATCGGTGCCCGCAGGTCGCGGCGGCGCACTGCCGTCGAGCCGCCCTCGTCCGTCCGCCCGTTGCTGCCGTCGTGGGTCCACCCGTACCGGGAGGGAGCGGCCGCCGTCGCCGACGTGGTCGGTGGCCTGCTCGCGCCCCGTCGCGTCACCGCCCCCCGCTCGCTCGCCGAGCCGGGACCGGTGGCCGAGGAGGCCGAGGAGCTGCCGTCTGAGCCGGGCCCGCTGGCAAGGGTCGTGGCCCGGCCATGGGCGTCGGCGGTGCTGGTGCTCGCCGTGCTGGTGCTGCTCGCCAGCCGCGGCCTGCTGGGCGGTGGCCAGCTGCAGGGCGGCGCGCTGCTGCCCGCGCCGGACGGTGCGCTGGACTGGTGGGCGGCCTACACCGCCGGCTGGCACCCGGTCGGCACCGGCTCCACCGAGCCCGCCCCGCCGTACGTGCTGCTGCTCGCCGGCGCCGGTCTGGTGACCCTCGGCAACGCCGGCGCGGCCGTCTCGGTGTTGCTGCTCGGCGCGCCACTGCTGGCCGCGCTCACCGCGCACCGGCTGCTGCGTCGGGTGGGTGCCGGCCCGATCGCCTCGGTCTGGGCCGCGGTCGCCTACGGCGTGCTGCCGCTGGCGACCGGCGCGGTGGCTCAGGGCCGCCTCGGCACCGTGCTCGGCGTGGTGGTCGCACCGTTGCTCGCCACCGCGCTGCTGTCGCTCGCCGCCGCCGACACGTCGGCCACCGGGGGCGCACGGCTCGTCCGCTGGGTGCGACGCAGCCGGGCCGGGCTGGCTGCGGCCGGGCTGGTCGCGTTCGCGCCGGTGGCCTGGCCACTGCTGGTGCTCGTCGCCCTGCCGCTGGTGCTGGCGGTCGCGGTCGCGGCCGCCCGAGGCGCGCCGCACCCGCCGCTGCGCCAGGTGCTGGTCTCCGCGGTCGTGGTCCTCGCCGTCCCGTGGCTGCTCGGCCCCCGGTGGCTCGGGGATCGCATCGCCGACCCGTGGCTGTGGTGGTGGGAGGCGGGGCTGCCCGACGCCGGCGTCGGCTCCCTCGACCCCGGCGCCGTCGACCTGGCGCTGGGCATGGCCGGCGGTCCCGGCGGCGTGCCGGCCTGGGCCGGTGCCGGGGTGCTGCTGGCTGCCGTGGCCGCGCTGGCACGGACCGAGCGACGCCGCCCCGTGCTGGTCGCCTGGTCGGTGGCCAGCCTCGCCCTGCTGCTGGCCGCGGCGGGTGTGGCGGCGGACCCGGGAGCCGAGCCGCCGGCCGGGCTCACGACCGTGTGGGTGGGCTTCCCGCTGGCGGTCTGGTGGGGTGCACTGTTGCTCGCGGCTGCCGTCGGTGCACACGACCTCGGCAGCATGCTGGCGCAGCGCAGCTTCGGTTGGCGCCAGCTCGGCGTCGCCGCGGTCGCCGGTCTGGCGGTTCTCAGCCCGCTGCTGACGCTCGGCTGGGCGGTCGTCGAGGGCGTCGGCGCCCCGCTGCGGCGCGCCGAGCCGGTGCCGGTGCCGACCTACATGGCCGAGGACGCCCGCACCGGTGACCGGGTGTCGACCGTGGTCCTCGCCGCGACCGACGGCGGAATCGAGACGACCGTCGTACGCGGGGAGGGCTGGCGCACGGGGGCGGGGCCGATGCGGGCCGCCGCCGCGCCCGCGGTGCTGCTCGGCGCGCTGTCCGGCCTGCTGGCCGCGCCCACCGAGGACGACGTGCAGACCATCGGCCGACTCGGCGTCGGCTATGTCTACCTCCCGGGGCCGGTGGACCCCGACCTGGCCGCCGGGCTCGACAGCGCACCGGGCCTGGTGCGCGCCGGCGCGCCGGCAAGCGACCTGGCGTGGCGGCTGGTCCGAGCGACCGGGACGGTCGAGGTCGACGGCCGCGCCGTCGAGGTGTCCTCGGACCGTGCGGACGGCGGTCCGCCATGGACCGCCAGCGCATCCGCCGCACCGCAGCGCCGGGTATCCATCGCGGCGGCAACCGATGCCGGCTGGCATGCCATGGTGGACGGTGGCGAACTCACTCCCGCGGCCGGGTCCGAGGCGGTAGTGCAGACGTTCGCGGTCGCTGCCGGCGGGACGGACGGGTCGCTCGAGATCGACTTCCGCGACGACCGCGGCCGGTGGGTGGCGGCGCAGCTGGTGGTGCTCCTCGCATTGGTGCTCCTGGCCGCGCCGACCCGGCGGGCGGACAGGTGAGCCGCCGGCTGCTGGGTCTGGCGCCCGTGCTCGTGGTGGTGCTGGTGGCTGCCACCGCCCTCGGGCTCGTCGCCGTGCGGCCCGCCGACACCACACCCGCCGGTCCGTCGGCGAGCACGGTGCCCGTGGAGGCGCGCACGCTGACCTGCTTCGGGCTGCGCGATGGGTCGGTGCGGCCGACGGTGGCGGTCGGGCTGGCTGGTGTGGACGGCGCCGACCCGCCCGCCGTCGACGCCGGCGGCCTGGGCCTGGGCGACCTCGGCGACCGGTCGACCTGGACGACGCGGCGCGCCACCTCCCGCGATGCCACCATCGCCGCGCAGGGACCGGCGGCGGGCGGGCTGGACGCGTTCAGCGCGGTCGCTCCCGACCGCTCCGCCGGCGGTGGGTTGGCGGTCCAGCACTGCGCCGAGCCCACCCGACGCTGGTGGTTCGTAGGCGCCGCCAGCACCTCGAGCCGGTCCGGCACGCTGCTGCTGCGCGCCCCGGACGATGCCGAGGCCGTCGTCGACGTGGTGCTCCACGGATCTGACGGGGTGCTCGACACCGTTGGCACGCAAGACGTCCCCGTCGCAGCCGGCAGCACCGTCTCGCTCGGCCTGGCCGATCTCGCGGCCGGGGTCGGGCAGGTCGCCGTCGAGGTCGAGGCCAGCCGGGGCACGGTGGTGGCAGCGGTTGTGGACGGGCGTGCGGATGCTGCTGACCCGACCGGCGCCGAGTGGCTGCCAGCCGCAGCGTCGCCCACAGAGACCGTGCTGCTGCCCGGAGTCGGGGGGCCCGGCCGGTCCCGACTCCTGATCGCGAACCCGCAGGAGCGAACGGCGGTGGCGCGGCCGGCACTGGTCACCGAGAACGGCCGAGCCGTGCTGCCCGAGCTCGCGTCGGTCCAGGTGCCCGCGGGCGGCGTGAGCGCGGTCGAGCTGCCGGCAGACGTCACACCCGGCAGCACGGTCGAGCTGCGCGCCGACGCCCCGATCAGCGCTGCGGTCCGCGTCGTCGACGCGTCCGGCTCCGACTTCGCCGCCGCCGTCGGCGCCTCCCCCCTCGAAGGCCCGGCGGTGCTGCCGGTGGATCTGGGTGCCGCCGCCGACGTCGACCCGGCGAGCACGCTGACGGTCTCGGCACTGCTGACCGACCCAGAGTCGCAGACCGTACGCACCCGGGTGGTCGCACTGCGCGGCTTCGAAGCCGGCGGCGCCACCCTGGGGTCCGGCACCCTCGAGATCGACGCAGGCACCTCTCGCACGGTCGACCTCGTCGAGCTGCTCGGGTTGTCGCAGTCCGAAGCGGGCGACCTCACCCACGTCGTGGCCCGACCGAGACCCGGCGGGGCAGCAACCGTGCCGGTCGTCGCCGCGTTCTCGGCCACCTCACGCGCCGGCGCGTCGGTGCTGCCCCTGGCCTCGCTTCGCACCACCGTCACCGCACCGGCGCTGGTCCCGCGGGTGGCGCCACGGCCGTGACCGTCCCGGTTCAGCGCAGCCGCGGGTCGAGGTCGTCGGGGTCGCGGCCGAGCAGCTCGGCGGCCTCCTCGACCAGCAGGTCCAACACCAGGGCCGTTGTCTCCACCCGCCCGCGGGCCCGCCCGGCCACCGGCATCCGGTAGACCACGATGCGCCCCGGTCGCCGCCCCCGGCGCGCCTGGTGAGCGCTCATCGGCACCTCGTGCGCCCAGTCGCCGGGTAGCAACGGCACCTGCTCCGCGCCGATGTGCACGCCGTCGAGGTCGCGACCGACGTGCCGGCGCAGCTGCGCAGCGGCCCGGGAGACCACGTGGTCGAACACCGCCGCCGGAGTGGGGGCCGGCGGGGCACCGTCGGGTGTCAGCGGACCGGGAGCCGCTCTCGGCCCACGCCTGCCCCGCCCACGGCGGTCGCGCGCGGCAGTGGCGGCAAAGCGTGGCGCGGACATGGTCTGAGACTAGGGCGGTACGGTCTGCGCGTGGCCCTCACCCGTCGCTGTTCGCGCACCGCGTGTGCGCGCACGGCCACGGCCACGCTCACCTATGTCTACGGGGACCAGACCGCGGTGCTCGGACCGCTCGCCACCTTCGCCGAGCCGCACAGCTACGACCTGTGCGACGGCCACGCCCAGACGTTGTCGGCGCCGCGCGGCTGGGAGGTGGTGCGGCTGGCGCCCGATCCCGATGCGTACGGCCCGAGCGGCGACGACCTGCTGGCGCTGGCCGACGCCGTGCGCGAGGCCGCTCGACCCGCTACCGTGCCGGCCGCCGTGGGACGGCGGGGACACTTGCGGGTGCTCCGATCACCCGAGGGCTGAGCCACCCGAGAACCTGAGCCAGCCGGGGACGGCACCGCAGAGCAGGAGGAATCTGATGCAGATCGACAGCGGGTTGCTTGCCATTCTGGCGTGCCCGTCGTGCCGTGCGCCGCTGCGCGCGGACCAGGCCGACCCGGAGCGCACCGAGCTGGTGTGCACCAGCTGCGGGCTGGTCTACCCGGTGCGTGAGGACATCCCGGTGCTGCTGGTCGACGAGGCTCGCCGACCCGAGGCCGACTGAGCAGCGGTGGCGTTCGACGACTCCGCACTGGACGATCCCGCAGCGCTGGCTGTGGCCGACCCGGTGCTGCGCTACTTGGCCGAGTCCGGTGCCCGGGTCCGTCGAGAGACCGACTCGATGCGCGCGGCGGCCACCACGCTGGGCGAGACGGGCGGTGTCGTGGATCGACCGCGCGCGATGATCGTCGCCGGCGCCGACTCGCGGCTGCTGCGCGCCGTGCTGGAGCCGTGGTGCCCGGTGCCGTTCGTGGCCTGGCCCGGCCCCGGGCTGCCGGGGTGGGCGGGAGCGCTCGACACCGTCGTCGTCCTCGCACCGGCAAGCGGCGACGCGGCCGCCACCTCCGCCGTGCTGGAGGCCGTCCGCCGCGGCTGCACGCTCGTGCTGGCCTGCCCGGTGCACGCCAGCCTGGCCGAGCCCGCGGCGAGCCGCTCAACCACCTTGCTACCCACCGCCTCCACCGACACGCTGGCGGTCGCTGTGGGCGTGCTGCAGGCGCTGCACAGCGTCGGCCTCGGACCTGAGGTCGATGCCGAGCAGGTCGCTACCGCGCTGGACGACGTGGCTGTGGAGTGCTCGCCGTTCGTCGACATGGGTGCCAATCCGGGCAAGGAGCTGGCGATCGTTCTTGCCGACACCATCCCGCTGGTGTGGGGTGGGTCGGTGCTGGCCGCGCGCGCCGCCAGGCGCATCGCCGAGGCGCTGCGCCGGGCCTCGGGTCGGGCATCGCTGGCCGCCGACGTCGACCACCTGCTGCCAGTGCTGGCCGCGGCAACGCCGCACGACTTGTTCGCGGACCCGTTCTCCGACGCCGACGTGGTCGCTCAACGTCCCGCCCTGGTGCTGCTCGACGACGCCAGCGACGGGCCGGTGGTCCGCGAGCAGCGCGGTCGACTGGTCGCCGCAGCGCGGGCCAACGGCGTTCGGGTGCACCGGCTGGCCGGCACCGACGGGCCTCCCATCGCCCGCTACGGCGCGCTGTTGGCCACCGGGTCGTACGCCGCGGCCTACCTCGCCGTGGGCCTCGGCACCGCCGCGAGGCTGGTCGGCGACGCGGGCTGAGCCTCGTTAGGCTGGGGCCATGGACTTCAAGGTTGCCGATCTTTCCCTGGCCGACTACGGCCGCACCGAGATCACGATCGCCGAGCACGAGATGCCCGGTCTGACCGCGATGCGTGCGCGCTACACCAGCAGTAAGCCGCTCACCGGGGCGCGGATCACCGGGTCGCTGCACATGACCGTGCAGACGGCCGTCTTGATCGAGACGCTGGTGGCGCTGGGCGCGGAGGTGCGCTGGGCCAGCTGCAACATCTTCTCGACCCAGGACCACGCGGCGGCGGCGGTGGTCGTCGGCCCTGACGGGAGCGTCGACGACCCGCAGGGCGTGCCGGTGTATGCCTGGAAGGGCGAGACGCTGGCCGAGTACTGGTGGTGCGCCGAGCAGGCCTTGACCTGGCCCGAGGACCGACCGGCAAACATGATCCTCGACGACGGCGGCGACGCCACCATGCTGGTCCACCTGGGCAGCGAGTACGAAGCCGCCGGCGCCGTGCCGTCGCCGGACAGCACCGACAATGCCGAGCTCAAGGAGGTCCTGGCCCTGCTCGGGCGTTCGCTGACCGAGGACGACGGTCGGTGGACCCGTGTCGGCCGGGCCGTCCGGGGCGTCACCGAGGAGACGACGACCGGCGTGCTGCGGCTCTACGAACGCGCCCGCGCCGGCACCCTGCTCTTCCCGGCCATCAACGTCAACGACGCGGTCACCAAGTCGAAGTTCGACAACAAGTACGGCTGCCGGCACTCACTGGTCGACGGCATCAACCGGGCCACCGACGCGCTGATCGGTGGCAAGGTGGCCATCGTCTGCGGCTACGGCGACGTCGGCAAGGGCTGTGCGGAGTCGCTGCGCGGCCAGGGCGCCCGGGTCATCGTCACCGAGATCGACCCGATCTGTGCACTGCAGGCGGCCATGGACGGCTACCAGGTGGGTCGGCTGGACGACCTCGTCGGCACCGCGGACATCATCATCACGGCGACCGGCAACAAGGACGTGGTCACCGCCGAGCACATCACCGCGATGAAGCACCAGGCGATCCTCGGCAACATCGGCCACTTCGACAACGAGATCGACATCGCCGGGCTGGCCGCGACCAAGGGCGTCATCCGCAAGACGATCAAGCCCCAGGTCGACCTGTGGACGTTTCCCGACGAGCACAGCGTGATAGTGCTGAGCGAGGGCCGGTTGCTCAACCTCGGCAACGCCACCGGGCACCCGTCGTTCGTCATGAGCAACTCCTTCACCAACCAGGTGCTTGCCCAGATCGAGCTGTTCACCAAGCTCGACGAGTACGACACCGCGGTGCACACGCTGCCCAAGCACCTCGACGAGGAGGTCGCCCGGCTGCACCTGGATGCCCTCGGCGTCCGGCTCACCGAGCTGACCAAGGACCAGGCCAGCTATCTCGGGGTCGACGTGGCCGGCCCCTACAAGTCCGACCAGTACCGCTACTGACCTGGGCCGTCCGCGTACCCTGGCCGGGTGCACGCGGACGAGGAAGGCGCACCCAGCACCGACCACCATGGTCGGGTGCTGGTGGTCGACGACGACGCCAGCCTGGCCGAGATGCTCACGATCGTGCTCCGGCAGGAGGGCTTCGACCCGCTCGTGTGCCCCACCGGCGACACGGCGCTGGCGATGTTTCGCGAGCACCGACCCGATGTGGTGCTGCTGGACGTGATGCTGCCGGGGCTGGACGGCATCGACGTCTGCCGTCAGCTACGTGCCGAGTCCGGCGTCCCGATCGTGATGCTCACCGCGCGCGGGGACACCGTGGACGTGGTGGTCGGCCTCGAGTCCGGTGCCGACGACTACATGGTCAAGCCGTTCAAGCCCAAGGAGCTGGTGGCGCGGATCCGGGCCCGGATGCGGCGCTTCGACCAACCGGCGCCCGAACAGATCACCGTCGGTGACCTGAGCATCGACGTCGCCGGCCACGACGTGCGGCGTGGTGCGGAGTCGATCACGCTGACGCCGCTGGAGTTCGACCTGCTGCTGTGCCTGGCGCGGCGGCCGTGGCAGGTCTTCACCCGTGAGGTCCTGCTCGAGCAGGTGTGGGGCTACCGCCACGCCGCCGACACCCGGCTGGTCAACGTGCACGTGCAGCGGCTGCGCTCTAAGATCGAGCACGATCCGGAGCGCCCCTCGATCGTGGTCACGGTGCGTGGTGTCGGCTACAAGGCCGGCGCCAGCTGACGCCCGTGCGTACGCTCCGGCGCCTCCTCACCGCCCCCGTCCGGCCGGTTGTCAACGCCTGGCAGGTGTCGGTGCAGGCGCGGGTGGTGCTCAGCACGCTGGTGCTGGGCGCGGTGGTGCTCTCGCTCACCGCCTGGCTGCTGCTCAGCCAGATCAGCACCGGTCTCATCGACAGCAAGGTGGAGAGCTCGCTCGCCCAGGCCGAGGCCGCCTTCTCCGAGGTGCAGGAGGACCTGGACGCCGCCGGGGGCACCCGGGCACCGCCCGCGGAGTCCACCATCAGCGGCGTGATCGACAACCTCGCCAGCCGCAGCGGCTCGCCGGCGGCGTACGTGGTGGTGCTGTCAGGCCCGCTGGGCGCCGACGCCGAGTCGGAGGGGGTCCGGCGAACGTCGATGCCGGTGAGCGTGGACAGCGTCCCGAGCGAGCTGCGCTCCCGGACCAGGAAACAGGTCGGGACGCTGTGGACCTACACCTCCATCGACTACCTCGACAGTGGTGCGGACGGCGGCTTCGACATCGGTCGGCAGGCGGACGAGAACGCGGTTCGTGACGGCGCGGCGATCGCGGTGGGCACCCGGCTGGAAGCACCCGGTGGTGACGAGCAGTACGCCATCTACCTGCTCTACCCGCTCGCCCAGCAGGAGGACACCCTCAGCCTGGTCGCCCAGGCGGTCGTCGTGGCCGGCCTGCTGCTGATGGTCCTGGTCGCCGGTATCGCCTGGTTCGTGACCCGTCAGGTGGTCACTCCGGTGCGGCTCGCCCGCCGGATCGCGGAGCGGTTCGCCGCCGACCGCCTGGACGAGCGCATCCAGGTCAAGGGACGCGACGACATCGCCCGGCTCGGCATGTCGTTCAACCAGATGGCGAGCAACCTGCAGCGCCAGATCCGCCAGCTGGAGGAGCTCTCGCGCCTGCAACACCGCTTCGTCTCCGACGTCTCACACGAGTTGCGCACCCCGCTGACCACGGTGCGGATGGCGGCCGATGTGCTGCATGACGCGCGCAGCGAGTTCGACCCCGCGACCGCTCGGTCGGCGGAGCTGTTGCAGGCCGAGCTCAACCGCTTCGAGTCGCTGCTGACCGACCTCCTCGAGATCAGCCGCTTCGACGCCGGTGCCGCCCGCCTCGAGCTGAGCGAGGTGGACCTGGTCGAGTTGGCCCACCAGGTCGTCGATGCTCACCGGGTGCTCGCTGACCACGCCGGCGTGCGCGTGCGGGTGATGGCGCGCAGCCTGCAGGCGACCGCACAGGCCGACGCCCGGCGGGTGGAGCGGATCATGCGCAACCTGGTCTCTAACGCGATCGCACATGCCCGGAGCCAGCAGGTCGAGGTCATCGTCGCGGCGGACTCCGAGGCGGCGGCCGTGGCCGTCCGGGACCACGGCAGCGGGCTGCGGACCGGTGAGGCGACCCTGGTCTTCAACCGCTTCTGGCGCGCCGATCCCGCCCGCGCCCGTGCGGGAGGCGGCACCGGCCTCGGGCTCGCGATCGCGCTCGAGGACGCCCAGCTGCACGGTGGCTGGCTGCAGGCCTGGGGCGAGCCGGGTCGCGGCAGCCAGTTCCGTCTGACCCTGCCGCGGCGGGCGGGGGAGGACCTGCGGCGCTCCCCGATCCCGCTGGTGCCGAGCGACCTGCGAGTCGGCAGGCCGTACGGCACGACGTCGGAGGCCGCGATCGCCGACGGCCCGCGGGGCGTGCGCTCATGAGGCGGTTGGGGCTGGTCGCGGCCCTGCTGGCGACCGCGCTCGCCGGCTGCGTCTCGGTGCCCGACTCCGGGCCGGTACGGCAGGTGGAGCCCCGTGGCGCCGAGATCGACTTCCTCGTCCAGGTGGTCCCCTCCGGACCCGAGCCGGGAGCCGGCCCCGAAGCCATCGTGCGCGGCTGGCTGACCGCGATGAAGGCGTTCCCGGTGTCGACCGAGGTGGCCCGGCAGTACCTCACCGACGAGGCCGCCCAGACCTGGTCGCCCGAGCGCCGCACCGGCATCTACACCCCGTTCACCGTGGTGGCCAAGGACAGCGGCGTCGTCCAGCTGCGCAGCCGCCAGGTCGCCCGGCTGTCGGTGCGGGGTGCCTACCGGCAGACCCCGGCAGCTGCGGCGGAGCGCACCGTCTCACTGCGCCTGGAGCAGACCGGTGCCGGCTGGCGGATCGTCGACCCGCCGGACACTCTGCTGATCAGCGTGCAGTTCTTCGAGGAGTACTTCCGGCCGTTCAACCTGTACTTCCTGGACTCGGGGGGCGAGGCGCTCGTCGCCGACCCGGTGTGGCTGCCGCTCGGTGACCAGCTGCCGACCCAGCTGGTGCAGGGTCTCTTCGCCGGTCCGACGCCCTGGTTACAGGGCCAGGCCGGCACCACCTTGTCGACGGCCGCGGGCGCCGGTGTCTCCGCGCCGCTGCGGTCCGACGGTGTCGCCGACGTGCAGCTGGGGGAGCAGGCCGCCAACCTGTCCGCGACCCAGCGGACCCAACTCGCCGCCCAGCTGACCTGGACGCTCTCACAGATCACCGGGCTCGCCGGGCTGCGAATGCGGGTCGGCGGTGCCAAGCTCGACGTGCCCGACGCCGACTCGGTGCAGACGACGGACACGTGGGGGCAGTTCGACCCGTCGGGTCCGCCGGCCAGGGCCCTGCTGTTCGGGGTCCGGCGTGGCGGCCTGGCCGCGATCGAGGCCAGATCGGTCGCGACGGTGAACGGCTGGTGGGGCAACGGCGGCGCGGTTCTCGGCGAGGTCAGCGTGGAGCGCACCCTGCAACGGGTGGCCGCCGTCGTCGGCGGCAACCGGCTGCTCGCCGGCCCGTTCAACGCTGTCGAACGTGCCGACGTGCGCCGCTGGTACGAGAGTCAGGCCGCGGACGGGACCCTGCGCGATCCGCAGTGGGACCGCACGGGCCAGCTGTGGGTGCTCGACACCGGCGGCCGGTCCGGGTCGGCGAGCGTCGTCGTCGCCGACAAGACCGATGCCCGCCCGGCGCCGGCGGGAGGGTTGGCGCAGGCGGGCATCAGCGCGTTTGCGATCTCCCCTGACGGGGCGCGGCTGGCGGCCCTCGTGCACCGCTGGTCGGGCCCGTATCGCGGTGGTGAGCCGTCGGGGCGGGACCGTTCGCCGGTGCTGGTCATCGCCCGCGTGGTCCGCGGCGCCGACGGTCGCACGGTGCGCCGCCTCGACCGGGCCTACGCCGTGCCCGTGCGCCAGAGCGGTCTCGGCGACCTGGCCTCGCCCACCTGGGTCACCCCCGCCGAGGTGGGTGTCCTCGGCCGGATCGGCAAGCAGCCGCCCCAGGTGTATCGGGTCGCTATTGACGGCTCCGAGGTGCAGGGGGCAGCGCTGACCGGGGAGGCGCTGCTCGGGCAGGTGGGTGCCGACGAGCTGACCGACGCCGGCGTCGTGAACGCGCGGACGGTCATCGGCACCCGCAGCGGCCGGCTCTACGTCCTCGACAGCGAGTCGGAATGGTCGCGGCTGAGCGCTGTGGGCGAGATCGACCACCCCAGACATCCCGACTGACGGCGGTTGTCCACAACTGCCCCTCGAGCCGCCGCCAGGACGGTTCGCGCGATCCAGACTGCCAGCGTGCGGACCACCCTGCGCGGAGCGGCTGTCGACCTGCTGCTCGGCGCCCGCTGCGCGGGCTGCGCGCAGCCCGGCCCGGCGCTGTGCCCGACCTGCCGGCGCGAGCTGCGGCCGCGACCGTGGACCTGCTGGCCCGATCCGCCGCCACCGGGCCTGGTTGCAGCACACGCGGACCCGTTCGCGGCGGCGGCCTATGCCGACCTCGTACGCCGCCTGGTGGTGTCCTACAAGGACTCGGGGCGAGCCGACCTGGCCGAGCCGCTGGGGCGCATGCTTGCAGTCGTCGTCGAGCACGCACTCGGCGAGCGGGGCGGCGTGGCCGGGCGGCGGGTCGAGCTGGTCCCGGTTCCGTCGTCGCGGGTCAGCGTGCGCCGCCGCGGGCGGGACCCCGTCGCTGACCTGGCACGCGCCGCCGCCCGCCTGCTGCGCCGCCGTGGTCGAGAAGTCCACGTCTCGCGTCGGCTCGACCATCGACGGGTCGTACGCGACCAGGCCGGTCTGTCAACCGCCGAGCGGGCTGCCAACCTGCACGGTGCGTTGCGGGCCGCGACCGCCCCGGTTGCGACGGTTGCGACCGGTCGGTCCGTGCTCAGACTGGTCGTCGATGACGTGCTCACCACCGGCGCGACGGCCGACGAGGCGGTGCGGGCGCTGACCGCGGCCGGGTGGCAGGTGCACGCCGTGGCGACCGTTGCCGCGACCCGTCGACGGCGCGGTCGGCCGGCACCGGGTCCTGAACTTTCGCCGACGCGGCAGGGGGGCTAACGTCGTTCTTCCCACCCAAGGAGGTTGCCTTCGTGGAGGTCGTCGTCACCAGCCGGCGCTGTGAGGTGTCCGAGCGTTTCCGTCAGCACGTCGCAGAGAAGTTGACCCGGTTGGAGAAGCACGACGACCGGGTCACGCGAGTCGATGTCGAGGTGACGCAGGAGCGCAACCCCCGCCAGGCAGACCGTGCGGTCCGGATCCAGCTGACCGTGCACTCGCGGGGGCCGGTGATCCGTGCGGAGGCGGCCGCTGAGGACAAGATGTCCGCCCTCGATGGCGCGTTGCTGCGCCTGCAGGCGAGGCTGCGCAAGGCCGCCGACCGGCGCCGCATCCACCGCGGCAACCGCGCGCCGGTGTCGCTGTCGCAGGCCGCCGCCGTCGCGGCTCCCGGGCCGGATGCGGCCACCGGCGGCGCGCACGACGGTGACGACCTGAACGTGGCGCGGCAGGTGGGGCCACTGACCGTGATCGGTGACGGCCCGGTCGTCGTGCGCGAGAAGACCCACCCTGCCGTTCCGATGACTCTTGACCAGGCGCTGTACGAGATGGAGCTCGTCGGTCACGACTTCTTCTTGTTCGTGGACAAGGAGAGCGAGCTCCCGAGCGTGGTGTACCGGCGTCGGGGCTACGACTACGGCGTCATCCGGCTGGAGGTCTGATCCGTTGACGCCCGAGCCGACCCGGGTCGTCGTGGTCGACGACCAAGAGCTGTTCCGGCGGGGACTGACCATGCTCGTCGACACGCTGGACGGGATCGACCTCGTCGGCGAGGCCGGTGACGGTGACACCGCCGTCGAGGTGGTGCTGCGGACCGATCCGGACGTGGTGCTGCTCGATGTGCGGATGCCAGGACGTTCGGGCGTCGAGACGTGCGCCGAGCTGAAGGCGCTGATGCCTTCGGTGCAGATCGTGATGCTGACCGCCAGCGACGAGGAGTCCGACCTGTACGGCTCGGTCAAGGCCGGGGCGTCGGGGTACCTGCTCAAGAGCTCGTCGGTCGACGAGGTCGCCGACGCGGTGCGGCTGGTCGCGGAGGGCCAGTCCCTGATCAGCCCGTCGATGGCGGTCAAGCTGCTCGACGAGTTCAAGCAGCTGGCCGGTACGGACACCGGTGAAATCGCCTCCCCGCGGCTCACCGAACGTGAGCTCGATGTGCTGCGTCAGATGGCCCGCGGACGGACCAACCGCGAGATCGCCCGGGCGCTGTTCATCGCCGAGAACACGGTCAAGAACCATGTGCGCAACATCCTCGAGAAGTTCCAGCTGCACTCGCGGATGGAGGCGGTCATGTACGCCATGCGCGAGAAGCTGCTCGACGCGCCGTGAGCATCAGCCGTCGCTGACGAGCAGGCGGCGCCTGGCCCAGGCCCAGGCCCAGGCCCAGGCCCAGGCCCAGGCCCAGGCCCAGGCCCAGGCCCAGGCCCAGGCCCAGGCCCAGGCCCAGGCCCAGGCCAAGGTCGGTGGTCGGTGGTCGGTGGTCGAATGTGGGCATGTTCGACACCCGACCATCGCCTCCGGCCCACGCATGCTGACCGAGCGGCTCACGCGGCTGCAGGCTCGGCGGGTCGCGCTGGCCGCCCAGGGGTTCACCGACCGCCGCCCCTCCGCGGCGGTCGGGCCCGGTCCGCGACACCTCGCGAGGGTGCTGGACCGGCTGGCGCTGTTCCAGATCGACTCGGTCAACGTTGTCGTCCGCGCGCACTACATGCCGCTGTTCTCCCGGCTCGGCCCCTACGACCGGGGGCTGCTCGATCGCTCCTTCTCCCGGGCGCCGCGGCGCACGTTCGAGTACTGGGCGCACGAGGCATCCCTGGTGCGCATCGACCTGCAACCCGCACTGCGCTTCCGGATGGCCAAGGCAGCCAGCCAGGCCTGGGGCGGACCGTTGCGGGTGGCTCGCGAGCAACCGGCTCTGGTGGCGTGGGTGCTGGACGAAGTGCGTCGGCGGGGGCCACTCACCGCCCGCCAGATCGAGCACGACGTGCCCCGCACCAAGACCGACTGGGGCTGGAACTGGTCGGTGGTCAAGCAGTCACTGGAGTACCTCTTCTACGCCGGCGACGTCACCTCGGCGGGACGCAACAGCGCCTTCGAGCGACGCTACGACATCCCCGAGCGGGTGCTGCCGTCGTCGGTGGTGACCGCCCCCACCCCGTCCGAGGACGACGCCGTGCGGACCCTGGTCCGGGTGGCCGCCCGGGCCCATGGTGTGGCCAGCGAACAGTGCCTGCGCGACTACTTCCGGCTGCCGGCGGTGCTCACGCGCCGGGCGGTGCACGAGCTGGTCGACGTCGGTGAGCTGCTGCCCGTTGCCGTGCAGGGGTGGGCCCGGCCGGCCTACCTTCATCACCGGGCCCGGCTGCCACGGCAGGTGAACGCCCGGGCCCTGTTGAGCCCGTTTGACCCGCTGGTGTTCGAGCGAGCCCGCACCGAGGCGTTGTTCGGTTTCCGCTACCGCATCGAGATCTACGTGCCCGCTCCGCAGCGGGTCCACGGCTACTACGTCCTGCCGTTCCTGTTCGGCGACCGGCTGGTGGCACGCGTCGACCTCAAGGCCGACCGCGCGGCCGGCCTGCTCCGGGTGGCCGCCGCGCACGGCGAGCGCGACGCGCCCGACTCCACGGCCACCGAGCTGGCCGCCGAGCTGAGGTCGATGGCGGCCTGGCTCGACCTGGCCGACGTGGTGGTGGCACCCGTCGGTGACCTCGCCGGTGCGCTCGGCCTGGCCCTGCTGAACGACGACTACCATGGCCGGGTCAGCCCAGCAGACAGCCCAGCAGACAGCCCAGCAGCCACCACAGGAGTCGTACCCCCGTGCCCGTACTGATCGACAAGATCCTCCGCATGGGCGAGGGCAAGATCCTTCGCCAGCTGCAATCGATCGCCAAGCAGGTGAACGCGATCGAGGACGAGTTCACGGCGATGACCGACGACGAGCTGCGGGCGCAGACCGACGAGCTGCGCGAGCGGTACGAGGGCGGCGAATCGCTCGACCGGCTGATGCCGGAGGCGTTCGCCGCCGTCCGCGAGGCCGCCCAGCGGGTGCTCGGCCAGCGGCACTTCGACGTGCAGGTGCAAGGCGGCGCCGCCCTGCACCTGGGCAACATTGCCGAGATGAAGACCGGCGAGGGCAAGACCCTGGTCGCGACGCTGCCGGTCTACCTCAACGCGCTCACCGGCCGGGGCGTGCACGTGGTGACCGTCAACGACTACCTGGCCAAGTATCACGCGGAGTGGATGGGCCGCATCTACCATTTCCTCGGCCTGAGCGTCGGCACGATCCTGCCGGGCATGACCCCCGCCCAGCGCCGGGAGGCCTACGCCCGCGACATCGTCTACGCCACGAACAACGAGCTCGGCTTCGACTACCTGCGCGACAACATGGCCGCTTCGCTCGACGACTGCGTGCAGCGGGGGCACTACTACGCGATCGTCGACGAGGTCGACTCGATCCTCATCGACGAGGCGCGGACGCCGCTGATCATCTCCGGTCCCACCCAGGACGAGGTGAAGTGGTATGCCGAGTTCGCCACCATCGCCACCCGCATGCACGTCGACGACGACTACGAGGTGGACGAGAAGAAGCGCACCGTATCGGTGCTCGAGCCGGCCATCGACAAGGTCGAGGACTATCTCGGCATCGACAACCTCTACGACTCGGTCAACACCCCGCTGATCAGCTTCCTCAACAACGCGATCAAGGCCAAGGAGCTGTTCCGGCGCGACAAGGAGTACGTCGTCATCAACGGCGAGGTGCTTATCGTCGACGAGCACACCGGCCGCATCCTCGAGGGCCGCCGCTACAACGAGGGTCTGCACCAGGCGATCGAGGCCAAGGAGCAGGTGCGCGTCCGCGAGGAGTACCAGACGCTGGCGACGATCACCTTGCAGAACTACTTCCGGCTGTACGAGAAGCTCGGCGGGATGACCGGCACGGCCATGACCGAGGCCAGCGAGTTCCAGAAGACCTACGGTCTCGGCGTGGTGCCGATCCCGACCAACGAGCCGGTACGGCGCACCGACGAGCCCGACCTGGTCTTCCGCACCGAGGCGGCCAAGTTCAACGCGGTCGCCGACGACATCGTCGAACGGCACGCCACCGGCCAGCCGATCCTGGTCGGCACCACCAGCGTGGAGAAGTCGGAGCGGCTGGCGAGCCTGCTGACCAAGCGCGGTGTCCCGCACGAGGTCCTCAACGCCAAGCAGCACGAGCACGAGGCGGCGATCGTCGCGATGGCTGGTCACAAGGGCGCGGTGACCGTTGCCACCAACATGGCCGGCCGCGGTACCGACATCATGCTGGGCGGCAGCGTCGAGTTCCTCGCCGACAGGTCGCTGCGCGATCGTGGGCTGGATCCCAACGAGACGCCCGAGGCATACGAGGCGGCGTGGTCGGAGGCGATCGAGCAGACCAAGGCGCAGGTCAAGGACGAGCACGACGAGGTCACCGCCAGCGGCGGGCTGGCGGTGATCGGCACCGAGCGGCACGAGTCGCGGCGCATCGACAACCAGCTGCGTGGACGCTCCGGCCGCCAGGGTGACCCCGGCGACTCCGCCTTCTACCTGTCGCTGGAGGACGACCTGATGCGGTTGTTCAAGTCCGACTGGGTCGACTGGGTGCTGCAGACGCTGAAGGTGCCCGACGACGTGCCGATCGAGAACAAGCGAGTCACCGGGGCGATCGCCTCGGCGCAGTCGCAGGTCGAGTCGCAGAACTTCGAGTCCCGCAAGAACATCCTCAAGTACGACGACGTGATGAACCGGCAGCGGCAGGTGGTCTACGGCGAACGTCGTCGGGTGCTCGAGGGGGAGGACCTGCACGAGCTCGTCCGCACGATGATCGACGACGTCGTCGACGGCTACGTCACCGGCGCCACCGACGGCTTCCCCGAGGAGTGGGATCTCGACCAGCTGTGGGTCGCACTGAAGACGCTGTACCCCGTGTCGGTTTCGCTGGCCGAGGTCGAGGACGAGTTCGGCGGGCGCTCGGCGCTCACTCACGAGGTGCTGACCGACCGGATGCGCAGCGACGCCCAGGCCGCCTACGACCGCCGCGAGGCCGAGCTCGGCGAGGAGGTCGTCCGCGAGCTCGAGCGCCAGGTCATGCTCAGCGTCCTCGACCGCAAGTGGCGCGAGCACCTGTACGAGATGGACTACCTGCGCGAGGGCATCGGGCTGCGGGCCTACTCTCAGCGCGACCCGCTGGTGGAGTACCAGCGAGAGGGCTTCGACCTGTTCGCCGCGATGATGGACGGCATCAAGGAGGAGTCGGTCGGCTTCTTGTTCAACCTCGAGGTGCAGGTCGCCGGCGAGCAAGCAGCTGAGCCGGTCGACGATCAGGACGAGTCGGTCGAGGACCACGCGGACGAGGAGCAGCATCCGCAGATCGTGGCCAAGGGGCTTGGGCCTGCTCAAGCACCGCAGCGGCTGAACTACTCCGCCCCTGACGTCGACGGTGAAGCCACCGAGGGTGGCGGGGCCGAGTCCGTCGACGAGTACGCCGACGTGCCACGCAACGCGCCCTGCCCGTGCGGGTCGGGTCGCAAGTTCAAGCGCTGCCACGGCGACCCGGCGGCGCGGGCGGGCGTGGGGGCCTGAGGTCGGGTTCAGCCGACCTGCACCGCGGTGCACAGCCAGCCGTCCGGCCGCTCTTCGAGCCGCAGCGCGACAGCCCGGCTGCGCCGGCCCTGGCGGACGTGGCCGCACACCTCGGCCACCTCGGGAGCGGGCTGGGTGACGTGCACGCTGAGCAGCCGCGGCCGCTCGGTCATCGCGCGCCCTTCGGAGTCGCTGCAGCGGTTCATCACGGCGGTCAGCTCGGCGATGTCGTCGAAGGCCCCCGCCGTCATCCAGCGCTCGAGCTGGCTGACGGGTCGATCCCCAGACACCACCTCGATGACCGCCAGGGTGAACCTGGCTGCGCGCGCTCGCACCGGGCTCTGCCACGGCTGCGTCGTCCCCGGCACCGGTGGTGCCAGGTCGAGGTCGAGACCGTGCTGCATCGTCGCCGCCTGCGGGCTCGGTGGCCAGGCGATGACCTCTCCGGGTAGTGGTGGGAGGCGGCGCAAGACACTCGTCATGGGGTGTTGCTCCTCGATTCCAGAGGTGGCGACTCCGGCAGCCGGAGTCGCTGGCTGGGGATGAGCAGGTCCGGGTCCTTGCCGATGACGGCGCGGTTGGCGGCGTAGAGGCGGCGCCACCGGTGGTCGATGGCGGCCATGGCTGTCCCCGGGCCCAGCTGGGCGGCCGCGATGCTCCACAGCGAGTCACCGGCTGCGACCACGTGGACGGCGCCGTCGATGTCGAAGCGGCGACCCGCCGACGGCAGGCTCGGCAGCAGGAGACCGTCGAGGCGGTCGACATCGGCGCCTGCGCTCTCGGTGCCGGGGCAGGCCGTCGACGGTCGCACCGGGTGGTCGTCGGCCACCGCCTGGCCACCGGAGGCCAGGCCGAGCCAGCCGACGCCGAGCACGACGGTTGCGGTGCGCAGCCAGGGTCCCGGCGTCGTCTGGACGGCTGGCCAGGGTGCCGAGCGGTGAGCGGCCCGCCAGACCCGGCACAACGCCAGGCACCAGGCCATCCACGCTGCCGCGGCCGCTCCGATCGCGAGCGTGGTCAGCGCGGCGGTGACCTGGTCGTCGACCGTGACCGGCTGCGGCTGCGGACCGAGCACCAACGCCACCGAGCTGCGCAGGCTGCGGAGCCCCGCACCGGTGAGCGTCGCGGTCACCGCCACGCTGGCCACGCACACCGATGCAGCCCGCAGCCGCGACGCAGGGTGCGCCCCCCCGACACCTATAGTCGACATTGCTTCCCTTTACCTACTATTGCCTACCTTTTCTTACCAGACGCCTGGTCTACCTCCCTTTGGGTCCTGCAGTCAACCCGTCATCCACAGCGGTACGGTCGACCACGACAACCGGAGGAGCACATGCGCTGGCAGCGGCTGTTCGACGACCTCGAGGCCGAGGCCGTCGAGCTGGCGGCCCTCGACCGCGACGCCGAGATCTGCGAGCGCACGCGCGCCGAGGTGGCGGCCGTGCGATGGCTCGATCGGCTGCGCGGCAGCCTCGGGGCGCCGGTGACCCTCGAGTTGCTGGCCGCAGGACCGGTGCGGGGCACCGTGCGTTATGTGGGTCCGGACTGGGTGTTGCTGGACGAGGTCCCCGGTGACGCGCTGGTTCGGGTCGCGGCCGTGCTCGCGGTCGAGGGCACCGGTCGATCGGCGCCGGCGGAGTCCGCGACGGTGCCGATGACGTGGGGTGCGGCCTGGCGGCGGCTCGCCGCTGAGCAGGCCGTGGTGCGACTCGTCCGGGTGGACGGCGGCACCCTGCGGGGAACCGTGCGACAGGTGGGGGCCGACTTCGTCGAGATCGACCGCGGTGCTGACCGGTCGCGGCTGCTTGTCTGCTTCACGAGCATCGCGGTCGCCCACGCCCCCGTCACCGCTGAGCTGTGACTACGACTCGTCCAACTCGCCGTCGACCTCGCTCGGATCACCGAAGGGGTGCTCCTCGATGAAGGTCTGGGTGTCGGCGTACAGCCGCTGGATGTAGGCCTCGAGCTCGCTGGCCTCCACCCGCCAGGCTCCCCGCCTCCCGACCTTGACGGCCTTCAGGTCGCCGAGACGTACGAGCGCATAGGTCTGCTTCGCCGAGATGTTCAAGATCTCCGCGACATCGGCGAGATGGAGGAAGCGGGAGCCCTCCGGGCCCAGTGGCATGGGGCCAGTGTGCCAGCAGGGAGCCACGGGACGGACGGGTCCGGGAAAGTCTGTGGACAGTCTGGACGAATCCGTCTGGTTCTACACAATGTCGGTTATGCCCGCGACCGATGTCCTTCCGCCCACGGGCGTCGACGCCCCGTCGGCCCCTCGCTCGCCGGCCGCGACCCGGCTGCGGCGCCCCAGCTGGCGAGACCCCAGGCTGGCCGTCGGGCTGGTCCTGGTGGTCGCGTCGACGCTGGCTGGTGCGCGGGCGATGACCGCCGCCGACGAGTCGGAAGCGGTGTGGGTGACCGCCGCCGCGGTCCGTGCCGGCGACGACGTCTCCGACGTCCAGCTGGTGCCGGGCCGTGCCCTGCTCGAGGATGCGGCGACGCCGGCCGTCTACCTCGGCACCGACACCGAGCCGGTCGGTGTGTTCGACCGCGACCTCCAGCGCGGTGAGCTGGTGCCGGTCGATGCGCTCGACCGCCCGGGCGACCAGCACAGCGCGGAAGTGCCCCTGTCGGTGGAGGCCGGAGCAGCGCCGGTCGACCTGGCCGGCGGCGACTTGGTGGACGTCTGGGTGGTGCCGGAATCGGCCGACACCGGCCGCGCCGCCGCGGCCGAGCGGGTGCTGCGGGCCGCCCCCGTCGCCGTCGCCGGCCCGGTGGACTCGCTCGCCACCGCCAGCCGTGCGGTGGTCGTCCGTGTCGACGCCGTCCGCGGTGCCCGCCAGCTCGGTGGCGTCCTGGGAGTGGTGGGCTCCGGCCGCGTCGTGCTGGTCCGGGTCGGCGACTGAGGTGTCCACGCCCGCGCACGTCTTGGTTGCGGCCGCCGGCGCCAGGTGGGAGTCGCCGCTGCTGCCCCGGCTGGCCGCCCCGGGATCGCCGGTCCGGCTGGCCCGGCGGTGTGTCGACCTCCCCGACCTGGTCGCCGCCGCGGCAGCCGGGCGCGGGTCACTGGCGCTGGTGTCGTCGCTGGTCGACGGGTGGGACGCCGACGTGGTCGCCCGGCTCGCCGAGTGCGACGTCGCCACCCTCGTGGTGGCCGAGGGCCCCGTCGACGCCGAGCGCAGCCGTCGGCTGGGCGTTGACCGGGTGCTGGCAGCAGATGTCGCCGCCGACCCGCGGCTGCTCATCCAGGCGCTGCTCGACGCCGCTGACGACGTCGCGACGGTACGGGCGACACCGCTCGCCCAACCCCTGGCGGGCGACGAGGACACCACGGAACCGACCACCTCCGGGCACGTCGTCGCCGTCTGGGGGCCGACTGGTGCTCCCGGCCGCTCCACCGTGGCGCTGGGTCTGGCCGCGGCAGCTGCCGGCCGGCAGGTGAGCACCCTGCTGGTCGACGCCGATGTCTATGGCGGCGCCACCGGGCAGATGCTGGCAGTGCTGGACGAGGTGTCCGGTGTGCTGGCCGCCGTCCGCTCGGCATCGGCCGGCACCCTCGACCGGTCCGCGCTCGGGGCCGCCGCCCGCAGCGTGCGCCCCGGTCTGCGGGTGCTGACCGGGCTGCCGCGGGCCGACCGTTGGCCCGCCCTGCGCCCGGCAGCGGTGCGCGAGCTGCTGGGCGTGGCCCGTCGCAGCGCCCAGCTGGTCGTCGTCGACTGCGGCTTCTGCATCGAGCAGGACGACGAGCTGGCCTTCGACACCGCGGCCCCCCGCCGCAACGGTGCCACCGCGACCGTGCTCGAGCAGGCCGACATCGTGCTGGCGGTCGGCAGCGCCGACCCGTTGGGGCTCACCAGGCTCGCCCGCGCGCGCGGCGACCTGCGCGAGCTCGTGCCCTCGGCGACCGTACGACTGGTCGTCAACAAGCTGCGCCCCGGTCTCGGCTGGTCCCGCCAGGAGGTCTCGGCCACCTTGTTGCGGGCCATCGGTGAGGTCCCGCTGTCCTACCTGCCTTACGACCAGCCGGCCGTCGACCGGGCCTGGACGAACGGGCAGGCGGTCGGGGAGGAGGTGGCGTCGTCTCCGCTGGCCACGGCTGTGGACGAGCTGGCGGGCGCCCTCGGCCTCGAGCTCGGGTTGGACGTCGCGCCCTCCACCGGCAGCCGGCGGGCTCGCCGGGCGGCCGACCGCCGGCGGGCGGCGCTCAGACGCTGAACAGCAGCAGCAGCCCACCGACGGTGTAGCCGAGCATCACCACCAGCATCGCCAGCTGACCGGTGACCGCGGCAGCGGCCGGCAGCACTCGGACGGCGCGGTCGTGCGCGGCGACGACGGCTAGCAGGTGGCCGCCGAGGACGAACGCCACCTTGAGCACGGCCACCAGCCCGGGGCGGACCGACAAGAAGAAGCTGGTCTCCCAGTCCATCGTCCCCAGATAGTCGTGCCGTCCGGTGACGAGCGGGTCGGAGAGGTAGACGAGGTAGCGCTGTCCGGACTCGAGCAGCAGCGTCAGGTAGTGCGCGCCGACGTACCCGACCCCGATCGGCACCAGCGAGTGCGCCAGCAGCCCCGGCAGCGCCCACCGGGCCGGCCCGGTGAGCCGGCTGCCCCACATCGACGCCGCGCCGAAGGTGCCCGCCACGAGCACCACGAAGCCGACCAGCACCAGCGTGCCGAGCAGCGTCGGGTCGACTCCGCCCGGCGCGGCCGTGCGCGCGATCCACCAGGTCGAGGCGCTGAAGCTGTCGTACGCGGTCGATCCGAGCAGTACCGAGACGACGGCGAGCAGCCCGCGATCGAGGGGGGTGCTGTCGAGGTTGTCCAGCGGGTTGCGGACGACCACCCGGCCGTCTCGACGGCCCCAGACGGCCAGCCGCGCGACCAGCCCGAACCACACCTCGAACGGGTCGGCTCGCTCGAACCAGCCGGCGCCGAACACCGCCGAGCCCACCAGCATTACCGCGGCGTACAGCAGGTACCAGCTGACCACGGTGGAGACCAGGTCCGCCTCGGGGTACACCAGCTCGGTCCAGACGAAGGCGAGCAGGCCGAAGGCTGCCGGCCAGTAGCCGAGCCACCGCGGGTACGGGCGGATGCCGTTGCCGGTCGACGTGCCGAGTAGTCGGGTCAGGCCGAGGTGCAGCGTCCGCAGCGGGGACAGCAGCGGCCAGATGTTGCCCACCAGCAGGCTCAGCGGCACCATCCCGACCCACAGGTAGATGTAGAGCACCCCCAAGGTCGGGTTCGCCGGCGAGTCCGGGCCGGCCAGTGCGGCCCAGGCCGTCCAGGCGGTGACGACCAGGCCGGCCGCGCGGACGGTGCCCCGCAGCAGCCCGGAGTCCACCGCCGTGGTGACCCAGCCAGGCAGGGCGCGGCCCGCCGCGCGGCCACGCAGGCGCGAGCTGCGCCACGAGAAGGCGAGCACCACGAACGACACCGTGAGCGCCCAGCCGGCACCGACGAGGACGCCGCCGAGCGGGAGCGGCAGATCGGCGGCGCCGCCGATGCCGTGGGCCAGGTTCAGGGCCGCGCCACCAGCTGGGCGACCAGCGTGCCCGACTGGTGCAGCTCGATGTCGAACTGGCCCGGTTGCTCCGGCACGAGCTCGAAGGTCTGGTTCGCGGCGGCTCGCACCTCGAACTCCTGCTCCTCCGGCGCGCTGTGCACGTGCAGCTCGTCGGCCGCGTCGCTGTCGACTCGCAGCTCGACCCGCTGCCCCACCCGCACCTCGACCTGCTTGCCGGCGGGGGTGACGTCGCCCCCGGCCACGACGATGTCGACGACGACCGCGTCGTCGGTGCTGGGTTTGTCGGGCTTGGGCTTGGCGGTGTTCGACTGCTTCGTGCTGGGCTTGTCGCTGCTGGGCTTGTCGCTGCTGGGCTTGTCGCTGCTGGGCTGGCTCGTGCTGGGCTCGCCGTCATCCGCAGCGTCGTCTGCCTGGCCGGCCGCGCACGCGGACAGGCCCAACACCGCGGGCAGCAACAGAGCCAGCGCCGCTGCGGCGGCCCATCTCGACATGCTGCGATCCCCCGTTCGGATGTGGTGGCGCTGCCGAGGCAGCCGGTACAGGGATCGACGCTCATGACACGATGCCAGTTCCTCGGCCAGCTCCCGGCCAGTTCCCCTGGCCGGTTCCGCTGGCTTACGAGCAACCGATCGGGAGACACGATGTCAGACCGCGTGAGCGCGGATGATGCGGCCTTCCTGTCCGCCGAGACCGCGCGGGCACCGCGCCAGGTCGCGGTGCTGTTGGTGCTCGACCCCGGCGAGCGTGGCTTGGGCCACGAGGCGCTGCTCCGGCTCATCGACGACCGGATCGCGCTGGTGCCGCGCTACCGCCAGCGGGTGCGGCCGGTGCTCGGTGGCCTTGCCAGCCCCGTCTGGGTCGACGACGAGCGCTTCGACCTCAGCTATCACGTCCGCCGTTCGGCGCTGCCACAGCCCGGCTCGATGGCTCAGCTGCAGACCCTGACGTCGCGCCTGGTCGCGCGGGCGCTTGACCGGCAACGGCCGCTGTGGGAGCTGTACCTCATCGAGGGACTGGCCGGCGGGCAGGTGGCGATGCTGCTGAAGGGCCACCAGGTGCTGATCGACGGCATCGACACCGTGGCACTTGGCCAGATCATCATGGACGACTCGCCCGAGCCGCGCGAGGTTCCCTCGGTCGCGTGGCAGCCACAGCCAGCCCCCTCGCAGCTGCGGCTGGGCGCCGACTCGCTGGGGCAGACCGCCCGACACCCCGAAGCGCTGCTCGGCCAGCTCTCGGCCGCCCTCGGGCACCTGCCGGTGGCGCCGCGTGGGCTGCCGGGCGGCCCGTTGGCGGCCGAGCTGAGCCTGCGGCGCAGCTTCGTCACCGTCGCCACCGCGCTCGCGGATCACCGGGCGGTGCGCGAGAAGCACGGCGGGACGATCAATGACGTGGTGCTCGCGGTGGTGACCGGCGCCCTGCGAAGCTGGCTGCTGACCAGGGCCCAACCGGTGAGCCTGGGAGCCGGCATCCGGGCGATGGTGCCCCTCAGCGTCCACGACCACGACGCCGAGCCGAACTCCCTCGGCAGCCACGTCGCCGGCCACCTGCTCACCCTCCCGGTCGGTGAGACCAACCCGGTGCTCCGGCTGCAGCATGTCTCGTACGCCCTCAAGGCGCACAAGGAGACTGGTCGCGCCGTGTCGGCCGAGCGGCTGGTCGCCACGCCGGGGCTGGCGTCCACCACCTTCCACGCGCTCGGGTCACGGGTGGCCGACAGCCAGGCGTCGCTGCCCTACCAGCTTGTCGTGAGCAACGTGCCCGGACCGCAGGAGCCGATGTATGCGGGCGGCGCCCGGTTGCTGGCGACCTACCCGGTGCTGCCGCTCACCGAGCCGAGGACGCTGGCGATCGGGGTCAGCTCGTACGACGGGGGCGTGTTCTACGGCATCAACACCGACCGGGTGGCGGTGCCGGACGCTGACGTGCTGGCGCAGTGCCTGGCCGATGCACTCGAGGAGCTGGTCGACACCGCCCGGCCAGGCCGCACCCGGGCGCCGCGCGGACGCACCCCGCGCAAGCAGTCGGGGCGCCCGCGCAAGGCACGCTCTTGAGGGCGTACCTGCCGATGACGCTCGCGGGGCTCCGGCGGCTGGTCGAGGTCGGCAGCCTGGGGCCGGAGCTGCCGGCCGTCACGGTGACCGACGAGCTGGCCCGGTGGTGGGCAGAAGGAGCTGACCGGCGACCCGACGTCGAGGAGCTCGAGTACGCGGCGACGCTGCAGGCCGCGGCATCGAGCCTGGAGCTGCTCGACGCGGACGCCGTCGCCGCCGGCACCGAGCCGGCGCGCCGGGTGGTGCTGGCGGCCGAGGTGGATGCGGTCCGGACGCTCGGCGATGTTGATCTCGGGGGCGCTGCCCCCGGCGCCGGCACGCTTCCCGGTGAGCTGTTGATCGCCGACGTGGTGGCGGTGCTCGTCGACACCCCCGACGCGTCAGCCGCGGTGCGGGCGGCGGTGGCGGCCCTCGCCGACGACGCCGCACCGTCGGCACACGTCCAGCGGGTGCTCACCGATCTGGTCGAACACGATCTCGCGTGGTACGCACCGGTCGAGGCGGCCGAGCTGGTGCAGACGTCGGGGGGTTGAGCCTGCCGCCAGGTCTGCCAAGATGCTGGGCATGAGCCCTTTGGATGCCCGCACGCAGGTCCCCACCCCCGTCAACGAGCCGGTGCTCACCTACGCGCCGGGCAGCGCCGAGCGGGCGCAGCTGGAGAAGCGACTGGTGCAGCTGGCCGCCGAGCGGGTCGAGTTGACCTGCACGATCGGCGGCAAGCAGCAGCTGGGCGGCGGCAAGCGCATCGACGTCGTCCAACCGCACGCCCGGCGCGAGGTGCTGGGCACGATGAAGAACGCCACCGCGACCGACGCCCGCGCCGCCGCCGCGGCCGCCAAGGCGGCCGCGCCGGGCTGGCGCGAGCTGCCCTACGACGAGCGGGCCGCGGTGCTGCTGCGTGCGGCGGAGATGCTGTCCGGGCCGTGGCGGCAGACCCTGAACGCGGCGACCATGCTCGGCCAGTCGAAGACCGCCACGCAGGCCGAGATCGACTCCGCCTGCGAGCTGATCGACTTCTGGCGGATGAATGTGGCCTTCGGGAAGCGGTTGATCAGCGAGCAGCCGCTGGCCAACAGCCCCGGGGTCTGGAACCGCCTCGACCACCGCCCCCTCGAGGGCTTCGTCTACGCGATCACGCCGTTCAACTTCTCGGCCATCGCCGGCAACCTGCCGACCGCGCCGGCGCTGATGGGCAACACCGTGGTGTGGAAGCCGGCGCCGACGCAGACGCTCGCGGCGTACCACACGATGCGTTTGCTCGAGGCCGCCGGGCTGCCGCCCGGGGTCATCAACCTGGTCACCGGCGACGGGATCGCGGTCTCCGAGGTCGCGCTCGCCGACCCCGACCTGGCCGGCATCCACTTCACCGGCTCGACGCCGACCTTCCAGCACCTGTGGCAGCAGGTCGGCGCCAACATCGGCGGCTACCGGACCTACCCGCGGCTGGTGGGTGAGACCGGCGGCAAGGACTTCATTGTCGCCCACCCCAGCGCCGACCCGGACGTGCTGCGCACGGCGATGGTCCGTGGCGCGTTCGAGTACCAGGGGCAGAAGTGCTCGGCGGCGTCGCGGGCGTTCGTGCCACGCAGCCTGTGGAAGCAGCTCCGCAACGACCTGGTCGACACCACCGAGTCGCTGCCGATGGGACCGGTCACCGACCTGTCGAACTTCATGGGCGCCGTGATCGACGACCGGGCCTTCGCCAAGCACAAGGCGGCGATCGACCGGGCCCGGGCGACGGCGTCGATCGATGTGGCGGCCGGCGGCAGCTACGACGACTCCGAGGGCTGGTTCGTCCGGCCGACGATCCTGGTCGGCGACGACCCCACCGACGAGGTGTTCACCACCGAGTACTTCGGCCCGATCCTGTCGGTGCACGTCTACCCCGACCGGCAGTACACAAAGGTCGTCGACCAGATGGAGTCGGCGGCGAAGTACGCCCTTACCGGCGCCGTGATCGCCACCGACCGGGCGGCGATCCTGGATGCGCAGCAGCGGCTGCGGTTCGCGGCCGGCAACTTCTACGTCAACGACAAGCCCACCGGGGCCGTCGTCGGGCAGCAGCCGTTCGGTGGCGCCCGTGGCTCGGGCACCAACGACAAGGCCGGTGCGCTGCAGAACCTGCAGCGCTGGACGTCGACGCGGGCGATCAAGGAGACCCTAGTGCCCCCGGTGGACCACGCCTACCCGCACATGGCACCCGAGTGAGGGGCGCTCAGGACAGGTAGCGCACGCCCAGCTTGTGCTCCTCGGCCAGCCCGGCCGACACCGCCTTCGCGATCTCCTTCTCGATCTTGCCGCCGAGCAGCGGGATCGACACCTTGAGGTCGCCGGCGACCTCGAACGCCGTGCCGCCGCCCTGGGCGGCCAGCGAGTGCGCACCGGTCATGGCCGCCGGCTGGCCCTCGACCTCCAGGTGCAGGTCCGCCGTGCGGGCTCCGTCGGGGGTCGCCGGACCCCACTGCTCGGTCTGCACGATGGTCACGGTCTCGCCGACGAACCGCTTGACCGCATCGGACACCCGTGCGGGAATCACCCGGCGCACCCGGATCGTGCCCCCGCCCTCGTCGGTGGACACGTCGACGTCCCACTGCCGGGCACCGGTGGCGCGGCAGACCTCCTCGCGGAAGCCGCGGTCACTGAGCATCGACCACACCGCGGCGGGCGGGGCGTCGTACTGGTGCTGCTCGATGAACTTCACGCCCCGACCGTATCGACGCTCGCGCAACGCCCTGGCAGCGATATGGTCGGTGGGTCGTACAACGACGTGCGACGCGACGCCACCTTCGGGGAGGTCCGCACGATGCGCACCGAGCGGGACCGAGCGCTGGCGGCCATCCTGGACAAGGCCGCGGAGGTGGCAGCCGCCCGGCGGAGCACGTCCGGGGTGGATGCCGACACGGTCCAACGGCTGCTGAGCGCCTACTACCGTCACGTCGCGGCCGAGGAGATCACCGGCCGTGACGCCGAGGACGTGTACGGCGCTGCGATGAGCCACTACCGGCTCGCGGGCGAGCGTCCGCAGGGCACTGCGACGGTGGCGGTGTCGACACCGGTGGTCGGCGAGCACGGCTGGTCTGCCGCCGGCCACTCCGTGGTCGAGATCGTTACCGACGACATGCCCTTCCTGGTCGACTCCGTCACCATGCACCTGGCCCAGCACGGCCACGGCATCCACCTGGTCATCCACCCGCAGCTGGGCGTGGAGCGCGACGTGGCGGGCAGCCTGCAACAGGTCGCTCAGGTGTCCGAGACCGAGGGCGACACCGGCGACACCGGCGACACCGGCGACACCGGCGGCACCGAGTCATGGATGCACATCGAGATCGACCGCGTCGACGACGTCGAGCGGGCGGCGCGGCTCGAGCAGGGGTTGGGCGACGTCCTCCGCGACGTCCGCGAGGCGGTCGAGGACTGGGCCAAGATGCAGGCGCGGGCCCGCGAGATCGTCGACGAGCTTCAGTCCAACCCGCCGCAGCTGGACGAGATCGAGGTCAGCGAGGTCGCCGAGCTGCTGAGCTGGCTGGCCGACGACCACTTCACCTTCCTCGGCTACCGGGAGTATGCGCTGACCGACAACGGGTCGGGGGACGGCTCCGACGGAGCAGACAGTGCGGTGCTCAAGGCCGTCCCCGGCAGCGGGCTTGGCATCCTGCGCGCCGACGCGTCGCCGGACGGAAAGCGGCTGCCGGGCCCGGTTGCCGAGCGTTCCCGCGCCCGTGAGCTGGCGATCATCACCAAGGCCAACTCGCGCTCCACCGTGCACCGCCCCGCCTACCTGGACTACGTGGGCATCAAGAGCTTCGACGACACCGGCGAGGTCACCGGCGAGCGGCGCTTCCTCGGGCTGTTCTCGTCCGCGGCCTACACCGAGTCGGTGACGCGCATCCCGGTGCTGCGCCGCAAGAGCGTCGAGGCGCTCGAGCAGCTGGGCTTCCAGGCCAACAGCCACAGCGGCAAGGCGCTGTTCGACCTGCTCGAGACCTACCCCCGAGACGAGCTGTTCCAGACCCGGGTCGACCAGCTGGTGCCGACGCTGCACGCGGTGCTGCACCTGCAGGAGCGCCGCCAGCTGCGGCTGTTCGTGCGCGAGGACCCCTACCGCCGCTACCTGTCCTGCCTGGTGTACCTGCCCCGCGACCGCTACACGACGCAGGTGCGGTTGCGGATGGAGCAGATCCTCGCCCAGGCGCTGTCGGAGGGTGGCGTGCGCGACGGGGTCAGCACCGACTACACGGCGCGGGTCAGCGAGTCGGTGCTGGCGCGGTTGCACTTCGTCGTACGTCCCCCGCACGGCCAGCTCGTCGGTGAGATCGACCATGCCGACATCGAGCGGCTGCTCGGTGAGGCCGCGCGCTCGTGGACCGACGACCTCGCGCAGGCGGCCTCCGACGTGGTCGGCGAGGCGGAAGGGTCGCGGTTGCTGCGCCGCTACGGCACGTCGTTCCCCGAGGCGTACAAGGAGGACTTCGGCCCGCGGGTGGCGGTGAGCGACCTGCAGCGGGTCGAGAACGTCGGCGACAGCGGACTGGGCCTGCACCTGTACGAGCCGGCCGACGCCCCGCCCGGCGAGGGCCGCTTCAAGATCTACCGCACCGGCTCCCCGCTGTCGCTGTCGCAGGTGCTGCCGCTGTTCACCTCGCTGGGCGTCGAGGTCGTCGACGAGCGTCCCTACGCGCTGGAGGGCGACGAGTCCCGGGCCTGGGTCTACGACTTCGGCCTGCGCTACGACGGTGAGCCCGGTGAACAAGGCCGCGAGCTGTTCCAGGACGCCTTCCGCGCCTGCTGGCATCTGCGGGCCGAGGCCGACGGCTTCAACCGGCTGGTGCTGGCGGCGGGTCTGTCGTGGCGGCAGGTGTCGGTGCTGCGCGCCTACGCCCGCTGGATGCGGCAGGTCGGCTCGCCGTTCGGCCAGACCTATCTGGAGGACACGGTGCTGCGGCACGCGTCGGTGGCGCGGATGCTGGTGGACCTGTTCACCGCCCGCTTCGACCCGGGCAGCGACAACGCCCCGGCCGACGACGAGGCGCGGATGAAAGCGGTGGCGACCATCGAGCGCGACATCGCCGCGGCGTTGGACGACGTCGACAGCCTCGACCACGACCGGATCCTGCGCTCGTACGTGACCGCGATCTGTGCCACCACTCGGACCAACTACTTCCTGCCGACGCCCGGCGACGAGCCGCCGCGCTCGGCGATCGCGCTCAAGATCGAGCCGGAGCGCATCGACGATGTCCCCAAGCCACGCCCGCGGTTCGAGCTGTTCGTCTACGCCCCGCGGGTGGAGGGGGTGCACCTGCGCTTCGGGCCGGTCGCCCGCGGCGGCCTGCGCTGGTCGGACCGCCGCGAGGACTTCCGCACCGAGGTTCTCGGCCTGGTCAAGGCGCAGATGGTCAAGAACGCGGTCATCGTGCCGGTGGGCGCCAAGGGCGGCTTCTACTGCAAGCAGCTACCCGACGCTGCGGTCGATCGCGACGCCTGGCTGGCCGAGGGCGTCGCCTGCTACCGCACCTTCATCGCTGGGATGCTGGACGTCACCGACAACCTGGACGGTGATCAGGTCGTGCCGCCCACGGGCGTCGTGCGTCACGACGGTGACGACGCCTACCTGGTGGTGGCGGCCGACAAGGGGACCGCGGCCTTCTCCGACATCGCCAACGAGGTGGCCGCCGACTACGGCTTCTGGCTCGGCGACGCGTTCGCCTCCGGCGGCTCGGCGGGCTACGACCACAAGGCGATGGGCATCACCGCCCGCGGTGCCTGGGAGTCGGTGAAGCGGCACTTCCGCGAGATGGGCGTCGACTGCCAGGCCGAGGACTTCACCTGCGTCGGTGTCGGCGACATGTCCGGCGACGTCTTCGGCAACGGCATGCTGCTGTCGGAGCACATCCGGCTGGTCGCTGCCTTCGACCACCGGCACATCTTCGTCGACCCCTCGCCGGACGCGGCCACGTCGTACGCCGAGCGCCGGCGGCTGTTCGAGCTGCCCCGTTCGAGCTGGGCCGACTACGACGCCGACCTGATCTCGGCCGGTGGTGGGGTTTTCCCCCGGTCGGCCAAGTCGATCCCGGTGTCGCCGCAGCTGGCCGAGGCGTTGGGCATCGACGGTGAACAGCAGCTCACCCCGAACGAGCTGATGCGGGCGATCCTGACCGCGCCGGTCGACCTGCTGTGGCACGGCGGCATCGGTACCTACGTCAAGGCGAGCACCGAGTCGCACGCCGAGGCCGGCGACAAGGCCAGCGACGCCATCCGGATCGACGGCGCCGACGTACGCGCGCGGTGCGTGGGCGAGGGGGGCAACCTCGGCTTCACCCAGCGGGGCCGGGTCGAGTATGCCCTCGCCGGCGGCCGCATCTACACCGACTTCATCGACAACTCGGCGGGGGTGGATACCTCCGACCACGAGGTGAACATCAAGATCCTGCTCGACCGGGTGGTGGCCGAGGGCGACCTGACCGACAAGCAGCGCAACGCCTTGCTGGTCGAGATGACCGAGGAGGTGGCCCGGCTGGTGCTGGCCGACAACGACCAGCAGACGCTCGCGCTGGCGAACTCGGCGAGCATCGCCGACTCGCTGATGCACGTCCACGACGACTGGATGCGTCGGCTGGGCAAGGCCGACCTGCTGGACCGCGAGCTGGAGTTCCTGCCGACGAGCAAGGAGCTGGCGCGCAGACGTGACCAGGGGCTCGGCCTGACTACGCCCGAGCTGGCGGTGCTGCTGGCCTACACCAAGATCGTGCTGGCCGGTGAGCTGCTCGACAGCGAGGTTCCCGACGACCCGTTCATGCGCGGGCACCTGTACCGCTACTTCCCGACCGCGATGCGGGAGCGCTTCCGCGAGCAGATGGACGCCCACCCGCTGCGCCGCGAGATCATCGTGACCCAGGTCGTCAACGACCTGGTCAACGCCGGCGGCATCACGTTCTTCCAGCGGCTGTCGGGCGAGACCGGCGCCACCGCCTCCGAGCTGGCCCGCGCGCACGCCGTGGCGACCGAGCTGTTCGGCGTGCAGGAGCTGGCCCGGCTGGTGCACAACCTCGACCCTGCCGTCGACGCCGCGGTGCAGACCCGGATGCGCCTGGAGGTGCGCACCCTGGCCGAGCGTGCCAGCCGGTGGCTGGTCAACCATCGCTGGCACCTCGACCCCGAGCAGACCGTCACCAAGGTCGGCGACACCGTGCGCGAGGTGGTGGCCGGCCTGCCCGACGTGCTCGCCGGCCGGGACGCCGAGCGGCTGCACAAGCGCGTCGAGCGCATGACCGCTGCCGGGGTGCCCGACGATGTCGCCGAGCAGGTGGCGGTGCTGCCGGCCGCCTACGCCGCGCTGGCGATCGTCGAGGTGGCGCGCCGGCTCGATCGAGACCCGCTGGAGGTCGCGCGGGTGCACGGCGTGCTGGGCCAGGAGCTGGAGATCGACGTGCTCTACGACCGGGTGGTCGAGCTGCCGCGCGCGGACCGGTGGCAGACGATGGCGCGGGCGGCGCTGCGCGACGACCTGCAGCAGGTGCATGCCGCGCTCACCGCCACCGTGCTGGAGCATTCTCCGACCGGTGCGGCAGGTGGGGTCAGCGACACCAGTGACGCCAGCGACACCGGCGCGGTCGGCGACATTGGCGCGGCCGGCGAAACTGGCGAGGCGAGCGACGCCGGCGTCAGCGGGCAGGATCCCCAGCAGCGGGCCGTCGAGCAGCAGGTGGCCGCCTGGGCGGAGCACGCGGGGGAGCGGCTCGAGCGGGCGCGCGCCACGTTGCACGAGGTCTGCCGCGACGAGGCACCCGACCTCGCCCGGATGTCGGTCGGTCTGCGGGTGGCCCGCAGCCTGCTGGACTGATCCCCGCCGGCGATCTGTGGACTCAGGTCCGGCAGTCGTGCGAAGGTGGCCCCTGTCAAATCCGGCAGACCGGCTGGCACAGATGGGGTCGACGATGATGGTGAAGAGAGTCCTGGTGAGCCTGATTGCGGGCGTGCTGGTGTTTGCCAGCGCGACGGCTGCGCACGCAATCACGCGTGGCGGCGAGCCCGACAACGGTGAGCATCCCTATGTGGGGCTGATGGTCGCCCTTGACGGCGACGGCGATCCGCTGTGGCGATGCAGCGGGACGCTGATCTCGCCCACGGTCTACCTGACTGCCGGTCATTGCACGGAGTCTCCCGCAGCCAGCGCCGAGATCTGGTTCGACGAGGACGTCGAGGCCGGTATCCCCGAGAACGGCTACCCCACTGGCGGGGACGTCTCAGGCACGACGTACACCCATCCGCAGTACGATCCAAACGCCTTCTACCTGTACGACGTCGGTGTGGTGGTGCTGGACGAGGCGGTGCAGATGCCTGAGTACGGCGAGCTGCCCGAGTTGGGGGTGTGGGATGAGTTGGCCACCCGGCGTGGCTTGCAGGATGTGACGGTCGAGGCGGTCGGGTACGGCCTGCAGAACGCCAACAAGAACCATGAGCAGGCGCTACGGGTGCGGCTCAAGGCCGACCTGCAGCTGGTCAGCGTGAAGGGCACGGCCGGGGTGCCTGCGGGTACGTCGGTGCTGGTGAGCGGGGACGCCGCGCGGGGTGGTACGTGCTTCGGCGATTCCGGTGGCCCCCTGTTCATCGGCACCAACTCGAACGTGGTCGGGGCGGTCACCTCTTTCGGGTTGAATCAGAACTGCGCAGGAGTGGGCGGTGGCTACCGGATCGACCAGCCGGACGACCTCTCGTGGATCAGGAGCTTCCTCTGAGGGCAGCGGACCGGCAGCCCTGATCCTGACGCGACCGGTGGGGCCGGCCTGTCGGACCGGACGGTTCGGAGCCCGATCGGCCACGATCGGATGACCATGCCCGCGCTGTCGTTGCTGGGTTACGTCCCCGTCGTCCACCATGGGTGGTCTGCGCGGTCTTCTTGACCGCGCCCGAGCGAGCGTCCCGGAGCGACCACCGGGGCGCTCGTCTCGGTTCCGGCGCGGTGCCGGTGCTGGCTTCGGTGCCGGTGCGGCGACTGCTGGGGCACGAGTGGTCGTTGCGACGGGTGCGTTGACCGATCTGCCGACCTTGTCCACAGATTGCCCTGCGGGTCTTCCCGAGACCCGAAACCCTCACTAACGTCCCGGTTTGTCCAGTCCGTCGCATCTGGTGAAACCAGAGTTTGGGGGTGCCTTCGTGTCAGCGGTCCCCGCGGTGCTGGTGGACGAGGTGCGGGCCGAGGTCCGGCTGCAGGGTGTCGACCCGGCCACGGACCCGCTCGCCGTGCGGCGGCTGGCCGAGGAGGCGGCCAGGCGGCACGAGCGGCGCAGCCTGACCGGCGCGGTGCCGGCCCTCGAGGACGAGCCGGGCGCGGTCGGGGAGATCGTGTCCCGACTGTCCGGGCTCGGTGTGCTGCAGCCGCTGCTCGACGACCCCGATGTCGAGGAGATCTGGATCAACGACCCGAGCCGGGTGTTCGTCGCCCGGCAGGGCAGACACGAGCTGACACCGCTCATCCTGGACGCCCAACAGGTCCGCGACCTGGTGGAGCGGATGCTCAAGTCCAGCGGCCGCCGCCTGGACCTGTCCCAGCCGTTCGTGGACGCGATGCTTCCCGGCGGACACCGGCTGCACGTCGTGCTGGACGGCATCTGCCGCGACTTCGTCGCCGTCAACATCCGCAAGTTCGTCGCTCGGGCGCACCGGCTGCCCGACCTGGTGGGCCTGGGCACCCTCACCGCGGGGGCGGCGCGGTTCCTCGACCTCGCCGTACGGGCGGGGCTGTCGGTGCTCGTCTCCGGTGGAACCCAGGCAGGCAAGACCACGATGCTCAACTGCCTGGCCGCCGCCATCCCTGGCACCGAGCGGGTGGTCTCGTGCGAAGAGGTGTTCGAGCTGCGGTTCAGTCACCCCGACTGGGTGGCGCTGCAGACCCGGCAGGCGGGGCTCGAGGGGACCGGTGAGATCAGGCTGCGCCATCTGGTCAAGGAGAGCCTGCGGATGCGACCCAGCCGCATCGTGGTCGGCGAGGTGCGGGCCGAGGAGTGTCTCGACCTGCTGCTCGCCCTGAACGCCGGCCTGCCGGGCATGGCCAGCCTGCACGCGAACTCCGCCCGCGAGGCGCTGGTCAAGGCGTGCACGCTGCCGCTGCTCGCCGGCGAGAACATCGGTTCGCGGTTCGTCGTGCCGACGGTGGCCGCCGCTGTGGACCTCGTCGTCCAGCTGTCGCTGGCGCCCGATGGTGTCCGCCGGGTGGACGAGATCGTCGCCGTGCCCGGACGGGTCGAGGCAGAGGTGATCGAG